>DASWSX010000096.1:0-19405 GCA_036402435.1 Telluria sp. | reverse complement strand
GGTGGCCGCTTCCTTCGACTGCTGCTCGCGCAGCTGCACGTCCTTGATGCGCGCGGCCAGCACCTTCAGCGCCGACGCCTTGTTCTTGTGCTGGCTGCGGTCGTCCTGGCATTCGACCACGATCCCGGTCGGCAGGTGGGTAAGGCGCACCGCCGAATCGGTCTTGTTGATGTGCTGTCCGCCGGCGCCGGACGCCCGGTAGGTATCGATGCGCAGGTCGGCCGGGTTGATGTTGACGTCCTCGACTTCGTCCGCTTCCGGCATCACCGCCACGGTGCAGGCCGAGGTGTGGATGCGGCCCTGGGTTTCGGTGGCCGGCACGCGCTGCACGCGGTGGCCGCCCGATTCGAACTTGAGCTTCGAGTAGGCGCCGTTGCCGATCAGGCGCACGATCACTTCGCGGTAGCCGCCAAGGTCCGACGGCGACTCCGACACCATCTCGACCTGCCAGCGGTTGCGTTCCGCGAAGCGGGTGTACATGCGCAGCAGGTCGCCGGCGAACAGCGCCGATTCGTCGCCGCCGGTACCCGCGCGGATCTCCAGGAAGATGTTGCGCTCGTCGTTGACGTCCTTCGGCAGCAGCATCTTCTGCAGGTCGAGCTCGAGCGCGGCCACGCGCGCCTTGCCGGCCTCGATCTCTTCCTGCGCGAATTCCTTCATGTCCGGATCCTGCAGCATCTCCTGCGCTTCGGCTATGTCGGCATGAAAGCGCTGGAAGTCCTTGTACAGCGCGACCAGCGGGCCGATCTCGGCGTGCTCGCGCGTCATCTTGCGGTAGTTGTCCATGTTCGACGTGGCTTCCTGATGCATCAGGAGTTCGTCGAGTTCCACAAGGCGGTTGGCCAGTTGGTCCAGCTTGGCCAGCATCGATGGTTTCATAGGGTGCTCTAAAAGGGGTGTGGGGTGCGCGTAGCGCGCGGCGGTGCGAACGCCGCTTCGGGAGCGGCGTGAAGGCTGGAGGGACGCTAACGGCGGCCGCGGAACAACTGCGGCAGCAGCGACGCGAGGCGTGCCCGCTCGTCGCCCTGGGCGCGGTGCAGCGCCTGCTGCGGGCCATGCAGGAACTTGGCGGTCAGGCCCTTGGACAGCGCTTCGAGCACCGCTTCGGCGTCGTCGCCGCGCGCCAGCATGCGGCGCGCGCGTTCGAGCTCGAACAGGCGCATCGCCTCGCTGTTTTCCTGGATGTCCTGGATGACCGGCACCACGGCGCGGTCGTCCATCCAGTGCATGAACGACTGCACGCGCGTGTCGATGATGGCTTCGGCCTGCGCGACCGCGGCCTGGCGGCTCTCGATGCCGGTCTGTACCACCTGGCCGAGGTCGTCCACGGTGTACAGGAACGCGTCGTCGAGGCGGCCAACTTCCGTTTCGATATCGCGCGGCACTGCCAGGTCGACCAGGAACATCGGCTTGTGGCGGCGCGCCTTGAGCGCGCGCTCGACCAGCCCGAGGCCGAGCAGCGGCAAGGTCGAGGCGGTACACGAAATGACGATGTCGAACTGCGGCAGCTGCTCGGGCAGGGCGGATAAAGCGATGGCGCGGCCGTTGAAGCGGTGCGCCAGCGCTTCGCCGCGCTCCATGGTGCGGTTGGCGATGGTGATGCTTTTCGGGTTCTGGGCCGCGAAATGAGTGGCGCACAACTCGATCATTTCGCCGGCGCCGATGAACAGCACGTTCTGGTCGGCGACCTTGTCGAAGATGCGCTGCGACAGGCGCACCGCGGCCGCCGCCATCGACACGCTGTGGGCGCCGATTTCGGTGGTGCTGCGCACTTCCTTGGCGACCGAGAAGCTGCGCTGGAACAGCTGGTGCAGGTAGGTGCCGAGGCCGCCCGCCTCATCGGCATGGCGCACCGCGTCTTTCATCTGGCCGAGGATCTGCGGCTCGCCCAGCACCATCGAGTCGAGGCCCGAGGCGACACGGAACGCATGGCGCACCGCTTCGCCCTGCGGCAGCATGTACAGGTGCGGGCGCAGTTCGGAGAAGTCGAGACGGTGGTAGCTGGCCAGGAAGTGGGCGCTGGCGTCGAGCGGGTCGGGCACCTGGCTGGCCGCATACATCTCGGTGCGGTTGCAGGTCGAGAGGATGGCCGCCTCGTCGCTGCCGCGCGAATCGAGCCTGGCAAACCACCCGCGCGCAGCCTGCACCGCCTGGCCGAGCTGGTCAGGCGCCAGCGCCAGCTGCTCGCGGATCGAGACTGGTGCGGTGGTGTGGTTCAGGCCGACGGCGAGGAGTTGCATGAATGATCAGTATGCGGTGTGGTACCGCCATTATACCGTGCCCGGTCAAGTCCTACACTGGCACAGGCCGGTCTGACACAATGAAAACGCGGGTTCTAGGCGCCGAGTTTTTCGAGGCGGTAGCCGTAGCTGTAGACCGGCACCAGGCGGAAACCGTTTTCCGGTTTCAGCTGCAGTTTATTGCGCACGCGCGAAACGTGGGTGTCCATGGTGCGCGACGGCACGTCGGTTTCACGGATCCACACCGCTTCATGGATGTAGGCGCGCGACAGCGGGCGTCCGATATTGCGGAAAAACAGCAAGGCCAGGTAGAACTCCTTGTGCGTGACATCGATGACCGAGCCGTCCATCAGCAGGCGGCCGGGGCGCGTTTCGAACACGTACGGGCCGAACTGCAGCATTTCAGCGCCGTTTTGCGACGGGTAGGCGCGCCGCAGCAGCGCCTGCACCCGTGCGACCAGTTCGCCGCGCCGCAACGGCTTGATCATGTAATCG
The DNA here is from genome assembly GCA_036402435.1 of Telluria sp. Lineage (GTDB taxonomy): Bacteria > Pseudomonadota > Gammaproteobacteria > Burkholderiales > Burkholderiaceae_D > Telluria_A. The sequence goes on along the minus strand of DASWSX010000096.1, from coordinate 16,670 downwards.
CTGGCGCCGGCGCCGACGCCAGCCACGATGTCGTCCTCGCCCGAGCTGCTCGTCAGGAACATGATCGGGGTATGCGCGGGCATCTTTTCGCGCGCCCGGCGCACCACATCCACGCCGCTCATGTCGGCCACCTGCCAGTCGAGGATCAGCATGTCGGTGCTGTCCTTGCGCAGATGGGCGAGCATATCCTTCCCGCTGTCCCAGGACTGGCAGGAGTGGCCGGCAGCAGTCAGTACCTGGCAAATCAGGTCTGCCTGGCTGCGGTCGTTGTCGAGGACGGCGATTCTCATATTGTTGGTCTGACGGAAAACTTCATTGTAGGATACATCCTACATTTATTTAAAGAAAGTTACTCAGAATATAACAGACTTTTACAAAATAAGACGCATAAGAGACACATGTTTTATCTGATAGCTATCAGCTGCCCCGTCCGCCAGTCGTGCACCGTACTAAATTTATAACAAGGTACACTGTAAAAACTGCGAGTTCAACATGTATAGATCTTGAATGCAACTTTTTTGGCAAGGGGAAATTGAATGACAACGGCTGAGGTAATGGAGTGGGGACCGATTCCCGTAACGACCAGCGAAATCCAGGACGTCAGGGAGAAGTGCCGGCGACTGGTCCGGCGCAAGGCAGTGATGGCGGCGGGTGTCTCGGCGGTGCCGATCCCAGGGATCGACGTGGTGTCGGACCTGTCGATGTTCGCCAAGCTGGTCGACGAGGTGAACAAGTCGTTCGGACTGACGCCGGAGCAGATCGACCGCCTGAAGCCGAGCCACAAGATGATCGCGTATAAAGCGGCGGTCGGGATTGGCGGCATGCTGGTAGGAAAGATCATGACGCGCGAACTGCTGCTGTCAGTCTTCAAGCGCATCGGGATGCGCTCGGCGGCCAAGTCGGCCACCAAGTTCGTGCCCATCGCCGGTTCGGTGGCGGCGGCGGCCATCGGGTTTGCCGTGTTCCGCCATCTCGGCTACAAGCACGTCGAAGACTGCGCGGCGGTGGCGCGCGAGCTGTCGGGCACGACAGTACCGGTGGTGCCGGTGATGTAGTGCTGCCGCCTTCGCCAAAGGGCGAAGGCATGCGCAGGGAATCAGGCGTCCGGCAGCACGACGTTGACGTCGAGTACTTCAAGGTTGCCCTGGCGATCCAGGGAAATCTTGATATCGTCCGCGTTGACCTTGGTGTACTTCGAAATCACCTCGATCAGTTCACGGTGCAGCGCGGGCAGGAAGTCCGGCCCGGTGCGGTTGGTGCGTTCGCGCGCGATGATGATCTGCAACCGTTCCTTGGCGGCAGTCGCGCTCTTCGGCTTCGACGGGAACAGGAATGAGAGCAGGGCCATATCACTTCGTCCCAAAGATGCGCTGTAGCAACCCAGGCTTTTCGTAGCTGGTGAAGCGCAGCGGCACGTCTTCGCCGAGGAAGCGCGAAATCACGTCCTCGTACGCTTCGGCCACGTCGGTCCCCTTGAAGTGGATCGCCGGATTGCCCTGGTTCGACGCGTGCAGCACCGACTCCGATTCCGGAATGATGCCGATCAGAGGGATGCGCAGGATTTCCTGCACGTCCTGGAACGACAGCATCTCATCGGCTTCGACCCGCTTCGGCGAGTAGCGCGTGATCAGGAGGTGTTCCTTGACCGGCTCGGCGCCGGTCTGGGCGCGGCGCGACTTGGCCTGGATGATGCCCAGGATGCGGTCCGAATCGCGCACCGACGAGACTTCCGGATTGGTCACGATGATCGCTTCGTCGGCGAAGGTCAGCGCCATCAGCGCGCCGTGCTCGATGCCGGCCGGCGAATCGCAGATGATGAACTCGAAGCCCATGTTGACCAGGTCGTTGAGCACGCGTTCGACGCCTTCTTCCGACAGCGCATCCTTGTCGCGCGTCTGCGAGGCGGGTAGGATGAACAGGTTGTCGCAGTGCTTGTCCTTGATCATCGCCTGGTTCAGCGTGGCTTCGCCGTTGATCACGTTGATCAGGTCGTATACCACGCGGCGTTCGCAGCCCATGATCAGGTCGAGGTTGCGCAGGCCGACGTCGAAGTCGAGCACCGCGGTCTTATGGCCACGCATGGCCAGGCCGGTGGAGAAGCTGGCGCTGGAAGTGGTTTTTCCGACGCCGCCTTTGCCCGACGTCACAACAATAATTCTTGCCACAGGAGGTCCTTTTCAGTATCTGGATTTCAGGCGCGGGTAGCCGAACTGAGCGATAGTATATCGAGTCGGTCCCCGTGCAAACGAATTTGTGCAGGCCGCAGCGCCAGTTCAGGCGGGAAGCCTTCGTCGAAGGTGCGGTACACCCCGGCGATGGACACCAGCTCCGGCTGCATCGACAGCGCGAAGATGCGCGCCTCTGCATTGCCGGACGCGCCGGCCAGGGCACGCCCATGCAGCGCGGCGTACACGTGGATGCTGCCGTCGGCGATGATTTCAGCGCCATTGTTGACGACAGCAGTAATGATCAGGTCGCAGCCGCGCGCATACACGCGCTGGCCAGCGCGCACCGGGGTATCGACGATCATCGCGCCGATCGGTGCGGCTACCGCCGGGGCAGGTGCGGGGGCCGCGGCAGGCGCCGGCGCCGACGCAGGTGCTGCCGGTGCGATGTCGGCATCCTCGCGCGGCTTGACGCCGCTGCTGCCGTCATCGATCGACAGGCCGCGGGCGCGGATCGCTTCGGCCATGGCCGGGGTGGCGCCGCGCACGGCGACCGCGTTCAGGCGGTATTTCTTCAGCACTTCTACCAGCTGGGCCCAGTCGATCGGCGGCGCGTCGGCGGCGATGGCGCTGACGTCGATCACCGCGAATTCGTCTTCGAAGAAATCGGACACGCCGCCCGTCATTTGCTTCAGGGCCGCATCGATTGCCAGCGGCTCGGCCGAATGCAGGATCGTCGAGATCGCGACGACGGTGGAAATCTTAATTTCGATGGGCAGTTGGGACGGGCTTTTGAGCATAAATAGTCGGCGAAGGGTTCGGCGCGGTCGATGGTTCTCGACGGCAACTAAGCCTTGCGGATGCAGGGCCCGTGCATTCTACTGTGAAATTTGCTGGAAGGGGAGCATAGGACAAAGGAGGACGCGCGCACCAGCCTGTCTGCGACCGAAAATGGTGTCAATCCCCCATGGTTTTTTGTGAATTAGCTGATAAGATTGATTTTGATCAAACGCGATTTGGGTCCGCTATCTAGGATAGTTACTTTTGCCGCTTGGGCCGCGTGCCCTGAAACCCCTTCGGCCACTGGCCGGAACATCGGAGACTTACATGGAAGATGTCGTAATTGTGGCCGCCGGCCGAACCGCAGTCGGCAAATTTGGCGGCACCCTATCCAAGATTCCTGCGGCCGAACTGGGCGCCCAGGTGATCCGCGCACTGCTGGCCAGGACCGGCATCGATCCGGCCGCCATCAGCGAAGTCATCCTCGGACAGGTGCTGACGGCCGGCGTAGGACAGAACCCGGCGCGCCAGGCAGCCATCAAGGGCGGCCTGCCGACCATGGTGCCGGCTTACACCATCAACAAGGTGTGCGGCAGCGGCCTGAAGGCCACCCACCTGGCGACCCAGGCCATCCGCTGCGGCGACGCGGGCATCATCATCGCCGGCGGCCAGGAGAACATGAGCGCCTCGCCGCACGTGCTGAACAACTCGCGCGACGGCTTCCGCATGGGCGACGCCAAGCTGATCGACACCATGATCGTCGACGGCCTGTGGGACGTCTATAACCAGTACCACATGGGCGTCACCGCCGAGAACGTCGCGAAAAAATACGAGGTGTCGCGCGCCGAGCAGGACGAGTTCGCGATGCAGTCGCAGATGAAGGCGGAAGCGGCGCAGAAGGAAGGCCGCTTCAAGGACGAGATCATCCCGATCGAGATCCCGTCGAAAAAGGGCTCGACCATGTTCGACACCGACGAGTATCCGAAGCATGGCGTCACGCTCGAATCGCTGTCGGGCCTGCGCCCGGCGTTCGACAAGGCAGGCACCGTTACCGCGGGTAACGCTTCGGGCATCAACGACGGCGCCGCCGCCGTCATCATGATGAGCGCATCGAAAGCGCGCGAGCTGGGGCTGACCCCAATGGCGCGCATCAAGGCCTATTCGTCGTCGGGCGTGGATCCTGAAATCATGGGCATCGGCCCGGTGTCCGCCTCGCAGCTGTGCCTCAAGAAGGCCGGCTGGTCGCATAAAGACCTCGACCTGATGGAAATTAACGAAGCGTTCGCCGCGCAGGCAATCGCGGTCAACCGCCAGATGGGCTGGGATACCAGCAAGATCAACGTCAATGGCGGCGCCATCGCGATCGGCCACCCGATCGGCGCATCGGGCGCGCGCATCCTGGTGACCCTGCTGCACGAAATGGCGCGCCGCGACGCCAAGCGCGGCCTGGCCAGCCTGTGTATCGGCGGCGGCATGGGCGTGGCACTGGCGATCGAGCGCGACTGATCGGCACCGGGTAATCAGCAATCACATATAAAAACTGGAGAAGACACATGGCTAGAGTTGCATTGGTAACAGGCGGTATGGGCGGTTTGGGCGAGGCAGTGTGTTTCAAGCTTGCCGCGCTCGGGTACAAGGTCGTGACGACCTATTCGCCGGGAAACAAGAAGGTTGATTCATGGCTGTCCACGACCAAGGAGATGGGCTACGACTTCAAGGCCTACGAGTGCGATGTGGCCGACTACGATTCGGCGCAGGCCTGCGTGGCGAAAGTCGAGCAGGAGGTCGGCCCGATCGATGTGCTGGTCAACAACGCCGGCATCACGCGCGACATGACCTTTAAAAAGATGGACAAGCCGAACTGGGATGCGGTCATGTCGACCAACCTCGACTCGGTCTTCAACATGACCAAGCCGGTGTGCGACGGCATGGTCGAACGCGGCTGGGGCCGGATCATCAACATCTCGTCGGTCAACGCATCGAAGGGCGCCTTCGGCCAGACCAACTACTCGGCCGCCAAGGCCGGCATGCACGGCTTCACCAAGGCGCTGGCGCTGGAAGTGGCGCGCAAGGGCGTGACCGTCAACACGATCTCGCCGGGCTACATCGGCACCAAGATGGTGACCGAGATTCCGAAGGAAGTTTTGGAAACCAAGATCATCCCGCAGATCCCGATGGCGCGCCTGGGCAAGCCCGAAGAAGTGGCAGGCCTGGTCGCGTACCTGGCGTCGGACGAAGCAGCCTTCGTCACCGGTGCTAACATCGCCATTAACGGCGGCCAGCACATGTCGTAATTGCAGGACTATCGTAACGACCACGAAGCACTGCCCGCGGGCAGTGCTTTTTTTCTTCTTCAGGATTTGCATTGACGTCGACCACCATCTACCGCATCGCCTGCGCCAGCGACATTCCCGCGATGTCGGCGATCCGCCTCGCGGTCCAGGAAAACCGGCTGCGCGACCCCGGCCGCGTCACGTCGCAGATGTATGCCGACTACCTCGATGTGCTGGGCCGCGGCTGGGTGTGCGAACGCGATGGCGCCATTGCGGGCTTTGCCTACGCCGACCGGGACGCAGGATCGATCTGGGCGCTGTTCATCGATCCCGCGCACGAAGGCTTCGGCATCGGCAGGCAGCTGCTGGCGCTCGCTACCGGCTACCTGTTCGACCACGGCCACGCTAAGGTCGTGCTGACTACTGGCCCCGGCACCCGTGCCGACCGCTTCTACACTGCGCAAGGCTGGCAGCGCAGCCATCGCAGCGGCGACGCCGAAGCCTCGTTTGTGCTGGAGCGCCCGTGAACGCCAACCCTGTCTGCTCCCAACCGAGGTAACACCATGTTCACACTCCAGCGCGGCGGCCTGACCTTGTCAGGCCTCGACGAACAACTGCTGCAGCCCGGCGTCAAGGGCCTGCCGATTACAGAGCCGCTGCGCCAGGGCGCAATTGGCGTACAGGGCTGGAACGTGCTGCGTGCCGACACCAGCTTTCCCGCCGCGGTGCTCAAGACATCCGCACTGCGCCACAACCTGGAATGGATGCGCAGCTTCTGCGACCGATATGGCGCCACGCTCGCCCCGCACGGAAAAACGACCATGAGCCCGCAGCTGTTCGGCGCACAGATCGCCAACGGCGCCTGGGGCATCACGCTCGCCACGGCGGCGCAGGTACAGGTCGCGCACCGCTTCGGCGTGCGCCGCGTTCTGCTGGCGAACCAGCTGGTGGCAAAGGCGGACATCGCCAGCTTGCTGCACCTGATGCACGGCGATCCGGACTTCGAGGTGTTCGCGCTGGTCGACTCGCTCGAAGGCGTGGCGCGCCTCGGCGCGGCCGCTACCGAACATGGACTGGCGCGGCCCTTGCCGCTGCTGGTGGAGCTCGGCCTGCCCGGCAAGCGCGCCGGCTGCCGCAGCGCCGCAGAGGTGCTGGACGTGGCGCGTGCCGTCGCCGGTGCGCCGGGCCTTCAGCTGGCAGGCATCGAGGGCTACGAAGGTTTGCTGGTGTCGGACGATCGCGCCGCAGACGTGCGCGCTGTGGAAGATTTTGTCGGACACATCGCCCAACTGGCGCGCGAGGCAGACGGGGAGGGGCTGTTTGGCGGCTCCGAGATCCTGGTGTCGGCCGGCGGGTCGGCCTACTTCGACCTGGTTGCACGCGGCTTCAACGGGATGCGCGGCCTTTCCCGCCCGGTGCGCGCGGTACTGCGCAGCGGCTGCTACCTGACCAGCGACCATGGCTCGTACCAGCGCCTGATCGGGGCGCTGGACGAACGCGAGGCGCGCGGCGAGGGCCTGCGCCCGGCGCTGGAAGTATGGAGCATGGTGCAGTCGCTTCCCGAGCCGGGGCTGGCCATCCTCACGATGGGAAAGCGCGATGCGTCCTACGACGTCGATCTGCCGGTGCCGCTGTACGCGCACCGTCCCGGGCCAGGCATGCCGGCCAGCCTTCCGGCCGGCTGCAGCATCGCCAAGATGAACGACCAGCACGCCTACCTGCGCTTCCCGGTGGGCGATCCGCTGTGCGAGTCGCTGGCCGTGGGTGACCTGGTCGGGTGCGGCATTTCGCATCCATGCACAACTTTCGACAAATGGGCGCTGCTGCTTGCGGTGGACGACGAATACAACGTCACCACGGCAGTGAATACGTTTTTCTAGTGCGCTACAATCAGGGCTCGACCACTACGAGACCAGCCATGCCTGCGATTCCGACCTCCCTGTTCCCGCCGATCCTGCCGACCCGGCAAGGCATGCTCGAGGTCGACGAGCTGCACACGATCTACTGGGAGGAAGTGGGCAATCCGAACGGCGTGCCGGTCGTGTTCCTGCACGGCGGCCCAGGCGCGGGCCTGTCGCCGCAGCACCGCCGCTTCTTCGACCCGCAGCACTACCGTGTGATCCTGTTCGACCAGCGCGGCGCGGGAAAATCGACGCCGCTGGGCGAATGGCGCAACAACACGACCCAGCTGCTGGTGCAGGACATTGAAACGCTGCGCGAGAAGTTCGGCATCGACAAGTGGCTGGTGTTCGGCGGCTCATGGGGCTCGACGCTGGCGCTGGCCTACGGCGAGGCGCATCCGGAGCGCTGCCTCGGCTTCATCCTGCGCGGAATATTCCTGTGCACGGCCGCCGAGATCGACTTCTTCCTGAACGGCGTGCGCTGGTTCTACCCGGAGCTGTACGACGAGTTCGTCGCGCCGATTCCCGAGGCCGAACGCGGCAACCTGCTCAAGGCCTACAGCGAGCGCATGCTGTGCGACGACCCGGCGCGCTACTGGCCCGCGGCGCGCGCGTGGAGCCGCTACGAAGGGCGCCGCGTGTTCCTGCTGCCGCAGGAAGAAGAACCTGCGTCCGACACGCTCGACCTGGGCGTCGGCCGCCTGGAATCGCACTACATGGCCAACCTGGGCTTCTTCAGCGACGACCAGCTGGTGAAGGAAGCCGGCCGCATCGCGCACCTGCCCGCGGTGATCGTGCAGGGCCGCTACGACGTGATCTGCCCGCCGCTGTCGGCCTACCGCCTGCACCAGGCGTGGCCCGGCTCGCGCCTGAACATCATCCCGGACGCCGGCCACGGGGCGCTGGAAGCGGGCATAGCGGCGGCGCTGGTCGCGGCCACCGAGCAGTTCAAGCGCGCCGGCCGGTTCGACTAAGACGCTATCGCACTGGGGCGCCTGCTACACTAGCGCCCATAAGACTGCTAAAACAATACTGCCTTACCTATGAATATCCAGATCAGCGACATAGGCCACGTCATCCAGCTGGCGATTGCACCGGTGTTCCTGCTGACCGGCGTGTGCACCATGCTGACCGTACTGGTCAACCGCCTGGCGCGCATTATCGACCGCTCGCGCGTGCTGGAAGACCGTCTCGAGATTGCCGCCGATGACTCCTACATGGACGAACTCGAGGTGCTCGACCAGCGTTCGCACCTGATCAACTACTCCATTACGCTCAGCACTACCTGCGGATTCCTGATCTGCCTCGTCATTGCGCTGCTGTTCCTGGGCGATACGGCAAACCTGCCGCTGGACCGCTATATCGCCGGCCTGTTCGTGCTCGGGATGTTCGCACTGATCGGCAGCTTCGCTTACCTGCTGCGTGAAATTTTCATCGCGTCGAAGGCGATGCGCGAGCGGCGCCACATGCGTCCGCGCCGCGTGCGCCACGACGGCGCCTAACCCAAAGATTACTATGCACGATTACAAACGCCCCCCGACCCTGTACCGCTATTCGCTGCGCTCCGAGCTCGAGCTGTCGCTGAAGGACGGCGCATTCATGCTGGTCCCGGCCAATAACTTCCTGACCTTGTCGTTCTCGAGGGCCTGGGACAAGTCGCTGTTCGACGTGCACTCCGCCGATAGCTGCCTGGTGATCCACAACACCGAGGAATTCGGCGAGCGCCTGCACCGCGCGGTGCAGCGCACGCTGCCCAACTGGGCCGGCATCGACGGCGCCGTCGAATACGGCGCGCGCGCGGCACTGGGCGCCGCGTTCACCAAGACCAGCGCCGAGGCCGACGAGCAGGAGTGGCTGTTCGCCTGGCGCGCGATGTCGCCCAACATGAGCATGAATCCGGTGACGGTCCGGATCGGGAATATCGAAAGCTTCGCCGAACTGCGCGGCCGCGACTTCTACGCCGCTTAAAACGCGGCGATTAGAACCCGGCATCTACACGAACCGGGTTCTAATGCGGATTGGCTCCGATATTCCTAAGATAATGACCAATCCAAGCTACCCGCACCTGCTCGCACCCCTCGACCTCGGCTTCACGACCCTGCGCAACCGCGTCATCATGGGTTCGATGCACACGGGCCTGGAAGACCGCTTCTACAACTACGGCAAGCTCGCCGCGTTCTATCGCGAACGCGCGCGCGGCGGCGTAGGGCTGATCGTCACGGGCGGCATCTCGCCGAACCGGCAGGGCTGGCTGCTTCCGTTCGGCGGCACGATGAATTTCGCGGGCGACGTCTTCAACCATCGCCGCGTCACCAGCGCCGTGCACGAGGAGGGCGGCAAGATCCTGATGCAGATCCTGCACTCGGGCCGTTACGGCTACCAGCCGTTCGTGGTGTCCGCCTCCAGCATCAAGTCGCCGATCTCGAAGTTCAAGCCGAAGGCGCTTACCGAAGAAGGCATCGAAGCGACCATCCGCGACTACGTCCGCTGCGCCCGGCTGGCGCAGAAGGCGGGCTACGACGGCGTCGAAGTGATGGGCAGCGAAGGCTACCTGCTGAACCAGTTCCTGTGCGCGCGCACCAACCTGCGCACCGACAGCTGGGGCGGCAGCATCGAGAACCGTATGCGCCTCCCTGTCGAAATCGTCAGGCGCATCCGCCACGAGGTCGGCACGGACTTCATCATCATGTACCGCCACTCGCTGCTCGACCTGGTCGACGGCGGCAACAGCTGGGAAGAAGTGGTCACGGTCGCGAAGGCGCTGGAACAGGCGGGCGTCACGATCCTCAACACCGGCATCGGCTGGCATGAGGCCCGGGTGCCGACCATCGTCACTTCGGTGCCTCGTGCGGCGTTTGCCAGCGTGGCCGGAAGGCTGCGGCGCGAAGTGAGCGTGCCCGTGGTCGCCTCGAACCGCATCAACATGCCGTTCGAAGCGAACGGCATCATCGAACGCGGCGACGCCGACCTGGTGTCGATGGCGCGGCCGTTCCTGGCCGATCCGTTCTTTGTCGCCAAGGCGGCCTCCGGGCGGGCGGATGAAATCAACACCTGCATCGGCTGCAACCAGGCCTGCCTCGACCACACCTTCTCGAACAAGCGCGCCACCTGCCTGGTGAACCCGCGCGCGTGTTACGAGACGGAGCTGGTGTATTCGAAAGCGAAGGCAGTGCGCAAGGTAGCGGTGGTCGGTGCCGGTCCTGCGGGGCTGTCCGCGGCCACGGTGGCGGCCGGGCGCGGGCACGACGTGACGCTGTTCGAGTCGAGCGACGTCATCGGAGGACAGTTCAGGATCGCGATGCAGATCCCGGGCAAGGAAGAATTCGCCGAGACCATCCGCTACTACGGGCGCCAGATCGAGCTGACCGGCGTGAAGCTGCGCCTCGGGCAGCGCGTGACGCGCGATGAGCTGGTGGCGGCAGGGTTCGACGACGTGATCGTGGCCACCGGGATCAAGGTGCGGATGCCGGCGATCGAGGGCATCGGGCACAGGAGCGTGTTGTCGTATATCGACGTGCTGCAGAAGAAGGCGCCGGTCGGCGAGCGCGTCGCCATCATCGGCGCTGGAGGCATCGGTTTCGATGTGGGCGAGTACCTGGTGCACAATCCCGCACATCCGCTGCCTGTGCCGATCGCGGAATGGACGGGCGAGTGGGGCGTGGACCTGAATGCGACCACCGCGGGCGGGCTGGTCAAGCCGGCCGAGCCGGCGCCGGCGCGCAAGGTGTACCTCATGCAGCGCAAGGCGTCCAAGCTTGGTGCAGGACTTGGCAAGACGTCGGGCTGGGTGCATCGCGCGACGCTGATGCGCAATGGCGTCGTGATGATGGGCGGGGTGCAGTACAACCGGATCGACGACCAGGGCCTGCATGTCACCGTTGGCGGCGAAGAGCGGCTGATCGAGGTCGATAACGTGGTGGTATGCGCCGGGCAGGACAGCCTGACCGAGTTGATGCCGCCGGAAGGGACCAAGGGGGGGCCGAGGTTCTACAAGATTGGCGGCGCGGCGCTGGCGGCGGAGCTGGATGCGAAACGGGCGATTCGCGAGGGGGCCGAGGTCGCGGCGAAGCTGTAATCGTAGGGCGGATAAGGGGACCGCATCCGCCATTGCCCGCGTCAACGTGACGCATGCCTGGCGGATGCGGTGCCCTTATCCGCCCTACGTTATTTCATCGCTTACGCACCACCACGCAGCCGATCGAATAGCCCGCGCCAAACGAGCAGATCACGCCTTTCGCGCCCGAAGGCATATCTTCATGGTGCTTGTGGAACGCGATGATCGACCCGGCCGACGATGTATTGGCGTAGGTATCGAGAATCACAGGCGCCTCGCCGGGCTCGGCTTCGCGGCCCAGCAGCGTGCGTGCGATCAGCTGGTTCATGCTCAGGTTGGCCTGGTGCAGCCAGAAACGCGAAATGTCCGACACCTTGAGTCCGGCGCGCTCCACCGTTTCCTTGATCATCTCGGCGGCCATCGGGCACACTTCCTTGAACACCTTGCGGCCCTGCTGGCGGAACAGCTTGTCCGGCTTGCCCACGCCTGATTCGTCGAAACGGTTCATGAAGCCGAAGTTGTTGCGGATATTGTTCGAAAAGCTCGTCTTGAGCTTCGACTCGAGGATCTCGAAGACGTGCCGGCCCTTGGCCGTCTCGGCGCTTTCGACGACGATCGCGGTGCAGGCGTCGCCGAAAATGAAGTGACTGTCGCGGTCGCGGTAGTTAAGGTGGCCGCTGGTGATCTCGGGGTTCAGCACCAGCACCGCGCGCGCTTGCCCGCTCTGCACCGCCGACATCGCGGTCTGGATGCCGAAGGTGGCCGACGAACACGCGACGTTCATGTCGAAGCCGAAGCCCTGGATGCCCAGCGCCTCCTGTACTTCGACCGCCATCGCAGGATAGGCGCGCTGCATGTTGCTGCATGCGACCACCACCATGTCGATATCGGCAGCACTGCGGCCGGCATTCTCAAGCGCCTGCTTCGCTGCCTCGACGCAGATTTCAGCCTGCAGCGACAGCTCGTCATCGCCGCGTTCGGGAATGCGCGCGGTCATGTGCGCCGGGTCGAGGATGCCCGACTTCTCCATCACGTAACGCGACTTGATGCCCGAGGCCTTTTCGATGAAGGCGGCGCTCGATGGCTCGATCGCGGTCACGGTGCCTTCGGCGATCGCCTGCGCGTTCTCGGCATTGAATAATTCGGCGTATCCGTTGAAGGCGGTTACCAGCTCTTCATTCGTGATCGAATTGGACGGCGTGAAAAGGCCAGTGCCACTGATGACGACGTTTTTCATAATCAGACTTTCAAATATAAGTAAGCCGGGCAGCGCCCGGCAGAAAACTGATTTTACACGCCGCGGTTACGGCCTGAGCGCCGCCGCGGGTTTGCTGGCCTGCTGGGCCAGGGTGGTTTTCGTCTGCGTTTTCGACAGCTGGACCGGCTGGCCTTTCAGGTGGTTGATCGCCTGCTTCAGCTGGAAGTCGGCGCTGCTGCCGTATTCCAGCGGGCCGCGCTTGCGCTCGATCGCCAGGATGCGCATCTGTTCTTCCATCTCGTCGTTGCGGCCATTGGCGGCAGCTTCCTGGTCGCGGTCGTTGGACAGGTGCTTCTCGAGATCGGCCTCGCGCATGCGCAGGCCGTTCAGGCCATCGCCATCGGCGTATTCATCGACCAGCAGGTCGGGCACGATGCCCTTGGCCTGGATCGAGCGGCCCTTCGGCGTGTAATAGCGCGCGGTGGTCAGCTTGACCGCTGTGTCGTTGGTCAGCGGACGCACCGTCTGCACCGAGCCTTTGCCGAAGGTCTGGCTGCCGATGACGGTGGCGCGCTTGTAATCCTGCAGCGCGCCGGCCACGATTTCGGAAGCGGAGGCCGATCCGGTGTTGACCAGTACGACCAGCGGGACGTTCTTGATCGCCAGCGGCAGGCGCGCGAGCGAATCGCCATCGCCGCTCAGCGAATAGTATTCGGCACGGGCGTAGAAGCTCTCCTTCGATTCCGGGCGCTGGCCGTTGGTCGAGACGATTTCCGCATTCTTGGGCAGGAACGCCGCCGAGACCCCGATGGCGCCTTGCAGCAGGCCGCCCGGGTCGTTGCGCAGGTCGAGCACGAGGCCCTTGAGGTTCGGGTCCTGCTTGTACAGCGCCGTCATCTTCGCGGCCATGTCGTCCAGCGTCGGTTCCTGGAACTGCGAGATGCGCAGCCATGCATAACCGGGTTCGACGATTTTGCCCTTCACGCTTTGCTGCACGATCTCCTCGCGCATGATCGTGAACGCCAGCGGCTGCGGCGCATCCTTGCGCAGCACCGTCAGGTTGACCTTGGTCTTCGGCTCGCCGCGCATCTTCTTGATGGCTTCGTCGATGGCAAGGCCCTGGATCGGCACCGAATTGATTCGGGTGATCAGGTCGCCCGCCTTGATGCCGGCGCGGTAGGCAGGCGAATCCTCGATCGGGGAAACGATGCGGATGTAGCCTTCCTCGCTTTCGGCGATTTCGATGCCGAGGCCGACGAACTTGCCCTCCGTGCCTTCGCGCAGTTCGCGGAACGCCTTCTTGTCGAGATAGGCCGAGTGCGGGTCGAGCGAGGCGACCATGCCCGAAATGGCGTCGGTGAGCAGCTTCTTGTCCCGCACCGGCTCGACGTAGTCGCTTTTGATCAGGCCATAGACGTCGGCCAGCTGGCGCAGCTCTTCAAGCGGCATGCCCTGTCCGAGCGGGCGCTGCGCGAGTGCGGAAAACTGCATGGAGACCGCGACGCCCGCGATGACGCCAAGGCCGACAAGGCTGGTGTTTTTAAGAGTGGAGCCCATGAGATCACCTGACCGATGCTGGATTATTCGATGTTGTGCGCCTGAGTCCGCGCACGGTCCAGTATAAACCCGATTCCCTTCGGCGCGCATCGCCAGCGCAAGCTGCGTCACAGGGCAGCATGCATACGTTGTTTCGTTCTGTATCGAAAAGTAAAAAACGGCGTCAGCGGCTTTTCGTGGTGGAAACAGAAGCTAGAATGCGAGCATCCACCGATCCCGCTCCGGGACGCCCGCATATATGGTCTAAATGAAAATCAGAATGATCCCCCTTGCTTGCGCAGCGCTGCTGGCCGGTACTACTTTCCACGCAGCCGCGCAGGTGACGGGTGAAGCCGAGGCCGTCAAGGCGGCGTCTGCTACCGCGCCGGAAACTGCCGCCGCCAGCAAGCTGCAGCAGGTCACTGTGACCGGCAGCCGCGCCAACGACACCGAAACGCGCCGCAATTCGACCGCGGCCAAGATGGTATTCGGGCGTGAAGAACTGGACCGCAACGGCGACAGCAATGTCGGCGAGATCCTCAAGCGCCTGCCGGGCGTGACGATGGGCGGCGCGCCGGGGCGGGGCGGAGGCGGCGGCGCGCGCATGCGCGGCCTTGGCAACGGCTACACCCAGATGCTGGTCAACGGCGAGCGTCCGCCTCCTGGCTTCTCGCTCGAATCGCTGGCGCCCGACCAGGTCGAGCGCATCGAGATCATGAAAGGCCCGGTGGCCGAATTCTCGACCCGCGCCATCGCCGGCACCATCAACATCGTGCTGCGCGAGGGCTACCAGCAGAAGGACATCCAGCTGCGCGTGTCCGACACCATCGAGCACGGGCAGCACAGCCCCGAGGTAGCGCTGACGGTGCCTGGCAAGCAGGGCGCGCTGACATGGCTGCTTAACGCGTCGGCCGGCGTGCGCCGCGAGCATGACGAAAGCTATTCGTTCGACCAGGACATCGCCGCCAGTGGCGAGGTGGTGAAGGAGCAGGAAATCTTCGGCACGGGCGGCCGCCGCTCGGCCAGGATCCACCTGGGGCCGCGCGTGTCGTACAAGTTCGGCAACGGCGACACGCTGACGTACCAGCAGTTCCTGATGCATGCGCAGAGCGTCGGCGCCACCGACAGCGTGCTGGCCCAGCGCATCGGCCTGACCCCGCCGGAGTACGCACTGGCGCAGGGCATGTCCGATTCGACGGCGACCTTCACGCGCGGCTTCGGCAACTGGGTGCACCGCATCGAAGGCGGTGCCAAGGTCGACGTCAAATTCGGCATCGGTGGCGGGCGCAGCGAAAGCGATTCGGAGCGCTACCACTACGACGCCAGTGGCGCGCTGGCCGACCGCTTCTTCGACGGCGATGCCTCGCGCAGCACCAGCTTTAATTTCGGCGGCAAATACACCAGGCCGGTGGGCACCGGGCACACCCTGGCCGCCGGCTGGGACGTGGAAACGGGCAGCCGCACCACTACCCGCGTCGCGCTCGACAACGGCCGGCCGCAGTTCGAGGACTCCGGCTCCGACCTGTCGGCCGATACGCGCCGCCTCGCGGCCTTCGTGCAGGACGAGTGGGACATCAGCAAAACCTGGTCGGCGTACTTCGGCCTGCGCTGGGAAGGCATCCGCACCACCAGCACCCGCGCCGGCGCGGACGTCGAGAACAACACCAGCGTCTTCAGCCCGGTGCTGCATACGGTATGGCGCATTCCCGGCTCGGAGAAGGACCAGCTCCGCGCCAGCTACACCCACAGCTACAAGGCGCCGGACCTGAACGACCTGATTGCGGCGCCGTCGTTTTCGCGCCTGAACAGCGCCACCCGGCCTGACCGCATCGGCAACCCGGACCTGAAGCCGGAACTGGCCAAGGGCATCGACCTCGCGTACGAGCATTACCTCGGCCGCAACGGCATCGTCTCGGCCAGCGCTTTCGTGCGCCAGATCGATGACCTGATGCGGCGCGAGATCACCCTGCGCGACGGGCGCTGGGTATCGAGTCCGGCCAACATCGGCAGCGCGCGCACCAGCGGCATCGAACTGGAAGCCAAGTTCCAGCTCGCCGAGCTGATGGCCAATGCGCCGGATGTCGACTTCCGCGCCAATTACAGCCGCTTCTGGTCCGATGTCGAGGGCATTCCGGGCCCGGACAACCGGCTCGATCAGCAGGCCGTTCAAACGGCGAACGTCGGCTTCGATTACCGCGTGAAGGGCGTCCCGCTGACGGTAGGCGGCGGCTATAACTGGACGCCGGCGATCGAGGTGCAGACCAGCCTGGCCGAACGTGTCAGCACTGGCCCGAAGCGCCAGCTTGACGTGTACGGCCTGTGGAAGTTCAAGCCGGAGCTTCACTTGCGCGTCTCGGGCAGCAATCTGCTCGGAAAAGACTACGACAGCGGCAGGATCGTCACAACCGGCGGCCTTGCGCAGACCTCGTTTACCGCAGCGCGCAGTTACCCATCGGTGAGTGTTAAGCTTGAAATGAAAATGTAGCAGAGCGGGCAGGTGGAGACCCGCCCGTAGTAGTACCTAAAAATGGCCACGAGCCCTATTCCAGCCCCCATAAGGAAAACCTGTGAAACGATATTTGCTGACCACCCTGTCCCTGAGCCTCATCGCCGCCTTCGCCGGCGCCGCCGACGTCGCCAAGCCTGCCGCGCCGCTGTCCGGCATCGACGTGCAGTACATCGACCCGACCGTGCGCGCGCAGGACGACTTCTTCGTCCACCTGAACGGCAAATGGCTCAAGACCACCGAAATCCCGGCCGACA
>DASWSX010000095.1:0-1500 GCA_036402435.1 Telluria sp. | reverse complement strand
GCCGGACTTGTTCAGGTTGATCGCAGGGTAGACGCGCTTCTCGGCCAGGCGGCGCTCGAGGTGCACTTCCATGTTGCCGGTACCCTTGAATTCTTCGTAGATCACGTCGTCCATGCGCGAACCGGTTTCGATCAGCGCGGTCGCGATGATGGTCAGCGAGCCGCCTTCTTCGATGTTACGCGCGGCGCCGAAGAAGCGCTTCGGACGCTGCAGTGCGTTGGCATCGACACCACCGGTCAGCACCTTGCCCGAAGCCGGGATTACGGTGTTGTAGGCGCGCGCGAGGCGGGTGATCGAGTCGAGCAGGATGATGACGTCCTTCTTCATCTCGACCAGGCGCTTGGCCTTTTCCAGCACCATCTCGGCGACCTGCACGTGGCGCGTTGCCGGCTCATCGAAGGTCGACGCGACCACTTCGCCGCGCACGGAACGCTGCATCTCGGTCACTTCCTCAGGACGCTCGTCGATCAGGAGGACGATCAGGGTGCAGTCAGGATGGTTCGCGGTAATCGCGTGCGCAATGTGCTGCAGCAGGACCGACTTGCCCGACTTTGGCGACGCCACCAGCAGGCCGCGCTGGCCCTTGCCGATCGGCGCAATCAGGTCGACGATGCGGCCGGTGATGTTTTCCTGGCCGTTCATGTCGCGCTCGAGGCGCAGCGGCTCGTTCGGGTGCAGCGGGGTCAGGTTCTCGAACAGGATGCGGTGCTTGGAGGCTTCCGGCGATTCGCCGTTGACCTTGTCGACCTTGACCAGTGCGAAGTAGCGCTCGCCGTCTTTCGGGGTGCGCACTTCGCCTTCGATCGAGTCGCCGGTATGCAGGTTGAAGCGGCGGATCTGCGACGGCGAGATGTAGATGTCGTCGGTGGACGCCATGTAGCTGGCGTCGGGCGAGCGCAGGAAGCCGAAGCCGTCAGGCAGCACTTCCAGGGCGCCATCGCCAAAAATTTGTTCGCCGGATTTCGCGCGCTTCTTCAGGATCGCGAACATCAGTTCTTGCTTGCGCAGGCGCGCAGCGTTGTCGATATCAAGGCCGATCGCCATCTCAAGGAGGGCTGAGACGTGCATCGCCTTTAGTTCAGATAAGTGCATGTGTTGAGTCCCGTGACGGGAAGTAAAGGTAGGGGAGGGAACTGCGTGGGTTGATCAAGTTGGGTAGGAATCAGTCGAGGCTGTTTCGCTTCCCGGCCAGTCGTTGGCGGCAGTGCGGGCGCGCTGCCGCCGCTTAAAGTCTCTTTAGATATTGCTGTCGATGAACGAGGTCAGCTGGCCCTTGGCCATCGCGCCGACCTTCTGCGCGGCTGCAACACCGTTCTTGAACAGGATCAGCGTCGGAATGCCGCGGATGCCGAACTTGGCAGGCACTGCCTGGTTCGCATCGACGTCCATCTTCGCGATCAGGATCTTGCCGTCGTATTCCTTGGCGACTTCTTCGAGGATCGGGCCGATGGCCTTGCATGGACCGCACCACTCGGCCCAGAAGTCGACCAGTACCGGACG
>DASWSX010000094.1:0-9532 GCA_036402435.1 Telluria sp. | reverse complement strand
CCCTTCCCATCCCGAACAGGACCGTGAAACGACTTTGCGCCGATGATAGTGCTGCAACCAGTGTGAAAGTAGGTTATCGTCAGGCTAGTTATAAAGAAAAAACCCGCAGGTGCATTGGCACTTGCGGGTTTTTTTTCGTCTCGAGGTTCGTGCTTGTTCACTTCCTGCTGTTAGGCAGGTCCTGAAAATCCTCGCTGCGGTCCGCATCGCGCAACGCCTGCAACAGCGCATCCGGCGGACACACGAGCTTTCGCTGCGCCAGGTCCAGCCACCCAGCGGTCGACGTCACCCTGGCCGCCAGCATGTCCTCCCGGTAAAAATCATTACGCAGCTTCATCCGGCTTCCGTCTTCGGACAGTCCGGCCAGCATCATCGTCACGCGCACCGGGTCGAGCAGGTGGAACTCGCGGAAATATTCGACTTCATCCTTCATCACCACTGGCCCGATCTTCAGACGCACGAACTCGGACATCGGGAACCCACGGTCAGAAAAATACATCATCCGGAGGTCAGCCGATTTATCGAGGTAGGCGGTATTGCGCATATGCGAATTGAAGTCCATGTCGCCCCAGCCTGCCACCAGCGTTCTTTCATACATCAGTTGCTCCTCCAGCGACCTGCCTCGGCACGCACTCGCGTGGTTGGACTACGCGTTAGCGCGGGTGGTTCGCAAACCAAGCGTTGCACAATCTTCGAGACGTAAAAAAGCCGCCCGGCTTTCACCGGGCGGCTTCCACACTCAGACCAGTTTTACTTGGTGCCTGGCGTGCCGACTACTTCAACCGCTACGCGGCGGTTTTTCGCGCGTCCTTCGGCCGTTGCGTTGTCCGCGACTGGCTGGGTTTCGCCTTTGCCTTCGGTATATACGCGGCTAGCCGTGAGGCCCTTCGACACGATGTACGCCTTGACTGCTTCTGCCCGGCTGAGCGACAGTTTCTGATTGTAGGCGTCCGAACCGATCGAGTCGGTATGGCCGACCGCGATCATCACTTCGGTCTCCATTCCTTGCACCTTGCTTGCGAGTGCATCCAGCGCTTGCTTGCCTTCTGGCTTGAGGACCGCCTTGTCGAAGTCAAACAGGGCTTCGGCCGCAAACGTTACCTTCTCCGATACCGGCACTGGCGCTGGAGCTGGAGCGACTGCGGGTGCCGGTTCGATGACCGGTGCTGCTGCAACTGGTTCCGGAACCACGGAGGCGACGACCGGGCGGGCAGCAGGGCGGCCGAGCTTGTACACCAGGCTGAACGACACCAGATCGACTTCACCACGGTTGCCGATGGCATCGTTCAGGCGGTAGCGCTCGATTTCGGCACGGCCGGCGAGTGCTTCAGTGAACTTGTATTCGGCGCCAATGCCGACTTTTGCGTGGACCTTGCGCTCGCTTGCGTTCGGGGTGGTTACCGCGGCCAGGCGGTTACCCGAAAAATGCGTGGTCGTCTTGGCGTAGTTTGCTCCGATGCGCGCCAGCAGCGACAAGCGCTCGCTCAGCGGAAGCTGGCCGACCAAGTCGAGGTTGACGCCACGGAAACCGGCCTGGCCGTTCAGCGCGCCGCTACCGCTCGTGGTTGCGTTAAATCCGAACGTGCCCAGGTCGAAGTAACCTGCCTCAACCGCGAGGTAACGGTTCAGTTGCTTGCCGATGAACAGCTTGTAGCCGGCTTCGCGCTCATCGGTGGTGAACGAATTGACGGTCGCGCCGTTCGCGGCCAGGCTGGCGCGGATGCGGTCTTCATCAATGGTGGCACGCGACTGGCCGATGCCGGCACCGATATACACGGCGCTGTTGGCCCAGTCCGGGTGGATGAACGGCTCGTCCGCACGGGCCGCTTGCGCGGCCATCATGGATAGTGCCAGGCACGACAGGGCGATTTTGTTAGAGAGTTTCATGTTGTTTCCGATTTATTTGGTGATCTGGTTGTTGCGCAGCGTGACCGCTGCAGCAGTCAGCACGCGTCCGTTGAGCAACGTCGTGTTGTCGCCGACCGTGATGGCGGCAGACTGACCGAGGATCGAACCCTTGAAGACGCCGTTGGCGCCCAGCGTGGTTGGTCCGACCGGAACCCAGGTGACGTTGTCAGCCGTTGCGCCGTTGAGCAGCTCGACGACCGCATTGGCGGTCGTGTCGAGCGTCATCGCGGTGCGGAAGATGTAGACGCCAGGGCCGCTCAGCTTCAGCGTACCGGTGATATTGATCGCGCCGGCGTAGCAGTACACGCCTGGGGTCAGGGTCAGGCCGCCCAGGTCAACGCCGCTGGCCGAGTTCACGGTGCAAGTACGGCTGTTGGCATCGGTGATTGCGGTTTGCAGGTCAGCCAGTGCGTTCGCCAGGATTGGGCCCGACTTGTAGTTAGTGAATCCAGCGGCGAGGACTGGGTCCGTGGTCTGCGACGGGGAGCCCACATTGCCGGTGATCAGGGTGGTGCCGCCAGCATTGTTGGTAAGGGAGGTGCCTGCAAGGACTGCGAAGTCAGCTGCACTGCCCAGGTTGACTGCATTGGTGACTGGCGGCTGTGGTTGTGCGATCGCATTGACGGTCAGGGCGGCATTTGCCGACTGGCCATTGAAGGTCGCCGAAATTGTGGTGGCGCCCGGCGCAACGCCAGTGGCGACGCCGGTGTTCGTGACCGTGGCGACGCCGGTGGTCGACGAAGTCCATTGTGCGCTGTTGGTGATGACTGCCGCCGAGTTATCCGAGTAGAGCGCGGTAGCAATGTAGGTTTGTGTTGCGCCTACATTGATCGCGGCCGTTGCCGGGGAAATCGAAATGCTCGTGATGGTTGCCGCTAACGTTTGTGCGTTGGACGTAGCAGTCTGGCCGCCGAAGGCCGCGCTGATGACCGACGTACCTGCAGCTACACCGCTGAGCATGCCGGTGGCCGTGGTGCTAACTGCCGCAGTGTTTGCGGATGTAAATTGGGACTGGGCCGAGACATCGGATCTCGTTCCGTCCGAGTAGGTTGCGGTGGCGGTCAGCTGGCGCGTTTCGCCAGCCAGCAGCGTAACCGCCGGCGGTGTTACCGCCAGCGACATCAACGTGGCCGGCGGGACAGTCAGCGTGGACGAGCCAGACTTGCCGTTGAAGCTGGCAGTGACGACTGCGGTGCCGGCGCGCACGGCGGTGGCATTGCCGCTCGCAGCGGTGACGGTCGCAACCGCTGGCGTGGCCGAGGTCCACGCAGCTTTGGTGCTGACATCTTGTGCCGATCCGTCGGAATAAACGGCAGTGGCGACCAGTTGTTGGGTGGCGCCAATCGCGACGGTCGCCGTGGCTGGGGTGACGGCGATGTTCACCAGGGTGGCTGCGGGCAGTCCGAGGATCGGATCGCGCCCTTGGTCGCCGCCGCCGCCGCAACCGGCAACGAGTGCGGCGCCCAGCAGGCCTGCTGAGCAGAATAGAATCTTGGTATAGCGCTTCAGTGCGTTCATGTTGTAGTTCCTTCTTAAGTAGCCATCGTTCATGTGCTGTACGACGTGCAATGACGACCACTATTGCCGCAAAGAACGGCCCACTCCGTTCGGTACCGCGCATAGGG
Organism: Telluria sp.; assembly: GCA_036402435.1. Classification (GTDB taxonomy): domain Bacteria; phylum Pseudomonadota; class Gammaproteobacteria; order Burkholderiales; family Burkholderiaceae_D; genus Telluria_A. Next base: position 5,999 of record DASWSX010000094.1, on the reverse strand, counting down.
GGGCGAAAGAAAAAAAGCCGACGTTAATAAACAACGAATTGGGATTTTGCGTCTGGGAATGGTAAATTGGCGACAATGATGCTGCTGCTCTTTTTGGTCTGTAGCAATGAAAATTATCAAAAATATAAAGAAGTATGCGCGCTATGCTGTGCTACCCTGACCCGTCACCAATAACGCCCCTGGGCGAGAAACGCAAATGCACGATAAGCACGACCCGAATCAAAACTTCCTTCTTGCGGCACTCCTTGACGCCGAATTTAACCGCCTGTCCCCGCACCTCGAGCTCGTTTCCCTGAAGCTCGGTGAGGTGTTGGCCGAATCCGGCAGCAAGACCGAGTACCTGTATTTCCCGACCACAGCGATTATTTCGCTGCACTATTTGCTGGAAAATGGCGGATCATCCGAGATTGCCGGCGTCGGCAACGAGGGTGTGCTTGGCATCTCCTTGTTCATGGGCGGCGACACGACGCCGAGCCGAGCCGTAGTGCAGACCGGCGGCTTCGGCTACCGCATTCCCGCGCGCATCCTCATGGAGGAGTTCGACCGCGCCGGTCCGATGCTGCGCCTGCTGTTGCGTTATACGCAGGCGCTGATCACGCAGATGTCGCAAACGGCGGTGTGCAACCGCCACCATACCGTCGAACAGCAGCTATGCCGCTGGCTGCTGCTGACGCTCGACCGCCTCGGGCCAGCCGAGCTGACGATGACGCAGGAACTGATTTCCAACATGCTCGGCGTGCGCCGTGAAGGCGTCACTGAAGCGGCGGGCCGTCTGCAGGCAAGCGGGTTCATCAGCTACCGGCGCGGCCACATCACGGTGACCGACCGGAGCGGGCTGGAGCGCAATGTCTGCGAATGCTACCTCGTCGTCAAGAAAGAATTTGCGCGCTTGCTGTCTGATACGCGCCACCGCCAGCCGCCCGCCCTGGCCGGCAGGGCAGCCTGACGACCCGGCAACGCAGTCACCTTTCCGAGCCAGGTTGAGCGCTCGAGGTCAGGCAATACAGGATTAAAGTATGAAAACGATAATGAATTCTTCGGTGGAACGGCTGATGGTCATCGCCTTCGCCGCCACCTTCACGGTACTGTTGCTGGTAGGCGGAATTGGGCTGAACCAGGAACTCGACCCGGTGATGGCTCGCGAGCTCATCATGGCAAGCGTCGCTGCGTTGATGTTCCTGCTGGTCCTGCTGTATATTCAGCTACGGCGCTCGGTGCGCTTGCGCGCCGCGCAGCAGATGGCGGTGACGGTTGCGCCGTTGCTGAAAGCGGGCGCGTTGCAGGATGCGATTTTTAACAGCGCCAATTTTTCAAGTATCGCAACCGACGCCCAGGGCGTGATCCAGATCTTCAACGTCGGAGCCGAGCGCATGCTCGGTTATACCGCTGCGGACCTGATCGACAAGCGCACGCCAGCCGTGATTTCGGACCCCCAGGAGCTGGTCACCCGCGCCGCTGAACTGAGCGTCGAATTCGGCACCGCGATCCAGCCGGGCTTCGAGGCGATGGTCTACAAGGCACTGCGCGGCATTGAGGACATCTACGAACTTACCTACATCCGGGCCGATGGCACCCGCTTCCCCGCACTGCTGTCGGTAACGGCGCTGTACGATGCGGTCGGCAAGGTCATTGGCTTCCTGCTGATCGGCACCGATAACACGGTCCGCAAGCAGGTCGAAGCCGAACAGGCGCTGCTTGACCAGCGCCTGCGCGACCAGCAGTTCTACACCCGTTCGCTGATCGAGTCGAACATCGACCCGCTGATCACGACTGACCTGCGCGGCATCATCAGCGACGTCAACCATCAGATGGAAATGCTGACCGGCCGCACGCGCGACGAGCTGATCGGAGCGCCGTTCAAGAACTTCTTTACCGAGCCGCTGCGCGCCGACGAGGCAATTACGCGCGTCCTGCGCGAAAGCAAGGTGAAAAACTATGAGCTGACGGCGCTGGCGCGCGACGGCAAGGAAACCGTTGTCTCGTTTAACGCGACTACCTTCCACGACCGCGACCGCCGCGTCCAAGGCGTGTTCGCAGCCGCGCGCGACGTCACCGAGCGCAAGCATTTCGAACACGCGCTGCAAGAGACCAACGTCGCCTTGCAGGCGGCACGCGAAGCCGCCGAAAAGGCCAACCGCGCCAAGTCCGAATTCCTGTCAAGCATGAGCCATGAATTGCGCACGCCGTTAAATGCGGTATTGGGTTTCGCCCAGCTGATGGCGTCCGAGGTCCCGCCACCGCCCCCGCACCAGCAGCGCTCGATTGACCAGATCCTCAAGGGAGGCTGGTACTTATTGCGATTAATTAACGAAATCCTCGATTTGGCGATGATTGAATCGGGCAAGGTAACCATGTCCCAGGAATCGATGTCGATGACGGACGTGCTGCAGGACTGCAAGGGAATGATCGAACCGCAGGCCACCAAACGCGGCATCGCGCTGACGTTCCCGAAGTTCGACAATGTCATCTACGTCCATGCCGACCGTACCCGCGTCAAGCAGGTGATGATCAACCTGCTGTCGAATGCCATCAAGTACAACGGCAGCGGCGGCAGCGTCATCGTCCAGTGTGTGGTCAGCGGCAAGGGCCGTATCCGTATCAGCGTCAAGGACACCGGCGCCGGCTTGTCGCCGGCGCAGGTGGATCAACTGTTCCAGCCGTTTAACCGGCTTGGCCAGCAGGACGGCGGTGAGGAGGGCACCGGCATCGGCCTGGTCGTCACCAAGCAGCTGGTCGAGCTCATGGGCGGGCTGATCGGGGTCGAAAGCGCCGTTGGCGTCGGCACCGTGTTCTGGGTCGAGCTGGCCGCCGCGACCGCGCCTGAACTGGCGCTCGAAAATATCGACGACGTGTCGCTTGAACGCAGGCCAGCCGTTGCGCGTGACTTGTGCGACCAGCCGACCTTGCTGTATGTGGAAGATAATCCGGCTAACCTGGCCTTGGTGGAGCAGCTGATCGCGCGCCGCGGCGACGTCAAGCTGCTTACCGCTATCGACGGCCATCTCGGCATCGAGCTGGCCCGCACCTACCTGCCGGACGCCATCCTGATGGATATTAACCTGCCGGGCATCAGCGGTTACGGCGCGTTGAAAATCCTGCAGGAAGATCCGCTGACCGCGCACATTCCGGTATTGGCGCTGTCGGCCAATGCGGTGCCGCGCGATATCGAGAAAGGTCTCGAAGCAGGATTCTTCCGCTACCTGACCAAGCCGATCCGCGTGCGCGAGTTCATGGATGCGCTGGACGTGGCACTGGAACACGCGGCCGAACACGAAATGCAGCAGCCTATCGAACCGGGACAATAATAATGACTATGACGATTAAACAAGCGGGGGAAGTGATGCTTCAAGCGTCCGAGATACTCAATGCAAGCATTCTTGTCGTCGACGACCAGGAGGCGAATGTGATGCTGCTCGAGCAAATGCTGCGTAACGAGGGGTATACCAACATCACCACCACGCAGTTCCCGCGCGAGGTGGAAGCGCTGTACGCGGCGAAACGGTTCGACCTGATCCTGCTCGATCTGCAAATGCCGGAAATGGACGGCTTCGAAGTGATCGAAGCGCTTAAAGGCATAGAAACGGGCGGCTATCTGCCGGTCCTGGTCATTACCGCGCAGCCTGGACATAAACTGCGCGCACTGAAAGCGGGCGCCAAGGATTTCGTCAGCAAACCGTTCGACCTGGTCGAGGTGCAAACGCGCATCCACAACATGCTGGAAGTGCGCCTGCTATACCGCAAGCTGGCAGATCACAACCGCGTGCTTGAGCAAACGGTGCTCGAGCGGACTGCCGAATTGCGCATGAGCGAAGCGCGCTTCCAGCGATTTACCGAATTATCGTCCGACTGGTATTGGGAGCAGGACGCGGAAGGCAGGCTCACCCAGTTTTCCGGACCCGTGCACGAAATGCTGGGGATTGGCGCAAGTACCGCGGCGGGCGCGGGCGGACAGGTTGCGCGCGCAGGGTGGAACGCGAATGAGCGCGCCGCACTCGATGCCAAAATTGCCGACCGGCTGCCTTTCCTCGATTTCATTTACACCCGTACCGCGCCAAACGGCAACGTGCAGTACTTGAGCGTGAGTGGCGAGCCGATGTTCGATGCGGCCAGCAGGTTTACCGGCTATCGCGGCGTTGGGGTGGATGTCACCGAGCGCATGAAGCGCACCTGATTATTCGGCGACGACACCCCGGCTGATGCTATCCCCATCATTAGGTTTCAGCCGCCAGAACAGCAGCGACGACAGGGCCGTGATCAAGCCCAGGGTCACGAACGCATGATGGAGGGCGTTGGTGACCAGGGCCCGGTCGGCCTGCACGACATTGCCCAGATACCAGCCTGCCACCAGAGATCCGGCCGCCAGGCCAAAGCTCATCGACAGCTGCTGGAACGAGCTCGACATGGTGCTTGCCATGCTGGAGTCCTTCGCATCGATGTCGGCATAGGCCAGCGAGTTCATGCTCGAAAACTGCATCGATGCGAAGAACCCCTGCATTAATCCGAGCCCGGCAATTGCCGCGAGCGGCGTGCCCGAGTCGACTTGCGAAAAGGTGGCGATGGTGACGCCGATGCAGACCGTGTTCACGATCAGGATCTGGCGATAGCCAAAGCGTTTGAGCAAGCGCTGCGAGAACAGCTTCATCCCCATTGCCGCCAGTGCGGACGGCATCATCAGCAACCCAGACTTCCACGCCGGCAGCCCCATGCCCACCTGATACAGCAAGGGGAGCAGGAAGGGCAGGCCGCCGAACCCCATCCGTGTAACGAAACCACCCAGCACCGAGATTCGGAAGGTGCGAATACGGAACAGCTCCAGCCGAAGCAGCGGAAACTGGGCGTTGCTCGCATGGATGGCGTAGGCGACCAGCAGCCCGAGGGATATGCAAAGTATGGCGAGCGCAGTCATCGGCGCCAAAGTGTGCTCGCCGAAAACCTCGAGCAGCCATGACAGCAATGCCGTTCCCGAGCTGAACAGGATGAGTCCGCGTACGTCGAGCGGGCGTTTGTGCTCGCTCGCATGATCGGGCATGTAGCGGTACACCAGATACAGCGCGATGATTCCGACCGGGACATTGATGAAGAAGATGTAGCGCCACGAAAACCAATGAACGATGAGGCCGCCGACCGTAGGGCCGAGCAGGGGCCCGATGAGCGCGGGGATGATCACGAAGTTCATCGCGCCAAGCAGTTCGGATTTGGGGAAGGTGCGAATGATGGCAAGGCGTCCGACGGGCATCATCATGGCGCCGCCCAGGCCCTGCAGCATGCGCGCTGCGACCATCATCGCGGGATTCACCGCGAGGCCGCACAGGACGGAGGCGATCGTGAAGACGATGATGGCGATGGAAAAGACGCGTCGCGTTCCAAAGCGGTCTGCCATCCACCCGCTGATCGGGATGCCAACCGCCAGGCTGAGGATGTAGCTGCTGACGATCGACTTCAGGCTCAGCGGCGTCACATTGAAACTGGCGGCGATGCTGGGAATGGCGGTGTTGACGATGGTCGCGTCGAGCTGCTCCATGAACAGGGCCGCGGCCACGACCCACGGCAAGTAGCGCTTCGCGACGGAGTCCGTGAGGTCGAACCCTTGGTCGGTAGTGGTTGTGCGGTGATTCCTCATGAATTGCGAGCTGATCAATTGTGCAGACTGACGACTATAGCCTTGTCCCGGAGATCTTATGCGCACCGCACAAATAAGCCTTGTCACTGCTGAGCAGCTTTGCTATAGTTCGCCTCCCCACAGAAATGGTTAACGAAATCAAGTAGTTGCTGAGCTGTGAGGGCCGTCTGAAAAAGGCGACGCAGGAAAAAAGAGTTTGACGAGCAACGCAAATTACCGCATAATCTCACCTCTCTGCTGCTGACAAACATAACGCTTTGTCGATGAGCAGCAAGTTGTACCGAACAAGTTCTTTAAAAATTAACAGTCGATAAGTGTGGGCGTTTGATGAAGGTGCCAGGAACTTCGGTTCTTGATTACTTAAATTATCAAATGTTCA
>DASWSX010000093.1:0-12529 GCA_036402435.1 Telluria sp. | reverse complement strand
GCAGCGAAGCGCCAGCCGCGACGCCGGCCAAGGCCGCCGCCGCTGCCGATGGCAAGGCTCCTAAACAAACGCATCCAGAAACGAAGTCCGCATGAACACCACAACTACCCCAGACAACTTCCGTTGTGGCTATATCGCCATTGTCGGCCGCCCGAACGTCGGCAAGTCCACGCTGATGAACCAGCTGGTCGGCGCCAAGGTGTCGATCACGTCGCGCAAGGCGCAGACCACGCGCCACCGCATCACCGGCATCCAGACGCTGGACGACGCCCAGTTCATCTACGTCGACACACCGGGCTTCCAGACGCGGCATTCGAACGCGCTGAACAACACGCTGAACAAGACGGTGACGAACACGCTGATCTCCGCGGACGTCATTTTGTACCTGATCGAAGCGGGCACCTTCGGCCCGGCCGACCAGCAGGTGATCGAGCTGCTGCCGCCAAACGTGCCGGTCATCCTGGTGATTAACAAGGCCGATCGCGTCAAGGACAAGGCTGCGCTGATGCCGTTCGCGCAGGATGTCGCATCGAAGTTCAACTTCGCGGCGATCGTGCCGGTGTCGGCCAAGCTGCGCTTCCAGCTCGACGCGCTGCAAAACGAAATCAAGCGCTACCTGCCGGAGAATGCGGCGGTGTTCGGCCCGGACGACATCACCGACCGCAGCGAGAAATTCCTCGCCTCCGAAATCGTGCGCGAAAAGCTGTTCCGCCTCGTCGGCGACGAACTGCCGTACACCAGCACCGTCATGATCGAAAAGTTCGAGCAGGAGGGCGACCTGCGCCGCATCTTCGCCGTCATCCTGGTCGAGCGCGACACCCAGAAGTCGATGGTCATCGGGAACAAGGGCGCGCGCCTGAAGGAAGTCTCGACGCAAGCGCGCCTCGACATGGAAAAGCTGTTCGGCGGACCGGTGTACCTCGAGATCTGGGTCAAGGTCCGCTCGGGCTGGGCCGATAACGAAGCAGGCCTGCGCGCCTACGGCTACGAGTAAGCGCCAAGAGGCCACCTAGCAGGCATGCCGACCCTCGACGAAGAAGCGACCGTCACCGCGCCTGCGCCAGCAGCGCCGAAGCGCAGCCGCGCGCCGGTACGCGATCATCGCATCCTGGGCCAGCCCGGCTTTGTGCTGCATAGCTATCCCTACAAAGAGACCAGCCTGATCGTCGACATGTTCACGCGCGACTTCGGGCGCATCGGCGTGGTGGCCAAGGGCGCCAAGCGCCCGCACTCCAAGCTGCGTGGCGCGCTGCAAACCTTCCAGCCGCTGTCCACCTCGTGGAGCGGCAAATCCGAATTGCGCACGCTGATCGACGCCGAATGGGTCGGCGGCATGCTCCCGCTCGAAAAAACCGCGCTGCTGTGCGGCTTCTACCTGAACGAACTGCTGGTCAAGCTGCTGGCGCGCGACGACCCGCACCCGGCGCTGTTCGACCAGTACGTCTCCACCCTGAACCAGCTGGCCCACAACGAACCTGCGCAGACGGTCTTGCGAAAATTCGAACGGGCCTTACTTAAAGAGACGGGCGTGGCCGCCGACCTGGCTCGCTGCACCAGCACGCGCGGGCCGGTGGAAGCGGGCAGCGACTACGTGGTTGATCCGGAACGCGGCCCGCGCCCGGCGCGCGTATCCGACACCTGGCCTGTCGTCAGCGGCAAGACGCTGATCGACATGGAGAATGAAGATTACCTCGATCCGGTCACGCAGATGCAGAGCAAGCAGCTGATGCGCTTTTTGCTCGCGCACCAGCTGGGCGGCTCGCCGCTGAACACCCGCCAGATCCTGATCGACCTGCTGCAGCTATAGATAACCAAGAAAAGACGCCAATGAGCTTCCTGCAACCATCCGGCCCTGTCATCGACCTGGGCGTCAACATCGACCACGTGGCGACCTTGCGCAATGCGCGCGGAACCGTGTATCCCGACCCTGTGCGGGCGGCGCTGCTTGCCGAGCAGGCCGGCGCCGACGTCATCACGCTGCACCTGCGCGAAGACCGCCGCCACATCAGGGACGCCGACGTGGTCGCGATCCGCCCGCAGCTGATGACGCGCATGAACCTGGAAGCGGCCGTGACGCAGGAGATGATCGACTTCGCCTGTTCGATCCGCCCGCAGGATGTTTGCCTGGTGCCCGAGCGGCGCGAGGAAGTGACGACCGAAGGCGGGCTCGATGTGCTGCGTTATTACAAAGAGGTTGAGGCGGCGGTAAAGCAGCTGCAGGCCGAAGGCATTCGCGTCAGCTTGTTCATCGACGCCGATGCGCAGCAGATCGCGGCAGCGGCGGCAGTCGGTGCGCCGGTTATCGAACTGCACACTGGGCGCTACGCAGAAGCGCGCGATGCCGGGCTGGCGTTCGAACTGGAACGCATCAAGGCCGGCGCGCGCGTCGGCGTGGAGCATGGCCTGAAGGTGAACGCGGGCCACGGCCTGCATTACACGAACGTGCAGGCGATTGCCGCTATCGCCGACATCGGCGAACTCAATATCGGCCACGCGATTGTCGCGCATGCGGTATTCGCGGGCTGGGAAAACGCCGTGCGCGAAATGAAGGCGATCATGGTCGCCGCGCGCCTTGGCGTATCGCTGGCACAGGTAAAATGATTTACGGGATCGGCACCGACATCGTCCAGATCTCGCGCATCGAGGCAGCCCTCGCGCGCAACGGCGACCGCTTCGCCGAAAAGATTCTGGGGCCGGAGGAGCTGGTCAAGTTTCACGCGCGCCGCGCCAAGCACGAAGCACGCGGACTGCGCTTCCTGGCCACGCGCTTCTCGGCCAAGGAAGCGTTCTCGAAGGCGATCGGGCTGGGCATGCGCATGCCGATGACGTGGCGTTCGGCGCAGATGCTCAACGCACCGGGCGGCAAGCCGGTGATCGTCTGCAGCGGCAAACTCGAAGCATTCATGCGCGAGCACAGGCTCAGTGCGCAGGTGACGATCAGCGACGAAGCCGATTACGGCGTCGCGTTCGTCATCGTGACGCAAGAGCCGGCGGCGCCAACAGCATCAGGTAACGAATGACAGAAGCAATCCCCGAAGCCAATCCCGACATGCCGCAAAAGGCGGCGCCGGGTGCGCGCGAACTGGTACTGGCCACCGTCGCCAAGCTGCCCAACCTGCCGGGCGTGTACCGCTACTTCGACGCCAGCGACGCCGTGCTGTACGTCGGGAAGGCGCGCGACCTGAAGAAGCGCGTGTCGAGCTACTTCCAGAAGAACCTCGCCAGCCCGCGCACCGCGATGATGGTCGAACGCATCGCGCGCCTGGAGACCACGGTTACCAGCAGTGAAGCCGAAGCGCTGATCCTTGAAAATAACCTGATCAAGACGCTCAAGCCGCGCTACAACATCCTGTTCCGCGACGATAAGTCGTACCCGTACCTGAAGATCAGCGGGCAGGATGTGCCGCGCATGGCCTACTACCGCGGCGCGGTCGACAAGAAGAGCCAGTACTTCGGGCCTTTCCCGAGCGCGTGGGCGGTCAAGGAATCGATGCAGGTGCTGCAGAAGGTGTTCATGCTGCGCACCTGCGAGGACAGCGTGTATTCGAACCGCACGCGCCCATGCCTGCTGCACCAGATCGGCCGCTGCAGCGGCCCGTGCGTGGAAGCGATCAGCGTGACCGATTACCGCCTCGACGTCGATAACGCGGCCAAGTTCCTGCGTGGCCGGCAGTCGGAAGTGCTGGCCGAGCTGGAAGCGAAGATGCAGGCGTTCGCGATGGAGCTGAAGTTCGAGCAGGCGGCTAAGGTGCGCAACCAGATCCAGTCGCTGTCTCGCGTGCTGCACGCGCAGAGCATGGAGACCACCGGCGACGCCGACGTCGACATCATCGCCGTGGTGGTGCAGGGCGGCCGCGCGTGCGTGAACCTCGCAATGGTGCGCGGCGGGCGCCACCTGGGCGACCGCGCCTACTTCCCGGCGCACGTGATCGATGCCGCGGTGATTGCCGAGTCGCCGATGGAAGTGGAAGTGCTGGCGGCCTTCCTGGCGCAGCACTACAGCGAAAGCTTCATTCCGGGCACGCTGATTTTGAATATCGAATTCGACCAGCCGGCCCTGATGGTGGCGCTGACCGAACAATGCGGACACCGCATCAACCTGATCTTCCAGCCGCAGGGACAGCGCCGCCAGTGGCTGGAGCTGGCGCAGAAGGGCGCGGAGATCGCGCTGGCGCGGCTGCTGTCGGAGCAGGGCTCGCAGCAATCGCGCACGCGCGCGCTCGCCGATGCGTTGTCGCTGGACGCCGAGGACCTCGATACCCTGCGCATCGAATGCTTCGACATCAGCCACACGCAGGGCGAAGCGACGCAGGCGTCGTGCGTGGTGTTCCATCATCACGCGATGCAGAACGGCGAGTACCGCCGTTACAACATCAATGGCATCACGCCGGGAGACGACTACGCCGCGATGCGCCAGGTGCTGCAGCGCCGTTACGAGAAGGTGGCCAACGGCGACGGCGTCATGCCGGATGTGGTGCTGGTCGATGGCGGCAAAGGGCAGGTCGAGATGGCGCGCCAGGTGTTCTCTGAGCTAGGCCTGGACATCAGCCTGATCGTCGGCGTGGCGAAAGGGGAAGGGCGGCGTGTCGGACTCGAGACGCTGATCTTCGCCGATGGCCGCGCGCAGCAGGAGCTGGGCAAGGAATCTGCAGCGCTGATGCTGGTGGCCCTGATCCGCGACGAGGCGCACCGCTTCGCGATCACGGGCATGCGCGCCAAACGCGCCAAAACGCGCCAGACGTCGCGACTGGAAGAGATCGAGGGTATCGGCGCCAAGCGCCGCCAGCGCCTGCTGGCGCGCTTCGGAGGACTGCGCGGCGTGATCGACGCGAGCGTGGAGGATCTGATGTCGGTGGAAGGCATTTCGACCCAGCTGGCCGAAGAGATCTACAAGCAGCTGCACTGACCAGCGGGTACTTACAGCGCTTCGTATGCATGAGTCAACTGGTTAAAACGTCAATAGCAGGGTAGACTAGCGGCGCAAGTATTTCAAACGCTAACCAGCCTGTGCGCCTTTATGCCTTTTAACATCCCGATTCTCCTGACCTGGTTGCGTGTAGCGCTGATTCCCCTGGTGGTAGGCGTGTATTACCTCCCTCTTCACTGGCTGCCGCGCTCCGACCAGGACCTGGCGGCGACCCTCGTGTTCATCGTTGCCGCCGTCACCGACTGGTTCGACGGCTTCCTCGCGCGCCGCTGGAACCAGACCTCCGCCTTCGGCGCCTTCCTCGACCCGGTCGCCGACAAGCTGATGGTCGCCGGTGCGCTGCTGGTGCTGGTCAACCTCGATCGCGTCGACCACTTCATCGCCTTCATCATCATCGGCCGCGAGATTGCCATTTCGGCGCTGCGCGAGTGGATGGCGCAGATCGGCGCGTCGCGCTCCGTGGCGGTCAGCTCGCTCGGCAAGATCAAGACCGCAGCCCAGATGACCGCGATCCCGCTGCTGCTGTTCCATGACCGCCTGTTCGGCGTGATCGACACCCAGGCCGTGGGCGAGTACCTTGTGTTCGTTGCGGCCATCCTGACTGTGTGGTCGATGTTCTACTACATGCGCCTGGCCTGGCCACTGATCAAGGAGCGGGGCGCGCTGTAACGGCAGGTGAGCTGAACAGGGAAAACAGTTTGCACGAGCAACCTTGACAACCCGTTTAGATCATCTATAATGCCTGCCTGTTGTGACGACGCGGGAGTAGCTCAGTTGGTAGAGCGCAACCTTGCCAAGGTTGAGGTCGAGAGTTCGAGACTCTTCTCCCGCTCCAGTTTTCCGGAGTAGTCGTCGTAGCAAAAGATGCACGTTATCCTTGGAAAGCCGGCCCGTTTCTGCGATAATCGTTGTCTTGCAAATGCGGGAGTAGCTCAGTTGGTAGAGCGCAACCTTGCCAAGGTTGAGGTCGAGAGTTCGAGACTCTTCTCCCGCTCCAGTTCGCTGGACGCAGTAGTGATGCAGTAAAAGTAAGCTCCAATGCGGGAGTAGCTCAGTTGGTAGAGCGCAACCTTGCCAAGGTTGAGGTCGAGAGTTCGAGACTCTTCTCCCGCTCCAGAATTCCTGAAACTACGCGGCCAGGCCGCGTTTTTTCTTACAGCCCCTAAAAGCTGTGCAGCAAAGTTTCTGGCGAGGTAGCAAAGAGGTTATGCAGCGGCCTGCAAAGCCGTTTAGACGGGTTCGATTCCCGTCCTCGCCTCCAGAATATCATGCTCAAGTTTCGATGAATTGAGCTGACTCAAAAAAGCCGATCTTCAACAGAAGATTGGCTTTTTTGTTTTTGGAGGCGCGTACGCACGCATTCCTGAACAAGGCATCTGGCGGGGCGTAGATGAAGACCTTGCCGTCAACTCAGCATGTGGCATACGCATAGCATTTTGCCAGAGGTAGATGGAAACGTAGATTGACGGAACAACAATCGTCACGTCATAGGGAGTGTGACGGACACCATTTCGGCCGCCGTGGGGCGTGTGATTAACTTCCGTGTCCTCTGCGATCGCCCCGGCGTTCCAATGCGGCTGCAAATAGCCGACGCCCGTTACCGCCCAAGCCGGAGCGCTCGCTTTCCACTACACGCAACAGTCGCAGGCGCAGGCCGTGTACCCCACCTCACTGTTCGATATGCTTGCCTGAGGTCGCGTCGTTGGGCAGCGACGAGCCCCTACCGATCGTCTTCCCAGCGTGCGTTGTCAGAACAAGGATTAACTTGGGCGTTCCCGCTGAGGTGCAGCGACGCTTTCGATACGGGCCGGGAATAAGCCGACCCAGTACCTAAGCAATCTAAATACGGCGATTCGCCCCAACCAGTTCAGCCATCAACGAGATCGCCACGGGTCCACGAGCAGCGCAGGCAGCATTCGTCGAAAGCACGCTTGCGCTAGCAATCCCGGGGTGTACGCAATAAAATCTACTTGCATCCCAACCATCTCGGTTAAATCGGTTCATACTGGGCTTGTAGTCGAGTGCCTCCAAGGGGAAGCGATGAGCAAAGAGCGAAGCGAGCTTAGCAACGACGCGTGGTACCGAGTTTTATTCAAACTCAACCCGATTCCCATGCTGATGTACGATCCGGGGACATTACGCTTTATTGACGCCAATGGTAGTGCAATCGACCTCTACGGCTATTCGTTAAAGGAATGGACGCTGTTGGCGCTCCCTGACCTGCATTCGCTCCCCAACTTGCCAGACGATCATGAGCCACCCGGCGCACATCCTTACTCCGCCATTTTCCTTCCTGGTACCTGGCACCACCTGAGAAAAGATGGCACTGTCATCGATGTCAACCTGATTCGCTATTCGATCGCTGATGAGCGTCGATCGGCGCAGCTTCTTATCGTGTACGACGTCACCAGTCAATGCCAGTTGGAAGCATCGCTCCGCAGTGCAAAGCAAGACCTTGATCGGGCGCAAAACATCGCGCGGCTGGGCAGCTGGACTCGTGACTTTCTCACAGAAACCGACCGTTGGTCCGATCAAACATATCGCAACTTCGGGCTCGCCCCGCAAGTTCTGCCAGCGTCCTTCTCAGCTTTCCTCAACATTGTTCATCCTGGCGACCGAGACAGAGTTGATGCCGCAGTTCGCCTGGCCGTAGCAACCAGACAGCCGTTCGCATTTCGACACCGCGTGGTCTGGCAAGACGGGAGTGTTCATGTCCTGCAAGAACAAGGGATAGTGGTACATGACCACAGCACGCAGCCGCAACTGCTGATCGGTACCACACTCGATATCACTGAACAAGCTAGTATCGAACTTCAGTTGCGCGAGACCGAGAAGGAATTTCAAAGCGCACAACGTATCGCCCATCTTGGCACATGGGTGTTGAATGCGATCACCGGAAAATTCGACTCATGGTCGGAAGAAACGTTTCGCGTGTTTGGTTATCCTGCGCCAGAATTGCACAGCTACGACTTCGTTTTGACCGACCGGATTCATCGGGAAGACCGAGAACGGTTGAAGCAGGCGCGTGACCGTGCGCTGGTCGATCCTCGGGTCCCATATGACACAGAGTTTCGGGTGCTCAATCCAAAGCTCGGCGAGCGAATCGTTCATGCCGTCGCAGAAACTGTTGTCGACCAGGAAGGGAGCGCCTTGCGCATGGTCGGTTTTGTGCAAGACGTCACGGAAGCGCGGCAGGCAGAAGAACAGACGAGAAACTTTGCGTACTATGACAAGGCGACGCATTTGCCAAACCGGACAAGCCTCGAGCAATTCCTCAGCGACTTGTTCGCACCGCCCAATGGTGTCAATGGACAGGTCGGCGTATTGACCATCCACCTGACCCGATTCAGAGAAATTAACTTTACGTTAAGCCATGGCGAGGGGGACCAACTGCTGAGGGCAGTCGGCGCACGCATTATTGAAACTCTGGAAGGTAATGGCTTTGTATCTTGCGTCAGCAACTCGCAGTTTGCGGTCGCAATAAAAGGCGCCGATGGCGGGCGCGCAACGGAGACTGCCCAGAAAATATTCGCGGCGCTCCAAACTCCTTTCCTCATCGCCGGCATCAACTACGGCTTGGGCGCACATGTTGGGATTGCTTTGGCGCCCACTCATGGTAATGACGCAGCAACTATCTTACGAAAATCGGATGTCGCGCTCTTTCAGGCAAAACAAAGCGGACGGGCTTGCGTGATATATGACCCTGCTCGCGATCCCTACAACCCGCAGAGACTGGCGTTAATTGGCGAGTTCCGCAAGTCCTTGCTCGCCGGCGAATTGCGTTTGTACTGCCAGCCGAAGGTGGATATTCGCAGCGGTAATATCGTCGGGGCCGAGGCCCTTGTGCGCTGGGAACATCCAAGTTACGGTTTGATCTCGCCCGACCAGTTCGTTCCCCTCATCGAGAAAACCGAACTGATTCACGCGCTTACCCAGTTCATGCTTGAAGCGTCGATTCAACAATGCATCGCGTGGCGTCGCGAAGGGGTCTTCTTGCCTATTGCGATCAACTTATCGCCGCGAAACCTAGTCGAGCCAACGCTGGTGCACAACTTGCAACACACCTTATCGTCGTTCGGCGCGGAACCCGAATGGCTCGGCCTTGAAATTACGGAGAGCAGCCTCTTCGTCGACCCACAATTGACCATCAAGGAGCTCAACAGCTTGAGCAAGCTAGGCTTCTGCCTCTACATCGATGACTTTGGTACCGGGTATTCGTCGTTAAGCTACCTTTTGAGTTTGCCCGTCAACGTAATTAAAATTGACCACAGCTTCACGATGCGGATGATCGAAGACAAAAAAGCGGCCACTATCGTACGATCGACGATCGATCTTGCTCATAACCTTGGCTTGCAAGTCGTCGCCGAGGGAGCCGCCAACAAAGAAATCTGGGATTCCCTGAAATTGCTTGGATGCGACGAAGCACAAGGGTACTACATCAGTCGGGCGTTGCCGGCGCAAGAGTTCTTGCCTTGGATGCAGAGGTCCGGTTTCGGCGTGGCGCGCACTCTACGAAGCGGTCAATCAATCCACTAGGCGCTCGGTCAGAGCGCTCCCTAAAGCTATCCAACCCGTGATCCAATGTCCTCAACCGGGTTGAGCGTCGCGTGCAAGCTGACCTTGAACAGACCTCCCATCTTGAGCAGGTCAAGCGTATGCCGGCGCAATGCAGCTTCAGCCACCAATTACCAATGCTGGGTTCTGCCGCATACGCCTTTCCTCGCATTAGGTCGGGCTGCCAACAATGGGACGAAGAATGGGAAACGAAAATTTCCGGTATCCGCCGAAAATTACCTCGACAATTGCCCCCAGTTAACCTGCCGCAGTCAGCGAAAACCGGCGGTGAGGGTATTCGTCATCCGCTCAGCGCAACTTGGAATAGTCGGTCGGGGTCAGTAAGCGGTTTTCCCAGTGCGAAAGTATGGGACCATCGGCTTCACTCCTGTCGCGCCCGTCGATCCAGACGGGGTCGTCCCTGAAGTTTTGCCACTTGAACTCGCGATCCTGGACATCGCTGAATTGCACCAGCCAAGTAATTGTGTGATTGCTGGGACCGACATAATCGGTCCAAAATCCCAGCGCATTGATGCCGTGCTTTTCCAGCAGCGCGGTGACGAGATATTCGAAGCGCTCGTGCAGCTCTTGCAGCTTTCCCGGCATGGCGTGGTAAATCCTCAGTTCGTAGATCATGCTTTTTCCTTATAAACGAAGACCATGGTATGGAGCGATCGCGGACAAGGGATTCGCCCATTCACCGCCCCAGCGCGAACCGTTCACTTCACCGGAATGACTGGCGGCTTGCTCTTGTCTTTTAGCAGAAAGACCAAGAATTTTGCTGGCTCGGTGTCGCTTGCATTGCGCCCGACGGTATGGACGTCCTTCGGCCCCTCGTGAAGGGTCTGTCCGGGCAGGAGCATACGTTCGTGCCCACGCTTGACGCCTACGACAATCGAGCCCTCGAGGACGTAGATGAAACCGTGCGCGTCATGCCGATGGATCGGGTCTGCGCCACCAGGCGGGTAGTCCACCGTGATCATGAATACTTCCTTGCCCGGCGCGTCGGCCAGCGCTTTGTAGAACAGCGCTGTGACAACCCGATCGGCGGCCGCCTGGACGGGTGCGCCAACATCATCGCTGACATGACGCACACCGCGCCACATAGTGCTTTCAGATTTTGCACGTTGGTTCTCCGGTAATTGACCCCTAGCCACAGGGGTACTGCATAGTCTATGCGCGCCCGCGCCAAGGCGGTAGGTTCGTGGCGGGCCGAACATTGGTGCCTGATAGGCACCAATCAAAAAATTTGCAGATCGGCAGGTCGCACGGCCTCGCCGCAGCCGTCTGCCGGCCGGTCGCGGCGCGCCGCGTGCAGCGGGGCTGCTCGAGCAACGCGCCAATCTCCCTCCACGCGCCGCTATTGGTGCTTGGCGTGCATCAGCATGTGTCCCGGTTCATGTCTTTCCGAGAATGCGGCGGGCACCTAGACTGGCCGCCACCCAACGACAGTTATGAAGGAAAGAAAATGAATCAGTCAGTTAAAGTTGCACGTATCCATAACTATGGCGGGCCTGAGGTGCTGGTGTTTGAGGACATCGAACTTGCCCCGCCTGGCCCGGGCCAGGTGTTGGTCAGGAACCGTGTGCTGGGCCTGAACTTCGTGGACGTGTACTATCGGCGCGGAACCTTCCCGGTCGCGGCGCTTCCTGCCGTACTGGGCAATGAGGCGGCCGGCGTGGTCGAGGCAGTCGGAGAAGGTGTGACCCAGGTGAAGGTCGGTGACCGGGTCGGGTATTGCGATGATATTAATGGCTCATACGCGACAGCGCGGCTATACGAGGAAAATCGCCTGATTCCACTACCGGCGAGCATTAGCGATGCCCAGGCCGCGTCAGTCATGCTCAAGGGTCTGACGGCACGCTACCTGCTGAAAGAAGTATTGCCTATCAAGGCTGGCGACACGGTGCTCTACCACGCCGCTGCCGGCGGTGTCGGTCAGATATTTTCCCAATGGGGGAAGGCGCTGGGGATTAACGTCATCGGCACCGTCTCAGACGATCGCAAGGCAGAGGTAGCCCGCAAGAATGGCTGTGCGCATGTCATCAATTACCGTACCGAAGACTTTGTGAGCCGCGTAATGGAGATCACCGGCGGACGTGGCGTGCGCGCCGTGTTCGATTCGGTCGGCAAGGACACATTCAAGGGCTCGCTGAAGGTGCTGGAGACACGCGGAATGGTCGTCGTGTTCGGCAAGGCATCGGGCGACCTTCCCGATATCAATCCGTTCGAACTGGCCCCACGCTCGCTGCAGCTGGCCTGGCCGATTCTACCGAGCTATGTGGACACGCGCGAGAAACTGGTGGAATCGGCCGGTGACCTGTTCGAGGCGATTGCATCCGGACACGTGAAGGCCGACCCGGAAACCTCATACCCGTTCGACCGCCTGGTCGAGGCTCACCGCGCGCTGGAAGATCGCCAGACGATCGGCGCGACCGTGTTGACGCTGTAGTCTCGTGACGACGGTCGGGGTGCATACCTTGACCGTCCTGCAAAGCGCGCTGGCAGGCAGAATTCTGCAGCGTACGTCTCAAGATTTTTATAACAGGAATCGCAATGCCGTCCATCATTTCAAACATTCGCCCGCCGTCGACACTGGCCAAACGAGAGCCGCTGTGGTTTGCCGCGCCGGGCGCGGCTATACTTTACCCTTTCCCGCTGATCGCCTTTCATTCCGCCACCGGGATGATTGCTGCTGGCAGCATGACGGGCTGGATCATTGCTGCACTGTCCCTTACCTTGGCCATCCTGTTGCCGGTGTTGGCCTTGCTGGTGGCGTTTCGACTGTCGCAAATCTATCGGCCAAGCGCGGCCGAACGGCTGGCGCGCCGCGTCGCTGTGCTGGCAGTGGCGGCGCCGCCGCTGTTTACCTTCACTGGGGTCATCTTTATCCTGCTTGGCGCGCCCCACCTCGATATCTGGTTCGTGACTGTCATGTGGCTGGTACTGGCAGCCGCTAAGGAAATCGAAGCCGAAGAAACGCACGAACAGGAAAAGCAGGAAGCTTCAGTACGGTAAACAGGTAGGCGTCGGCCACCGTGAGCGGTC
>DASWSX010000092.1:0-4992 GCA_036402435.1 Telluria sp. | reverse complement strand
CGACCTGCTGAGCCGCATGCAGCGCAAGCCGACCTGGAACGACCGTTTCCGCCTCGACGTGCTGCGCCTGGAAGACATGGCGCTCAAGACCCTCGAGCCGCAGGAATACGCCGAGATGGCTGAGCTGGCGCTGCTGGCCGGTTTCCCGACCGAAGCGAAAAAGGCGATGGATGAAGGTTACGCCGCTGGCGTCATGGGCAAGGGCAACAATGCCGCTTCGCACAAGGCACTGCGGGACAAGGCCAACAAGCAGGCCGCCGACGACGCCAGGAACATCGCTTCGGGCGAAGCGGGCGCGATGAAGTCGAAAGACGGCACCGGGCTGGTCAACCTTGGTTACGCCTACGTGACGATGGACCAGTTCGACAAGGGCATCAAGCTGATGGAGCAAGGCATCGCCAAGGGCGGCTTGAAGCGCGCTGACGAATCGAAGCTGCGCCTGGCGATCGCCTACGCCAAGGCTGGCCGCAAGGCCGACGCGATCAAGGCGTTCGAGGGTTTGAAGGGCAACGACGGCCTGACCGACCTGTCGAAGTACTGGATCACGTACCTGAACGGCCCGGTCGGCGGCGCACCGGCGGCAGCGCCGGCACCGGCCGCTGCACCAGCACCGGCTCCTGTAGCTGGCAAGTAAGCGCGCGTCAGCGCATCGAAACGGGCCTGGCTTTTGCCAGGCCTTTTTTACGCCCGCTGCCGCTGGGCTCGCAGCGAACTGCTACCAATCCTTCGCGCTACATGTACGATCGGTAAGCCAGAGGCGCTGATGCACAGCCTGTCTGTGAGGCGAATCGCCTGGTCTACGAAGCCGATGAAGAGGATTTAGTCATCATTTCTTGTCGCTTGATGGCCTGGGAGCGGATACCGCCCCCTTTCTTTCTCTAACCATCGTTACGCGAACAAGGAGCGGCGCGCGTCAGATCGCGGTCAGGCCGCCGTCGACGGCCAGCTGGTGGCCAGTGACGAATGAAGCGTGGTCGGAACACAGCCACATCGCCGCGTCGGCGATTTCGCCGGCCTGGCCGAGGCGGCCGATCGGGTTGGCGTCCTTCAGTTTTTCCTCGCGCCCCGGCTCGCGCTTGAGTGCGCGCGCCAGCATCGGGGTGTCGACCAGGCCCGGGCAGACGCTGTTGATGCGGATGCCGGCCCGGCCGTACTCAACCGCGGCGGTTTTGGTCATGCCCACCACCGCGTGCTTGCTGGCAGCATAGATGGCCTGGGTCGGCGCGCCGGCCAGCCCTGCCACCGAGGCCGTGTTAACGATCACGCCGCCGCCTTCCTGCTTGAGCATCTGGCGGATTTCGTGCTTCATGCACAGCCAGGTGCCCTTGACGTTGACGTTCATGATACGGTCGTACAATGCTTCGTCGGCTTCGGCCAGCGGCAGGTATTCTTCCTCGATGCCGGCGTTGTTAAACGCGCAGTCGAGGCGGCCGTAATACGACACCACCTTGTCGACCAGCGCCTCGACCTCGGCGCCGCGCGTGACATTGCACTGAACGAACAGGGCCTTGCCGCCGCCCTCGACGATCATGGCGGCGGTGGCATGGCCGCCATCGACCGAGGTATCGGCCACGACCACGCAGGCGCCGGCACGCCCGAAAGCTACCGCTGCCGCCCTGCCGATGCCGCCCGCGGCGCCCGTTACCAGGACGACCTTGCCCGCGAATGAAATACCGTCACTCTTGCCCCTGCCTGTCATACCGTGCTCCGTTGCCATAAATTAAGGCACTAAAAAATGCCGTAAGGCAACATCATAGCGGCAACTGGCAGATCATTCAATCCCTGATTTGTATTTACTGTTTGGCGCGCTTCTCGTGGGCTTGCTGGTGCGAACTGATGCGCGACAGCTCGCCCATTTCCTCGGCCAGGAACTCGAGCAGGTCGTCGACGCTGACGATGCCGGTCAGGCCACCGGCGCTGTTGACGACGGGCACCCGGCGAATGCCCCGGAAGCGCATCCGCTCGATGGTTTCATAGACGTCGTCGTCTTCGCTGGTGGTCAACAGGTCGTCGCTCATGATGTCGCCCACCAGCAGGCTGGCCGGATCGAGCCCGAGTGCGATGACGGACACGACAATGTCGCGGTCGGTGACGATGCCCACCGGCGTGCGTTCGCCGTTGGGCTGCTCGATGACCACCACATCGCCCACGTGATGCTTGCGCATCAGCGCTGCGGCGCCCTGAACGGTTTCATCGCGCTTGCAGTAAATGGTCTCAACGGTACAGATTTCCCCGACGCGCATCGTGTTCTCCCCTGCGGTATCCGCATGAACAGGCGCGGCCACGGCGGCCGCGCACAGGCTACGCTAACGCGGGGTCGACCAGCGAGCTTGATCTTGCTCAAATCAACGGGGTTGCGGAATTACTCTTTGTCGCCAGGCAGGGGCAGGAAGCAGGCATCGACGACTTGCAGGTCGTTGTCTTTGGCAAAATTGACAACAAAGTGGTAGGCCAGCGCATCGAGGTCCTTCAGCGCGTTGTTGACGACCACGGCTTTGACGCCGTTGAGCACGGTAGGCCGGACGTACGGGGAAAATTTGATGTGCGCGTTGCGCCCGCCCTGGGCGCCCTCCGGCTGGAAGCACGACATGACGCCGCACAGCCGCTCGGCCCAGTCGCTGGGCCGGAACTGCCTGCCATCGCTGGTCAGGCCAAGGATGAAGAACTCGTCAGCGAGTTCTTTCCTGGTTTGCGGTAACTCGGCCATAGGGCGGAAGGAGCAAGAATGCTGCGTGGATGATCCCCGGCGCGCGTTGGCCGGGTATGGAACCGAACGGCAGTATTATATCTTATAGAAGAGTTGACGCCGCGATTTAGCCCAGCCAGGCCGCACTGGACGCGAGCAAAAGCAACATCATCCATAATAACAGCGCCCGCCACACCAGCCCCACCGTGCTTTGAAGCGCGCGCAGGTTCGGTTCTTCGCCCGGCAGGATGTCGTCTTCGTTATCGGTCGCGTCGACCAGCGCCGCATCCAGCGGCAGCAGCTTGGCTGCGTTCTCTTGCGGGGTGCCGAGGCGCACACCCATCGCGCCGCCGCCGGCGGCCAGGATGATGCCGCGCGCCTCGTCGGTCCAGCGGTGCGCGAAGTTGCGCCACGCGTAGATCGCGTCCTCGAAATTGCCCACCACCGCAAACGCGATCGCGGTCAGGCGCGCAGGAATCCAGTCGATCCAGTAGAAGGCCTTCGATGCGAACTGGCCGAACGCCTCGTTGCGCATGTGCTCAGGCTCGTTCCATGCACGCGCCAGGTATTCCGACACGCGGTACATGATGGCGCCGGCCGGGCCGAGCGGCATCAGGAACCAGAAGAACACGCCAAACACGTTGCGGTGGGTGGTCACCAGCGCCTTTTCGACGGCGATGCGGATGATTTCAGAGGTTTCCATCCCCACCGTGTCGATCCTGGCCCATTCCGCCAGCAGGGTGCGTGCGCTCGCCTCGTCGCCCGAATTGAGGGCCAGCTGGATCGAGGTGAAGTAATGGCTGTAGTGGCGGAACCCAAGGGTCAGGTACACGATCAGCACGTTGAAAGCGAACGCCGCGAAGATCAGGCCGTATTGGATCAGCGCGACGTAAATGGCGGTGGCCGGCACCAGCAGTGCGGCCATGACCAGGAACCAGCCCAGCCGGCCGTGGCTGGCGTCGCCGGCATTGAACCAGTGCTCGATGCGCATCGCAAAGCTTTTGATCTCCGCATAAATCATATTGTCTGCGCGCAGGGGCTTGAGTTGCTCGATCAGGAGCGCGCAAAGAATGGAGAGAAATGTCATCAAACGTCCTTTTTGGGATAAAGCAATACAACAATGCCCGCTACGATAGCGCAGAGCAGTGCCGGAATCAAACTTATTGCCGATTTAGGCGCGCAGGAGGTGGAACAGGTTGCGCAGCATGCCCGCGGTGGCGCCCCAGATGAAGTGGGGGCCGTAAGGGATGGCGTAGAAGTGGCGCCGCCCTGCCCCTTCGGGCAGTTCCACCGACAGGCGCTGGTGGTGCATGCCGTTCATCAGGTAGGCCAGCGGCACTTCGAACACGTCGGCCACCTCGTTCGGATCGGGCGTCAGCTCGAACGGCGGGTGCACCAGGCCGACCACGGGCGTGACCCGGTAGCCGCTGCTGGTGACGTAGTCGGGCAGCAGGCCGATGACGTCGATATGGCTTCGCGCCAGGCCGATTTCTTCCTCGGTTTCGCGCAAGGCGGTGTCGACGGCCGACGAGTCGCCCGGCTCGGCGCGTCCGCCCGGGAAGCTGATTTGCCCCGCGTGCGCGCTCAGGTGGTCGGTGCGGCGCGTCAGCAGCAGGTTCAGGCCGTCCTCGCGCTGCACCAGCGGCACCAGTACCGAAGCGGCGATCATGTCGCGGCAGCCGTACAGCGACTCGTCGGCGCTCTCCGGGCGCCAGTCGGGCGGCGCGGCGAAGCGCTCGCGCAGCCAGTCTTCCAGCATGCGCTCATGGCCGAGGGCGGCTTCGCCGGCAACGGCATCGACCGGCAGCAATTCAGGATCGAACGAAAATTTAGACAAAGGCATTCCGGGACTATAAATGAAAAAAAGGCATCCTGTGAGGGATGCCTTTTCTCTAGTGCAGCGGCTGATATTACTTAGCAGCAGCCGAGCTAGCGCGACGGTTTGGCAGTTTCTCTTTGATACGTGCCGATTTACCCGAACGCTCACGCAGGTAGTACAGCTTGGCGCGGCGAACATCACCACGACGCTTAACTTCGATCGAAGCGATCAGCGGGGAATACAGCTGGAACGTACGCTCGACGCCTTCGCCGGACGAGATCTTACGAACGATGAAGTTCGAGTTCAGGCCACGGTTACGACGGGAGATCACGACGCCTTCGTATGCCTGGGCGCGCTTGCGGGTGCCTTCGACGACGTTGACGTTGACGATGACGGTATCGCCTGGTGCGAAGTCAGGAATAGTCTTGCCGATACGGGCAATTTCTTCTTGCTCAAGTTGTTGAATCAAGTTCATTTTTATAACTCC
>DASWSX010000091.1:0-20894 GCA_036402435.1 Telluria sp. | reverse complement strand
GGCCAGCTTGTTTAATACGCGCTGCGCAATTTTCAGCGCAACTTTCAAGTAATGAGGCACATGTGAACAAAACAGAATTGATTGAAGAAATCGCCAAGTCCGCGGACATTACCAAGGCCTCGGCCACACGTGCACTCGATGCCATGATCGAAGCGGTCACCACCAGCCTGCAGAACAACGACACGGTCACGCTGGTCGGCTTTGGTACCTTCTCGGTAGGCGAGCGCGCAGCCCGCACGGGCCGCAATCCACGCACCAAGGAAGCCATCAAGATCGAGGCGCAGCGCGTTCCAAAATTTAAAGCTGGCAAAGCTTTGAAAGATGCAGTAAACTAATGGCCTTCGGCGTTGTGACAAACGCCGGATGTATTTGACAGTGCGCGGGCGGTTAGCTCAGTTGGTAGAGCGGAGCCCTTACAAGGCTTAGGTCGGGAGTTCGAGCCTCTCACCGCCCACCATCAAGTGCAGGTTGTATCGTGTTTTCCTGGAGCGGTAGTTCAGTTGGTTAGAATACCGGCCTGTCACGCCGGGGGTCGCGGGTTCGAGTCCCGTCCGCTCCGCCAAGAACAAAGAAAAAGGCGAACGAGAGTTCGCCTTTTTTTCTATGTGCTAGTTGCATTTACCTTAATTTCGAAGTGGCTGATCCATGTTTGAATTTATTCGCACTCACAAACGCCTGATGCAGGTCTTCCTGATGCTGCTGATCGTGCCGTCGTTCGTCCTCGTCGGCGTCAGCAGTTATCAGAGCGGCGACGCCACCACCGACGTGGCAAACGTTGATGGCCGCAAGATCACCCAGCAGGAATGGGAAGAAGCGCAGCGCCAGCAGATCGACCGCTACCGCCAGCAGATGGGCGACCAGTTCGACCAGAAGCTGTTCGACACGCCGGAAGCGCGCCGTGCCGTCCTCGACAACCTGATCGCAGAGCGCGCGCTGGAAGCGGAAATCAAACGCAGCCACCTGACCGTCAACGACGCTACGCTGGCCCAGACCATCGCCAGCATCGACGCCTTCAAGAAGCCGGACGGCAGCTTCGACATGGAGCAGTACAAGGCCGTGCTGGCCGCTCAAGGCATGTCGCCTGCGATGTTCGACGCGCGCATGCGCCGCGACATGGCGCTGCAGCAGCTGACCAACGCAGTGCAGGGCAGCGCCTTCGTGCCGCGCACCGTCACCAAGCGCTTGTCGGACGTGAACGACCAGGAACGCGAAGTGCAGGAACTGGTCTTCCCGGTGTCGGACTTCATCAGCCAGGTCAAAGTCACCGACGAGATGGTCAAGGCGTACTACGACAAGAACGCAGCGATGTTCGCCGTGCCGGAGCAGGCACGCATCGAGTACGTGGTGCTGAACGCGGAAGCCGTCGAGAGCCAGGTCACCGTCAGCGACGCCGAAGTCGCTGATTTCTACGCCAAGAACCAGGCGCGCTACGCGTCGCCGGAACGCCGCACCGCGAGCCACATCTTGGTCAACGCGCCAAAGAGCGCCTCGGCCGCCGACAAGGCAGCCGCCAAGCAGAAGGCCGAAGCGATCCTGGCCGAAGTGCGCGCCACTCCGGCCAACTTCGCCGCGATCGCGAAAGCGAAGTCGCAGGATCCGGGTTCGGCTGAACTGGGCGGCGACCTCGGCGTGGTCGAGAAGGGCGCGTTCGTGCCGTCGGTTGAAGACGCGATCGCGAAGCTCAAGCAGGGCGAGATCAGCGGCCTGGTGGAGTCCGAGTTCGGCTACCACATCATCACCGTCACCAGCGTTGTCCCGGCAGCGACCAAGAGCCTGGACGAAGTGAAGGCCGAGATGACGGCGGAACTGAAGAAGGCCAAGATGTCGAAGAAGTTCTCGGAACTGGCTGAAGTATTCAGCGACACCGTGTACGAGCAGGCCGACAGCCTGAAGCCAGTCGCGGACAAGCTGAAGCTGCCGGTGCAGACCGTCAGCAACCTGACCCGCACGCCATCGCCGGCGCTGGGCGACGCCCCGTACAACAACGCCAAGTTCCTGCAGGCGCTGTTCTCGACCGATTCGCTGAAGAACAAGCGTAATACCGAAGCCGTTGAAGTGGCGCCTAGCACCCTGGTTGCCGGCCGCGTGGTTGAATTCAAGCCGGCATCGAAGCGTCCGCTGGCTGAAGTCGACGAGGCGATCCGCCAGCGCGTGACGATCGAAGAATCGATCAAGCTGGCCCGTAAGGCTGGCGAGGCGAAGCTCGCTGCTGCCAAGGCATCGGGCGACGTAGCTGGATTCGGCGCGCCGGTGATGGTATCGCGCACCAAGCAGCCGGCGATCAACCCGGCCGCGGCAATGGCGGTACTGAAGGCTGACGTGAGCAAGCTGCCAGCCTATGTCGGTGTCGAGATTCCGGGCCAGGGTTATGGCGTTTACCGCATCGGCAACGTAGTAATGCCGGCGCAGCCTGACGCGGCTCGCCGCGCAGCGGAAGCGGAGCAGATTGCAGGCGTGGTTGGCCAGCAGGAGATGTTCGGCTTTATCGAAGCGCTGAAACAGAAGGCCAAGACCAAGATCACGGTGGCGACGCCGGCGAAGACCGAAGCTGCTGACTAATCAGCCGCACGTAAAAAAGACCCGGTGAGCGAAAGCTGCCGGGTCTTTTTTTATCTTGGTGTTACATCATCCGATTCGTCGCAGCGCGTTTTCCAGAGCTTCAACGAAGATTTTCACGCGCGTGGGAACGTATCGCCGGGTCGGCGTCACCGCCCATACAGAGAGATCCTCCATCGACACGTCCACGAGTTCGATCTCCACCAGCGAACCGGCCGCGAGGTATTGGTGCACGTCCCAATAGCACAGCATGGCCAATCCGAGGCCTTGAACGGTGGCGGTGCGCGCCGCCTCCACGCTGCTGGTAATGACTCGGGCATTCACCCGCCTGCGTTGCAACTGGCCGTCGATAACCATCGGCCAGCGCGGTAACGCATGCAGCACGACGCACTGGTGCCCGTCCAGCTCGGCGAGCGTCGTCGGTTGCCCGTGACGCTGGAGGTAACGCGGGGCGGCGCAGATGATGCGTGGATTGCTGGCGATGCGTCTGGCCACGAGTTCGGAATCGTCCAGCGTCGCGACGCGCAGCGCCAGGTCCAGTCCCTGTCCCACGATATCCACCACGCGGTCGGAGAGGTCGAGGTCAACGCGTAGGTCCGGATGTGCCTCCAGCAGCGAGGACAGAAGCGGCAGCACGATCGCTTGTCCGAACACGCTCGGCGCCGTCAATCTCAACAGTCCAGACGCCGTGACCGGCGACGGGCTCAATTCTCCCCGCGCGCTTTCCTCCGCCTCGATCATGACGTGCGCGTAGGGCAGGAACGCCTCGCCCTCGGCGGTGAGCGAGATCGAACGGGTGGTGCGGTGGAAGAGCCGAATCCCCAGCTCGTCCTCCAGTGCTGCAATCCTCCGCGATACCTGCATGGGCCCGATGTTCAGCTGCCTGGCCGCTGCGGACAAGGTGCCGGCCGCAGCAACGGCAAGGAAGATTCGGACGTCCGGAGTTTGCATGTTTCTAACCGTTTTCGTTAAGGCGGCTACACGGGTTTCGGCGTTGGCGAGCCACGGCGGACTCGCTATGATGCGTCAGAACGCAGATGCCTATGCGCCGTCAGCCACCACCCGAGCGAGAGATCAAATGAATGCATTATCTGCCAAAATTCTATCCCCGATTGATATAAAAGGCGGCGCCATGCGTAACCGCCTTGCCGTGGCCCCGATGACCCGGATCAGCGCGACCCCATCGGGCGTGCCGACTCCGGCGATGCGCGACTACTACACACGGTTCGCCAAAGGCGGGTTCGGGCTGGTGATCACCGAGGGACTCTATACCGACACGGCGTTCTCGCAAGGCTATCCTTGCCAGCCCGGCCTCGCGGATGATGATCAAGCGCGCGAATGGGCATCGATCACCCAGGAGATCCACGGCCACAATGCGCTGGCTTTTGCACAGCTCATGCACGCCGGGGCTTTAAGCCAGAGTAAAGGGTTCCGCACCGATAACGTAGCGCCGTCCGCCATCCGCCCCATCGGCGAGCAGATGGCGTTTTATTACGGTGAGGGCCGCTACGCCGAGCCGCGCGAGATTACCCAGGCCGAGATATCCGAAGCTATTCAAGGCTTCGTCGACACGGCGATCCGCGCGGTGCGCGTTGCCGGTTTCGACGGCATCGAGATTCATGGCGCGAACGGCTACCTGCTGGATCAGTTCCTGTCGGCAGAGACCAACCATCGGGTCGACCGTTGGGGCGGCGATGTGCACGGACGTGTGAGCTTGCTGGTGGAAGTGGTCAAAGCAGTCAAGGCGGCGGTGGGGGACGAGGTCCCGGTGGGGATCCGCATCTCGCAAGGCAAAGTCAACGACTTCACCAGCAAATGGCCGGGCGGCGAGGCCGACGCGAAGGCGATCTTCGGCGCCCTTGCACGGGCTGGCGCCGACTTTATCCACGTGACCGAGTTCGAAGCCTGGCAACCGGCCTTCGAAGGCGGACAAGACAGCCTGGCCGCACTGGCGCGGCGTTATGCGCCGGATGTGGCACTGATCGCCAACGGCGGACTGCATGACGTGGCGCGCGCGGCCCAGGTATTGGACGATGGTGCCGATATCGTGGCGCTTGGGCGCGGCGCCCTGGCCAATCCGGATATGCCGAAGCTGATCGCCATGCAGGAACAGCCGCGTCCATTCGATCCGGCGATCCTCGGTCCGATCGCAAACATCAAGGACAGCGAGCTGGCGTTTGAGGGCGTTCAGCCCTAGTTGTGCAGATGCCTGGCCGCGGCCAGGAAATCATCCTTCGAAATGTCGACCAGTTCCAGCACCTCGGCCTGCTTGAACTGGACGAAATTCCGGTCGATCGAGCGCAGGTACGCCGGATCGTAATGGTCCACCAGCAGTTCGTCGACCAGCTCCGCCATCCGGCCTGCATTGGCCATCTCGTGCCAGCTGTCGATCTTCGCGCGCCCGTGCAGCTGCACCAGGCAATCGAGCTGCGTGTTCAACGTGTCGGGGCTGTTCGTGAAGTGCTCGTAATCTTCCATCAGCAAGCGCACGCGGTTCGGACGCGACAAGGTCAGCGACACGCACGGCGACTGCCGCATCTTCTCCATCACCGCGTCGGGCACGCGCACCTGTCCGACCTTCTTGCTCTCCGATTCGACAAACACCGGCAGCGCAGGGTCGAAGTGACGCAGCTTCTGCCAGACCAGCGACTCGAACATCTTCTGCGATGGCTGCGGCTGGCTCGGCAGGTTGCCCAGTACAGAACCGCGGTGCGCGGCCAGCTGCTCCAGGTCGAGCACCTGTGCGCCGATCCCCGCCATCACTTCCAGCAGGCGGCTCTTGCCACTGCCAGTGGTGCCGCAAATGACCTTGAATGTATGCGGCGGCGTCTCCGCCAGCATCTCGCTGACATGCGCGCGATAGGCCTTGTAGCCGCCATCGAGCTGGATCACCGGCCAGCCGATGCGCGCCAGCACGTGCGCCAGCGACCCGCTGCGGTTCCCGCCGCGCCAGCAGTACACCAGCGGTTTCCAGTCGCGCGGCTTGTCGGCAAAGCGTTCTTCGATATGGCGCGCGATGTTCCGCGCGACCAGCGCCGCGCCGACCTTCTTGGCCTCGAACGAGTTGACCTGCTTGTACATCGTGCCGACGCGGATGCGTTCTTCGTCATTCAGTACCGGGCAGTTGATCGCGCCAGGGATGTGGTCGAGCGCGAACTCGGACTCGCTGCGCGCGTCGATGATGGTGTCGAATTGTTCAAGCTGCGGCAGGATGTCGCGGAAATTCAGCAAGGCGGGATACTTCATTGTGCCTTTACGAGTGGCTTGAACTTGGGCCAGATATTGGCCAGGATGATCGGGTGCGCCTCCGCGCTCGGATGCAGGCGGTCGGCCTGGAACATCTTCGGCTGGTCGGCCACGCCTTCGAGCATGAACGGCACCAGCGGCGCCTTGTATTTTGTCGACAGCTTGGTGTACATATTGAAGAACTGCTCGGTGTATGCACGGCCGTAGTTAGGCGGCATGCGCATCCCCACCAGCAGGACTTCCGCGTCGTTCTTCTTGGCCAGGTCGACCATCGAGCGCAGGTTGTCCTCGGCCGATGCAACCGGCAGGCCGCGCAGGCCGTCGTTTGCGCCCAGTTCGATCACGACGACCGACGGCTTGTGCTGTTTGAGCAGCGCCGGCAGGCGCGCGCGGCCGCCGCTGGTGGTCTCGCCGCTGATGCTGGCGTTGATGATCCTGGCGCTGATGCGTTCGGCCTTGAGTTTCTTCTCGAGCAGCGCGACCCAGCCGCTTCCGCGGTTCAGTCCGTATTCAGCCGACAAGCTGTCCCCGAGCACGAGCACCGTTTTTGGTGCAGAATAGGCGCTCGCCGAAGCGGCCAGCAACATCAGGCCGCCGACCAACAGTTTATTGAGACTAACAAGCATGCGTGACATTCCAGAAGCTTCCAATAGTTACGTTAACAATGTTGCCAAATCGATGGCTGCAATCGAGGTAATCAATCTTTCAAAGCGGGTGGCTGACGCCAGTGGCGAGCTCACCATCTTGCACAGCGTCGATTTTACAGTGCAACCGGCCGAGACGCTTGCAATCGTCGGCGCCTCCGGTTCCGGCAAGTCGACGTTGCTGGGACTGCTCGCAGGCCTGGACACGCCATCGACCGGCAAAGTCATCCTTGACGGCAGCGATATCTTCGCGCTCGACGAAGACGGCCGCGCCTCGCTGCGCAAGGCCAAGCTGGGGTTCGTGTTTCAATCTTTTCAGTTGCTGGCGCACTTGAATGCGCTTGAGAATGTAATGCTGCCGATGGAACTGCGCGGTGAAGCCGACGCGAAGGAGAAGGCGGCCGCGATGCTGGGCAGGGTAGGGCTGTCGAGCCGCCTGAAGC
This sequence comes from Telluria sp., assembly GCA_036402435.1. Classification (GTDB taxonomy): domain Bacteria; phylum Pseudomonadota; class Gammaproteobacteria; order Burkholderiales; family Burkholderiaceae_D; genus Telluria_A. The sequence goes on along the minus strand of DASWSX010000091.1, from coordinate 14,005 downwards.
ATTATCCGAAATACCTTTCCGGCGGCGAGCAGCAGCGCGTGGCGCTGGCGCGTGCCTTCGTCACTGAGCCGCCGCTGCTGTTTGCCGATGAACCCACCGGCAGCCTCGATGCGACCACCGGCGAGGCGGTCATCCAGCTGATGTTCGAGCTCAATCGCGAACGCGGCTCGACACTGGTGCTGGTCACCCATGACCCGTCGATTGCCGCGCGCTGCGGCCGCACGATTACGATTGCGGCGGGCCGCCTCGTTTAGGCCGCCGCGCCACCATCTCGTTTAGCACGGTCCGTATCGCCGCCGGCAGTTCGCCCGCGGTGAGTCCGATCGGGCCCACGCCATCGGCCACCAGCCGGTCCGCGGCTTCGCCATGCATCCACACTGCGGCCAGCGCCGCGTCGCGCGCAGGCCAGCCTTGCGCCAGCAGGCTGCCGCATAACCCCGCCAGCACGTCGCCCGTGCCGGCGCTTGCCAGGCCGGGATTGCCGGTCGGGTTGATCGCCGCTTCGCCGTCCGGCATCGCGATGACGGTACCAGATCCCTTCAGCACAACATGCGCGTCGAAGCGCGCCGCGATTTCGCGCGCGGCTTCCAGGCGGTCGCCCTGGATCAGCGCTGCGGTCACGCCAAGCAGGCGCGCCGCTTCGAGCGGATGCGGCGTCAGGATGGCCGGGGCAGTGCGCGCGGACAGGCGCGCCTGCATGTCCGGGCTGGCGGCGACCAGGTTCAGCGCGTCGGCATCGAGCACCAGCGGGCTGGCGCCGTCGAGGAGCCTGGCCAGCAAACGCATCGAATCGGCCGAGTCGCCCATGCCGGGCCCTGCCACGACCGTACTGCCGGAATGGTTGAACGTGGCGGCGTCGCGGAACATCAGCTCCGGCTGGACGCTATCGTAAGCCGGGCCGGAGTCGATGGCGGCCACGTACACGCGCCCGGCGCCGCAGAACAGGGCGGCGCGCGCGGCCAGGATAGGAGCGCCTGCCATGCCGTGCGCACCGCCGATTACCGCAACGTCGCCGAAGCTGCCCTTGTGCGAATCGTGGAGGCGCGGGACGAATGCCGTCTCGAACATCGCCGGTTCGTTCAGGTGGACGCTGGCAGCCGGCAGCGTGTCGTCCGCGACCCCGAGCCTTGCGACGAGAACCTCGCCGGCGTAATCGCGGCCTGCATAGGTGTGCAGGCCTGGCTTGTCGGCGATGAAGGTGATGGTATGGGTGGCGACAACCGCAACGCCGTCCGGGCCGATGACGGCGCCGGAATCGGCGTCGAGACCACTAGGCACGTCAAGTGAGAGCACCGGGCAGCTGAAGGTATTTACAGCTTCGACCATGGCGCGTGCCGCGCCTTCAACCGGGCGCGCAAGGCCGATGCCGAACAGGCCATCGACCACCAGCGACCATCGGCCAGGTGGAATCTTGTCCGCGAATTTGGCCGTGCTCGCACGCGCCCTCCCCAGGGCATTTGCGGTTTCGGTCGAAGAAGTCGCGCCGGACGGCAGATGGACGATCGTGACCGCGAAACCCGCCTGCGCAAGGTTGGCCGCGACTTCGAACGCATCTCCGCCATTGTTGCCCGGGCCGGCAAGCACCAGTACCTTCCCCTCGATTGTCACGCCCAGTAAGTCAATTGCCACTTTCCCGGCAGATTGTCCCGCCCTTTGCATCAATGCCCCCGGGGGCAATTGGGCAGACGCTGCCTGCTCCGCCTGCCGGATTTCCGCGACGGTAAAAAGTGCTCCCATGCTGCCTCCGAATGCTTGTCGTTACATCAAGCCTGTAAATTCCTTAATATACTCCGGCGCGACTACAATATGCGATCGAACGAAAAAGCAGGGGAAATGCATGGACTGGCAATTCTGGATCGACCGCGGCGGCACCTTTACCGACATCGTGGCGCGCAAGCCCGACGGGCGCATCGTGACGCACAAGCTGCTGTCGGAGAATCCCGAACAGTACCGCGACGCCGCGGTCGCCGGCATCCGCCACCTGCTTGGCGTAGCCGAAGGGGAGCCGGTGCCGGTGTCCGGCATCGAGGCGGTGAAGATGGGGACCACCGTCGCCACCAACGCGCTGCTTGAGCGAAAAGGCGAACGCACGGCGCTGGCGATCACGCGCGGTTTCCGCGACGCGCTGCGCATCGCGTACCAGAACCGCCCGCGCCTGTTCGACCGCCACATCGTGCTGCCGGAGCTGCTCTACAGCCATGTCATCGAAATCGATGAACGAATGGGCGCGCATGGCGACGTTGTGCGCGCGATCGATGAGGACGCGACGCGTGCGGCACTGCAGGCGGCCTATGACAGCGGCCTGCGCTCGCTCGCCATCGTCTTCATGCACGGCTACCGCTATAACGGCCATGAAGCCGCCGCTGCACGCATCGCGCGCGGCATCGGCTTCACGCAGGTATCCGTGTCGCACGAGGTCAGCCCGATGATGAAACTGGTGGCCCGCGGCGACACCACGGTGGTCGATGCCTATCTGTCGCCGATCCTGCGCCGCTACGTCGACCAGGTGGCAGGCCAGATGCCGAACGTGAACCTGCAGTTCATGCAGTCGAACGGCGGCCTGACCGACGCGCGCACCTTCCAGGGCAAGGACAGCATCCTGTCCGGGCCAGCGGGCGGCATCGTCGGCATGGTGCGCGCCAGCCAGCTGGCGGGCTTTGAGCGCGTCATCGGCTTCGACATGGGCGGCACCTCGACGGACGTATCGCACTTCTCGGGGGAGTTCGAACGCGTATTCGAGACCCAGGTGGCGGGCGTGCGCATGCGCGCGCCGATGATGAGCATTCACACTGTCGCCGCCGGCGGCGGATCGATCCTGCACTTTGACGGCAGCCGCTACCGCGTCGGCCCGGACAGCGCGGGCGCCAATCCGGGGCCCGCGAGCTATCGCCGCGGCGGGCCGCTTGCCGTCACCGACTGTAATGTCATGCTCGGCAAAATCCAGCCCGACCATTTTCCGAAGGTGTTCGGGCCGGAAGCGAATGAAGCGCTCGATGTGGACGCCGTGCGCACCGGGTTTGCGGAAATGGCGCGCGAAATAGGCGAAGCAACCGGCACAACGCCGGCGCCGGAGCAAGTTGCCGAAGGATTTATCCAGATCGCAGTCGGCAACATGGCCAACGCGATCAAGCAGATCTCGGTACAGCGCGGCCACGACGTGACCGAATACGCCTTGACCAGCTTCGGCGGCGCTGGCGGACAGCACGCCTGCCTCGTCGCCGATGCGCTTGGAATGAAAACGGTATTCATCCATACGCTGGCGGGCGTCATGTCCGCCTACGGCATGGGCCTGGCGGACCAGACGTCGATGCGCGAAGCGGCAGTCGAACAGCGCCTGGACGACATCACACAGCCCGAGCTCGAACAGCGGCTAAGCCAGCTGGGGCAGGGCGTCACCGGCGAGCTGCTGAAGCAGGGAGTCGCGGCGGACCGCATCGAGCTGGTTCGACGCGTCCATCTCCGTTACGAGGGAACCGATTCGGCGATCATCGTGCTGTTCGACGAACCGCGCAGCATGAAGGCGCAGTTCGAAACCGCGTACAAAAAACGCTTCTCGTTCCTGATGCCGTCGAAGGCGCTGGTGGTGGAAGCGGTGTCGGTAGAAGCGATCGGCAAATCGGACGCTCCCGCCGAGAGCTTCGCTTCCGGCATCCCGGAGCGCGGCGAACCGCTGGAGCCGCGCGAGCGCGTGCGCATGTTCGGCGGCGGCGAGTGGCACGAAACAGGCCTGTTCAAGCGCGCCGACATGCGGCCGGACGACGTCATCAAGGGCCCGGCGATCATCGCTGAAGATAACTCCACCACCATCGTCGAACCGGGCTGGCATGCGCAGGTAACGTCGTTCAACCACCTGGTGCTGGCCCGCGTCGAGGCACTGCCGGAGCGCCGTGCAATCGGCACGACGGCCGACCCGGTGATGCTCGAGATCTTCAACAACCTGTTCATGTCGATTGCCGAGCAGATGGGGCTGCGGCTGCAGAACACCGCGTACTCGGTCAACATCAAGGAGCGGCTCGACTTCAGCTGCGCGCTGTTCGACGCGAGCGGGAACCTGATCGCCAATGCGCCGCACATGCCGGTGCACCTCGGTTCGATGGGCGAGAGCATCAAGACCGTGATGCGCGAGAACGCGGGCACGATGCGGCCGGGCGACGTCTTCATGCTGAACGACCCGTACCACGGCGGCACGCACCTGCCCGACGTGACGGTCATCTCGCCGGTGTTCGACGAGGCAGGCAAGGCGATCCTGTTCTACGTCGGCTCGCGCGGCCACCACGCCGACATCGGCGGCACCACGCCTGGCTCCATGCCGCCGGACTCGGTGACCATCGACCAGGAAGGCGTCTTGATCAATAACTTCAAGCTGGTCGACGGCGCCAACGGCCTGCTGCGCGACGCCGAGACGCGCGCCTTGCTGGCAGGCGCGCGCTACCCGGCGCGCAATCCGGACCAGAACATGGCCGATCTGCGCGCGCAGGTCGCGGCCAACCAGAAGGGCGTGGACGAACTGCGCAAGATGGTCGCGCATTTCGGGCTCGACGTGGTCCAGGCGTACATGGGACACGTGCAGGACAATGCCGAAGAAGCGGTGCGCCGCGTGATCACCGCGCTCAAGGACGGCGACTTTATCTGCCCGCTCGATAATGGCGCGCAGATCCAGGTATCGATCAAGGTCGATCACGCCAGCCGCAGCGCGACGATCGACTTCACCGGCACCTCCGGCCAGCTGGAGAACAACTTCAACGCGCCATCCGCGGTGTGCATGGCGGCCGTGCTGTACGTGTTCCGCACGCTGGTCGACGACGAGATTCCTCTGAACGCGGGCTGCCTCAAGCCGCTCAATGTGATCATCCCGCCTGGCTCGATGCTGAACCCGCGTTATCCGGCGTCGGTCGTCTCGGGCAATGTCGAGACATCCACCTGCATCACGAACGCGCTGTACGGCGCGCTTGGCGTGCTGGCGGCGTCGCAGGGGACGATGAACAACTTCACGTTCGGGAATGCGAAGTACCAGTATTACGAAACGATTTCAGGCGGCTCTGGTGCAGGCGATGGCTTCGATGGCACCGATGTGGTCCAGACCAACATGACCAATTCGCGCCTGACCGACCCGGAGATCCTCGAGTTCCGCTTCCCTGTGCGGCTTGAGAGCTACGAGATCCGCCAGGGTTCGGGTGGCGCAGGGCGCTGGCACGGCGGAAACGGCGGTGTGCGCAAGGTGCGCTTCCTCGAGGCGATGACGGCCGCGATCCTGTCGAACAACCGGATCCACGCGCCATTCGGCATGGCGGGCGGGGGCGAGGGTGCGAAGGGCGTGAACACCGTCGTGCGCGCCGATGGACGCGTCGAGCATCTGGCCCACATCGGCAAAACCGACATGCAGGCTGGCGATATGTTCGTGATCGAGACCCCGGGCGGCGGCGGTTACGGAAAGTTGGATCAATAACTGCTGGCTTATGCGTCGTGCATGGGGATAGAATGGCTTCCAATGGAAACCAGAGCATTCATCCCGCCGCCCGGCTTTGTTGATCTACTTCTCGACGCCGTTTGTGTCGTCGACCGGGAGGGGCGATTCCTGTTTGCGAGTGCCGCCTGCGAGCGGATCTTCGGCTACCGGCCCGACGAAATGGTCGGCACGCTGATGATCGACATGGTGGCGCCCGAGGACCGCGCGCGTACCCTGGCAGCGGCAAGGCAGATCATGACCGGCGACGCCAGGTTCAGTTTCGAAAACTGCTATTTGCGCAAGGACGGCAGGAAGGTTCATATCCTCTGGTCAGCGCGCTGGTCGCCCGAGGACGCGATCCGCATCGCGGTAGCGCATGACATCACGGAGCGAAAGCGCTCCGAGTCCGTTCAGGCGGCGCTATACGCGATTTCGGAATCGGTCCATTTGGTGGGCGACCTTGACGCCCTTTACCCGCAGATCCACCGTATCGTCAATGAGCTCCTGCCTGCGCCGGGGTTTTCGATTGCGCTGCTCGATCCTTCGCGCGATCGCGTTGAATTTTCCTATCACATCGATCGGAATGGTCCGCCTTCTGCCACGCATCGGGGCCTGTGCGAACTTGTCATCGCAAGGGGCGAGCCGCTGCTGCTCAATCCAAGGTCCCAGGCGCCGCTGCCCGAGGCCCTGCGCGACGCTATGGCAGAACGCCCTGCATGCTGGCTTGGCATGCCCCTGGTTACGGATAACGGCATCACTGGTGTGCTGTCAATTACGGATAACGCATCCGGATCGGCTAGTTATACGGAGCGCGACCAGGAGCTTTTGCAGTTCGTCTCGACCCAGATCGCGACCGCGATCGAGCGCAAACGGCTGCAATCGCAGCTGCGGCACATGGCGCAGCACGACATCCTGACCGGCCTGCCGAACCGGATGCTGCTGCTGGACCGGCTGGACACCGCACTGGCCCGCGCGCGGCGCGACCAGCAGGGATTCTCGCTGCTCTTTGTCGACCTCGATCAGTTCAAGCCGATCAACGACGTGTACGGCCATGAAACGGGCGACCGCCTGCTGCAGGAGGTCGCCCGCCGGCTCAGTCAATGCGTGCGCGATAGCGATACGGTCGCCCGGGTCGGCGGAGATGAGTTCGTGGTGCTGCTCGACCGTGCATGCACCCTGGCCGACGCGGAGCTGGTGGCGGCAAAAATCAGGAGCGAATTATGCAGCGCGATCCGCGTGCGCGAGCTCGCGCTGCACATCGCTCCGAGCATCGGGGTAGCGGTGTTTCCCGAACATGGAGACAGCGCACAGCAGCTGCTCAATTACGCAGACGGCGCGATGTATCGGGTCAAACGGGAAGCGCGGCGGCTGCGCCACTAGGGCGCGGCCGGTTCAGCGACAGGTTATCTCATCGCGTACGGACGAACGCGGTTGACCAGATCCTTTAGAAACCGGTCAGGCATACTCAGGAAAGCGAAATGCCCGCCGCCTTCAAGAAGCACCATCTCTTTATGGGGCGCCTTGATTGACTTGAAATATTCCTCGGTCAGCGAGGCCTGGGTCAGGTTATCGTCGCTTCCGTGCATGAAAAAGATCGGGATTTCAAAGTTTGGCCCCAGCGATGCCAACCGGGTGCTCAGCATCTCGTTATAAAGCCGCACCGACGGGACAACCATGAAGCCTCGGTACGAATCCCATACGTCCCGCAATGAATATCCTGGGGGCGGGGACATCAGAGTGGATTTGATGGTGTCCATTGCGGCGCGATCCGATGCAGGCGGATACTTGTCCATACTGCCGAAGAACACTTCAAGCTGGTGGCGGTTCTCAAAAGGGGGCGACCCGATTTCCGTCAGCGCCCGCGTGGTTTCCTGATCGTTGGCGGCTTGCGCCTGCGCCAGAACCTGGGCGTAATCCATGCGCACGCTTCGAGGCATATCGGCAACCTGTCCAGTTCCCACAAAGGCGTTGAACAAGTCGGGCCTTCGCTTTGCCATGTTAATCCCGAGGATGGAACCCCACGAATGGCCAAGGATGGTTATCTTTTCTTTGTGCAGGCGGGTTCGCAAGTATTGCGCGACTTCGATCCCGTCCCTGGTCATCCTGTCGACCGACATGGTCTCGGCGATCGATGCGCCGGTTGACGCCAGGGTTTTGCCGGCGCCGCGCTGGTCCCAGTGGACGACGGTGAAGTCCTTTTCCCAGGGAATGAACGACTTCGTCAGGTGCCTCAAACTGGCGCCCGGGCCGCCGTGAAGAACGAGCAGGACCGGATTGTCGCGGTTTTGTCCGCGTATTTGAACCCACTGTTCAATCCCGCCGATGTTGACATAGCCGCTCTCGTTTATTCCACGGGCAGAGTCGATGGCATATGCCGCAGCGTTCTGCTGTTGCGAGTACATGCGAAGAGAGATTAATGCGCCGATACCCAGCACCAGAACGACAACGATAAAAAGAGATAGGTATTTCCCGATCTTCAATAGAGTTCGCATTTGGTCTTTCCGGGCAAGGGATTAAATTTCGACACTGGGAGTTGGGACGACATGAGGCCGCCTGCCATCGGGGAATCAGGCCGCCGCGATACCGTATTTCCGCTTCAGCGCCGTGTATTCGTTGTTGAGCAGTTCCAGCTGCGGGTGCGCCGCATCGATCTTGTGGATCTTTTCCATCTGCGCCTGGCACACCGCGGCCAGCGGGTGATCCCAACCCAGTTCGCCCAACTGGCGCAGGATGCCCTTGGCGACGGCGATCATCACCTGCAGGTTCCCAGGCGACATGTGCATCGCCTCGAGCAGACTTTGCACCGCACCCTTGACGTCGCCCATGTTGGCCTTCTCGGCTGCGACGCCGAGGAGGATCTGCGCCTGCGCCTTGAGCTGTGCGCCCATGCCGTCTGCGAGGTCGGGGCGGCCCGCCTTGACGAATATGCTCATCGCCTGCTGCGTCGAGACGCCGCTGCCCGCGTCGTTCATCACCGACAGCATCACTTCCGATGCTTCCTGGTCGAGCCGGTGCGCCAGGCAGCTCTCGGCCAGGCCGATGCGAAGCTTGCTCGACAAGCCGCTGCTGGCGCGCACGGCGCCGACCGCATTGTTGAGTTCACTGGCCGCCGCCGCGCTGTTGCCGGCCGCCTCATGCAGCATCGCCACCGAGATCGCCTTGCACACGTCCACGTTCGGATTGCCGCGCATCGAGCGCTCCAGGTCGCGGATCACGCCGCTGGCCTGCACCGCATCGCCTTTTTTGACGAGCGTCCTGACCAGGTTGACGTGGTCTTCCGGGTCGCGGAATTCGGAATACTTCGCCTTCGTCACCACTTGCTTGAACGACTTCTCGGCCGCCGTCATGTCGCCGGCGTCGAGCGCCACTTCGCCGAGGTGACGCAGGCGGCGCACCATGTGCGGCGAGATGGACACCGCTTCTTCCAGCACCTGCTGCGCGCGCCCGGCAGCGCCCGACGCCTCGTGGCACTTGGCCAGCAGGTCGTACGCCGCCATCAGCTTCGGGTTTGCGCTCACCAGTTGCGTGAGGACGGTTTCGGCTTCGTCCGTGCGCCCCTGTGCGAACAGGGCGCGGGCAAGCCCAAGCGACGCCCAGCCCACCTGTTTGATACCGAGCATCGCGTTGTACAGGTGCTCGGCCTGCGGAAATTCGTTCAGGCTGACATGCAATTCGGCGCGCATGCGCACGAAGTCGGCCGCATGGCGCGGGTGCGCCATCTCGGCGTCGGTGCACGAACGAATCGCTTCGCGAATGCGGTCCTGCTCGATCAGCTGGTAGGTTGGCAGGAATACATTGCGCCGCTCGACCGCGCGCGTGATGCGCTGCATGAGCACGTCGACCGTGAATGGCTTGAGGATGTAGTCGGTCGGCGCCAGCTCCGCCGCGCTGACGACCTTGCTGTACACGCCTTCGGAGGTGAGCATGATGAAGATCGCGCCCCGGCCGATCAGCTTGTGGTGGCGCAGGTCTTCCAGCAGCTGCTGGCCGTCCTGGCCATGCTCGCCGCCGTTGTCGAGGTCGTACTCGCACAGGATGATGTCGTACGACTTGCGCGAAAGCTGGCGGATCGCGGTGCCCGAACTGACGACGAACTCGATCTTGCTGATGTTCGACATGTTCAGCATGTTTTGCAGGCTGCCACGCATGCCCGGGTTCGGGTCAATGACGAGTACGGTCAGGTTACTGTTATCTTGCATCATCTCACTCTCGCCCTTTGTTCAGGGTCTCGTTAATCACCAGTCGCCAGCGTGGCAATTCTGGAAACCCAAAGATACGCTATTGTTATGTTCCGGGCAACAGGGATTGCAATTGAGCAGTCCAACTGTTGCTATTCCCTCCGTCGAGGGGAAGGTGCTGACGATGGTGCGACGCGGTATAATAGAGGTCTAAAGGAATTCTGCATCATGTACGAGTGTCTCATTTACCTTTAATCCGCAGCCACGCTGCATCAACCATCTTCCAAACATGTTGATTCTGCCGGGTTCCAATGCCCTGTCTGTCTTCCGTACACAACGCCTCCTGAGCCAGCTTCAAGCCGTCGCGCCCGCAATCATCGCGGTCCAGGGCAGGTTCTATCACTTCATCGACACCAGTGCGCCGCTATCGGCGCAAGACACTGAGCGTCTCAGCGCCATGCTTACCTATGGCGAACCGGCAGCAGCAGGGCAGGAGGGTGCAACGGAGGAGTTCTTCGTCATCCCGCGCCTGGGCACGATCTCCCCGTGGGCCTCGAAGGCCACCGACATCGCCCATAACTGCGGCATGGCGCATGTGCACCGCATCGAGCGCGGCATCGCGTACACGGTGACCCTCAAGCCGGGCATCCTCGGCATCGGCGGCGCGAAGAAGCTTGGCGCGGACGAGGCGATCGCCGTGGCAGGCCTGCTGCACGACCGGATGACCGAGAGCGTACTGCGTAACGCCGACGACGCGGCCAACCTGTTCAGCGAGCTGGAAGCGCGCCCGCTCGAATCCATCGACGTGCTGGGCGCAGGCAAGGCGGCTTTGGAAAAGGCCAACACCGAACTTGGCCTGGCCATGTCGGACGACGAAATCGACTACCTGCACGAGGCCTTCACCAAGGCGCAGCGCAATCCGACCGACGTCGAGCTGATGATGTTCGCCCAGGCGAACAGCGAGCATTGCCGCCACAAGATCTTCAACGCCGACTGGATCATCGACGGCGAAAAGCAGCCGAAGTCGCTGTTCCAGATGATCAAAAACACGCACCACCTGAACCCGCGCGGCACCGTCGTCGCGTACAGCGACAACTCGTCGATCATCGAAGGCGGCACCGTCACGCGTTTCTACCCGCGCGGCGAGAACCATGAATATGCCGCGTCGACCGAACTGACGCACATCCTCATGAAGGTCGAGACGCACAATCACCCGACCGCGATTTCGCCGTTCCCTGGCGCCTCCACCGGCGCCGGCGGCGAGATCCGCGACGAAGGCGCGACCGGCCGCGGCGCCAAGCCGAAGGCCGGGCTGACCGGCTTCACGGTATCGAACCTGTCGATCCCGGGCGCCGAGCGTCCGTGGGAGAACGCCACCAGCGTGACCGCGCCGTTCGCACAGCGCGCGCAAGCTGGCGTGTACGGCAAGCCTGAACGCATCGCCTCGCCCCTGCAGATCATGATCGAAGGACCGATCGGCGGCGCCGCGTTCAGCAACGAATTCGGCCGCCCGGTCCTCGGCGGCTACTTCCGCACGTATGAACAAAACGTCGGCGAGACCGTGTACGGCTACCACAAGCCGATCATGATCGCGGGCGGCATCGGCAGCATCTCGGCGGCGCACACGCACAAGAACGACATCCCGGTAGGCAGCCTGCTGGTGCAGCTGGGCGGCCCCGGCATGCGCATCGGCATGGGCGGCAGTGCCGCGTCGTCGATGGCGACCGGCACCAACACCGCCGACCTGGACTTCGACTCGGTCCAGCGCGGCAATCCGGAGATGGAACGCCGCGCGCAGGAAGTCATCAACCGCTGCTGGCAGATGGGCGCGGACAATCCGATCATCTCGATCCACGACGTGGGCGCGGGCGGCTTGTCGAATGCCTTCCCTGAGATTACCAACGACGCCGGACGCGGTGCGATCTTCGACCTGCGCAAGGTGCCGCTGGAAGAAAGCGGCATGGCGCCGAAGGAAATCTGGAGTAATGAATCGCAGGAGCGCTATGTGCTTGCGATCTCTCCGGACAACCTCGCCCTGTTCGCCGCGATGTGCGAGCGTGAGCGCTGCCCGTTCGCGGCAGTCGGGGTCGCCACCGAAGAACGCCAGCTGAAGGTGATCGATCCGGCCCTGGGTAATTCGCCAGTCGACATGCCGATGGACGTCTTGCTCGGCAAGCCGCCGAAGATGCTGCGCGACGTAAAGCACGTCCAGAACGAATATCCGCCAGTCGACCTTACCGGGCTTGACCTGGCCGACGTGGCCGAGCGCGTGCTGCTGCTGCCTGCAGTTGCCGATAAATCGTTCCTGATCACCATCGGCGACCGCACCGTCGGCGGCACCACCGTTCGCGACCAGATGGTCGGCCCGTGGCAGGTGCCGGTCGCCGACTGCGCCGTCACCGCGATGAGCTTCGAAGGCTACCTTGGCGAAGCCATGGCAATGGGCGAGCGCACGCCGCTGGCCGTGATCGATGCCGCCGCATCGGGCCGCATGGCCGTCGGCGAGGCAGTGACCAACATCGCCGCAGCGCCGATCAGCGACATCTCCGACATCAAGCTGTCGGCCAACTGGATGGCTGCATGCGGCCAGCCGGGCCAGGATGCAGCGCTGTTCGACACCGTGAAAGCGGTCGGCATGGACCTGTGCCCGGCGCTCGGCATCAGCATCCCAGTCGGTAAAGATTCGCTGTCGATGCGTACGACCTGGCGCGACGAGGATGCGCAGAAGTCGGTCACGTCCCCCGTATCGCTGATCGTGTCGTCGTTCGCTCCGGTGTACGACATCCGCAAGTCGCTCACGCCGCAGGTCCGTATGGACGCCGGCGAAACGTCGATGATCCTGATCGACCTCGGACGCGGCAAGAACCGCCTCGGCGCCTCGGCGCTGGCGCAGGTGACGCAGCAGCTGGGTAACGACGCGCCTGACGTCGACAGTCCGGAAGACCTGAAGGCCTTCTTTAAGGCGATCCAGCAGCTCAATGCCGACGGCAAGCTGCTTGCGTACCACGACCGTTCCGACGGCGGCCTGTTCGCCACCTTGTGCGAGATGGCGTTCGCGGGCCGCAGCGGCCTGTCGATCAACCTCGACATCCTTGCGCACGAAGGCGAACACGCGTCCGACTGGGGCGACGCCAAGAACTGGGCAGGGCAGGTGGCCGAGCGCCGCAACGAACTGACCCTGCGCGCCCTGTTCAGCGAAGAGCTGGGCGCGGTGATCCAGGTCCGCACCGAGGAGCGCAGCGCCGTCATGAACGTACTGCGCGAGCATAATCTCGGCGCCTGCAGCCATATCATCGGCAAGCCGAACGAGCGCGGCGTGATCGAATTCACGCGCGACGCGAAGGTGATCTACAGCCAGGCGCGCAGCGCGCTGCACCGCCTGTGGAGCGACACCAGCTGGCGCATCGCGCGCCTGCGCGACAACCCTGCGTGTGCGGACTCCGAATACGACCGCCTGCTCGACGAGACCGATCCTGGCATCTCGCCGCGCCTGACCTTCGATCCGTCCGAGAATGTCGCGGCGCCGTTACTGGCGACCGGCGTTCGTCCGCGCGTGGCGATCCTGCGCGAGCAGGGCGTCAACTCGCATATCGAAACCGCGTGGGTGATGCACCAGGCAGGCTTTGCGGCCGTCGACGTCCACATGAGCGACCTGATTGCAGGCCGCGTCAAGCTGGACGACTTCCAGGGCATCATCGCCGTTGGCGGCTTCTCGTACGGCGACGTGCTGGGCGCCGGCGAAGGCTGGGCCAAGACGATCCTGTTCAACGAAAAGCTGGCCGACCAGTTCGCGCGCTTCTTCGCGCGCGGCGACAGCTTCGGGCTTGGCGTGTGCAACGGCTGCCAGATGATGAGCAACCTGAAATCGATGATCCCGGGCGCGCAGGCCTGGCCTAAGTTCACGCGCAACAAGTCGGAGCAGTTCGAAGCGCGCTTTGCGATGGTCGAGGTGATGGATTCGCCGTCGATGTTCTTCAGCGGGATGGCGGGCACGATGACGCCGATCGCCGTGGCGCATGGCGAAGGCTTTGCCGACTTCTCGCAGACCGGCGATTTCGCGCAGGTGGTGAAGGCGATGCGCTATGTCGACAACCGTGGCGAAGCGACCGAAGTATATCCGTTCAACCCGAACGGCTCGCAGCAGGGCCTGACGGCGGTGACGACGGCCGACGGCCGCTTCACGGTGATGATGCCGCATGCCGAACGCGTGTTCCGGTCGGTGCAGCAGTCGTGGCATCCGGATGCATGGGGCGAGGATTCGCCGTGGATGCGCATGTACCGCAACGCGCGCAAGTGGGTGGGGTAAGACCGTTTAGGTGACCGTAGGGCGGATAAGCGCGCAGCGCGCATCCGCCAATGATGCGTCAACGTGACGCCAAAT
>DASWSX010000090.1:0-8282 GCA_036402435.1 Telluria sp. | reverse complement strand
GATGTTGCCGACCGAACTGGCGATGGTCGCCGTGATGGCCAGCACCAGCCCAAGCAGGAAGTGGCCGCCGCCTTCATTAATGTCGGCCCACGACGACGCGATCGACGGATAGAACAGCATCGTCACGCCCGCCATCGCCACCGCGCCGGCGGCCCAGGTGCGCCACGAGATCGGCGTGCCGAACGCGAAGCGGCTGCAGATCGGGTTCCAGAACACCATCAGCGCGAACAGCACGGCAACCAGCGCCGAAATCACATACTGCTCGGCGTTATACGTGCAGACGTAGGACAGGCCGAATGTGAAGAAGCCCTGCAGCAGGCTCCAGCGCTGGACTTTCCAAGGCAGGCGCAGACGGTCGCCGCGCACCAGGCACCAGGCAAACAGCGCGGCCGCAGCCAGCGCGAAGCGGTAAGCCACCGATACCGCCGGAGCGACTTCGCCCAGCTGCAAGGTGATGGCCCAGAAGGTCGAGCCCCATATCAGGGATGCGATAACGAAAAGGAGGGGGGAGGACATCGCGAAAGTATACGGTCAAACACAATTTCCTGCTGGATATGACCTGGAAACGACAGAGCGGCAGGATGGCCGTGACGGGCGTCAAGCGCAAGCCCGGCGGCGCGGGGCGATGGGGCGGCGCCACTTATCATGTTTAGCCCAACCGGAAGGATCCACATGAAGACGTCGATGCACCTGAAAGTCGCCGCGCTGATCGCGCACGTTGCGCTATGCACCGCCCTCGTGCTCGAGGCGGTCCAGTCCGACACGTCAGGGGCGCGGGCCGTGGTGCCGGTGTACCACCCCGATCACCGCTGACCGGGCGGGAGGTTCAGTAGGCGACGTTCAGGCGGCGGTACAGGAAGCTGAGCACGAACAGCGGCCCGATCAGGAGGAAGCGCAGGTCATCCAGGAACGACGGCTTCTTACCCTCGATCTGGTGCCCGATGAACTGGCCGACCCAGGCCAGGACGAAAATCGCAATCGACAGGGCCAGCACGCTCGCCGGTGGCAGCAGCGCAAGCAGCGCGAGCATCACCGTCGACATCGCCAGCATGCCGATCGCAAATGGTTTCGACAGCTGATAGTAGTACCAGAGGGCGGCGGCCACGACCAGCACGGCGGCGAGCGGATGCACGGCCCAGATCATGCCCAGCAGCGAAAACACGATCAGCGGCACGCACACGATATGAATCAGTTCGTTCGTGGGATTCCTGTGGCTTTCGCTGTAGAGCGACAGCAGGGTGTGGATGTCGCGCGCCTCGCCGGGGTTTTGCATCAAGCTGTCTCCGTGTTGGGGATGGTTGTTTCTGCAGATTCTACACTGGCCCGCCAGGCAGGATCGATTATGATTCTGCCTGATGACTTCACCACCAACAGCTACATTGTCGGGCCTGGCGCCGGTGATCGACGCGCAGGTCCGCATCCTCGTCCTCGGTAGTTTTCCCGGCGCGGCTTCGCTCGCGGCCGGGCAGTATTACGCGCATCCGCGCAACCAGCTGTGGCGGTTGCTGTCGGCGGTGCTCGATGACGACCTGGCAAGCTTGCCCTACGCAGACAGGTTGCCGCGGTTGCTCACGCACGGCGTCGGACTGTGGGACGTTCTGGGTGCCTGCGAGCGCGAGGGCAGCCTCGACTCGGCCATCCGGAACCCGGCGGCCAACGATTTCCACCGGCTGCGCGTGCTGTGTCCGCTACTGGAGACGGTTGGATTTAACGGGCAGGCGTCAGGCAAGTTCGCCGCTCAATTCGCCGATGCCGGCTACCGCACAGTGCTGCTGCCGTCTTCATCACCAGCGCACGCATCGCTGTCGTTCGAGCAAAAACTGCTGAGGTGGCAGACATTGGAACAACAGCGGGTGGTTTTTCAACTGCGCTGTCAATAAACCCTCTTGATCGCCGGTGTCCCATTCTTCAGCTGGCTAAGCTTCGCCGAATACCTGCGCGACGCGTCCCCGGTAGTGCTGGTATCGAGCGCCAGCTTCAGCTCCTCGTGCGCGCGGCCGCCGTCGCCAAGCCGCCAGTGGGCTATCGCCAGCCAGAAATGGAACTCGTGGTTGTACGGCGCCCGCTTGACCTCCTTGGCAAACAGCGCGCGCGCCGCCTTGAAGTCGGCCTTGACCATCGCCTCCATGCCCCGGTTGAAATAATAGAACGGCGGGTGCGGCTCGATGACGGCCAGGCGCGCGCGGACCTGGTTCGCTTCCCCGGTCTTGCCCAACGCCGCTAGCACCGGCAACATGTTATGCATGATGACGGTGTTCTCGGGCTCGCGGTCGAGGGCGGCGCGAAAGACGTTTTCGGCCAGCGCGCTGTGCCCGCGCCGCTGGTAAATCACCGCCAGCGTGTTGTAGCCATTGATGAAGCCCGGATTCTGCGTAACCGCCTCGCGCGCCCACCAGTAGGCGTCGTCGATGCGTTCGTCCGCCAGCGCTTCCGCGGCGCGGTTGTTCAGGTACATGGCGACGATGTCGCGCTCCTCCAGCGGATGGGTGTGGAAGCGCTCCATCTCTTTGGGCCGCAGGAAGTCGATGGTCAGGGTCTGCCGCGTGGTCTGGTACGTGCGCAAAAATTCGGACGGAGTTTCGGTCAGCACCAGGTTGACGTGGTTGCTGCCTACGTAAAGGTTGCCCGCGCGGCTCCAGGTCTGTTCAACCAGCACATTCTGGTAGGTAATGGGCACGCGCAGTTCGCGCGCGAAGGCGGCGGTCATCACCACCAGCGACAGGCAGTTGCCGGCGCGGGCATCGAAGGTTTCGGCGGCGGTGCGCGTCTTGCTCGATTCGTACTCGAGTTTCAGCTGGCCTTTCTGGTACAGGGCGTCGACCAGCCCGTGGTGCGCGCCCTTGCTGCGCACCAGCGCGTTGAATGCGGGACTGTGCAGGTAAGCCAGCATAGCCGGACTGAGCGTGAACAGGCCGTCGGCGCCCACGGGCTCGGACGGTGGCTTGAAGGCGCCGTCGGACAGCAGCTGGGTCGCCGGCAGCGGGCCCGGAAGGCGCACGCCCGCACAGGCTGACAGGAGAAGGGGAGCCAGCAGCAACGCCGCCAGCTTGGTGGTGAGTTTCGCCAGGATCGTCATGTCGCGTCTCCATCGGATCGGCGGCATGCAAACGCCGGATCGGTCACTGAAGTATCGTCCCGTGCGCGGCGAATGTAAAGGCTGTCTGGCCTTATTGGTCGTTGTGGAAAGACTCGTGCAGCTCGTCGAGCAGGTCGTCGGTTTCTTCGGCCGACAGGCCGAGATAGGCGCAGGCACTTTCGCCGCCCTTGTTCCATTCGACCGAGTCGACGTGGCCCTGGTACTTCTGGATCGCGCATTCGGCCAGCAGCGACATGGCCACCAGCGAACGCACGCCGTCGTTGGTGGCGCCGTCGTCGAACACGCTGTAGTCCTGGTGGTGCAGGATCGCCCACGATACGTCGCTGGACAGCCCCCAGTTGCGGGCCAGCAGGCAGCCGATCGCGGCGTGGTTGGTGCTGTGGCGCTCGTCCTCGAGCGCGGTGAACGGGCGTTCGGTATCTTCCGCGGCGGCGGCGAAGGTGTCGGCGTAGCCCGGGAAACGGTCCATCAGCAGCGGCACGCCGGTGTCGCAGAACAGGCCGAAGGTGTGCGCCACGTCCGGCTCGCCGATGCGCAGCCGGCGCGACAGGTGGACCATGGCCTGGGCGCGGCGGCCCGAGATGTCCCAGAAGTTCGCCAGCGCCGCATTGTCGGTGGCGATCGCCTGGCGTGCCAGCAGGCCCGTCATCAGGGAAGCGACCTGGTTAATGCCGAGGAAAAGGATGGCCTGTTCGATCGACTTGGCCTTGCGTTTGCCGCCGTAGAACGAGGAGTTGGCCAGCTTGAGCAGGGCGCCGGACATGCCGACGTCGCGCGCGATGATGCGCCCGATCGCTTCTGGCGACGGATCGTCGGCCGCAAGTTCGTGCTGCATGTCTGCCAGCAGGCTCGGGCGGGGCGGAATCCGGATCGATTTGATCAGGGCATCCACCTTGTCCGCCGCCGGTGTTGCCAAATCGGCTAGGTTGCTCATGGGGTAGTGCGGCGGGTTGCCGCAGGTGCGTGCTTCAATGCTCCATCATAAACCAAGCCAAGTTTTGTTGCACCTCGGCAATCGCAAACGATCTGGATTGTGTGGCAATTTCGTCTGTGCAGGGCGCACGGACGATATCAATATAAAATTCTTGCATGAAGACTATTCTCGCTGGAATCGACTTTCATGCGCCGGCCCATAAGGTGGCGCAACAACTCATCGGTACGGTGGTGCTGGTCGACGGGGTCGGCGGACGCATCGTCGAAACCGAGGCCTACGACCGGGAAGACCCTGCCTCGCACGCGTATTCCGGCCCGACCGAACGCAACGGCGCGATGTTCGGCGAGCCGGCCCACGCCTACGTGTACCGCTCGTACGGCATCCACTGGTGCCTGAACTTCGTCTGCCGTGAACACGGGCACGGCGCCGGGGTGCTGATCCGGGCGCTGGAACCGCTGGTGGGGCTGGAGTTGATGCGCGAACGGCGCGGCACCGACGACACGCGCCTGCTGTGTTCGGGTCCCGGAAAGCTGTGCCAGGCGCTCGGTGTCACCCGGGCGCTGAACGGCGCATCGCTGGCCGCGCCGCCGTTCGAGCTGCTGGCGCCCGGCGAAGCGGTCGAACTGGTGGCCGGCCCGCGCATCGGCATCTCGAAGGCGATGGAAGTGCCCTGGCGCTTTGGCCTGGCCGGATCGCGCTTCGTCAGCAAGCCGTTCCGCCAGCCCTAGGTCGCGCGCCGCGCTGCACGCTGAGCCACCGACGGGTTCACGCCGATGCTGGGCGGGGGGCCGCCGCGCATCGGGCTGGCCGATGCGCGTCGATCCGGCGGCTGCTGGAAACCGTCATCGCCCGCAGGTGCGATGGCTCCTTCGCCCTCGTCGATTTTGAAGACAGCCACCGCCTCGGCCAGCGTGACGGTCTGCTCGTGCAGGCTTGCCGCTGCCGCCGCGGCCTGTTCGACCAGGGCCGCGTTCTGCTGCGTCATGTCGTCCATCTGCCCGACCGCGTGATTGACTTCGGCGATGCCTTCGGCCTGCTGCGAACTGGCTACGCTGATGCGCTCGATAATCTCGTTCACCTGGCGCACCGAGGCCACGATATGGCCCATGCTGCTGCCGGCCTCATTGACCGAGGCGCTGCCGCCGTCGATGATCGATACCGAGTCCGCGATCAGCGCCTTGATCTCCTTGGCCGCGGCCGCCGAGCGCTGCGCCAGCGTGCGCACTTCGGCCGCCACCACCGCGAAGCCGCGTCCCTGCTCACCGGCGCGCGCTGCCTCCACCGCGGCGTTCAGGGCCAGGATATTGGTCTGGAACGAGATGCCGTCGATGACGCCGATGATCTCGACGATCTTGCGCGAACTGGCCTTGATCCGCTCCATCGTCGTGACCGCGCGGTCGACCGCCTTGCCGCCATCGGCCGCCAGGTTGGCGGCGCTGGCGGCCAGCTCGTTGGCCATGCGCGCGTTGTTGGCGTTTTCCTTGACCGCCAGCGTCAGGCTTTCCATGGCGCTGGCCGTCTCTTCCAGCGAGCTGGCCTGCATCTCGGTACGGCTCGACAGGTCGAGGTTACCGGTCGCGATTTCGTGCGACGCGGTGTCGATCGAGTGCACCGAGTCCAGCACCGTGCGCAAGGTCTGGTTCAGGTTCGCGACGGTGTGATCGAGCGCGCGCGAGGTGTCGGCGATCTCGTCGCGGCCCTGGCTGCCCACCGCCGCGGCCAGCCGGCCTTCGGCCAGGTCGCCCACCACTTTGGAGATGGCGCGGATATCGCGCAGCATCGCGCGCCGCACCAGCATCGTCACCACCAGCGACACGCCGATCGACAGCAGCACCAACACGGCGAGGGCCACGCCGAAGGTGCGGAATTCGGCTTTGGCGGCGGCGTAAGCGGCTTCGCTCAGGTTTTTTTCAAGTGTCGCCAGCTGCGCCAGCTGGCCATTGAGTATCCCGAATTCTTTCTCGGCCTTCTGCATCGAGTTGGTCGCGATCGACTGGTCGACCTGCGCCAGCTCGATGGTTTCGGCGACGCTCTTGCGGTAGGCCTCGAGCGCCCTGGCCGATCCGTCGACCAGCTTGCGCTCGGCTGGATCGGACACCTTCGCCAGCGCCGTCAGCTGGGCCTTGATGGCGGCGTGCTTCTTGCCGATGTCGGCGGTCAGCGCGTCGAGGCGGTGCTTGGCGAAGCTGCCGTTGACCCACGCCAGCAGCTGGTAGATGTTGGCGTGTGCGTGCTTGGCGTCGCCCGACACGTCGGCCGCAGCCTTCAGGCGCGCCGCGCGCACCTGCACCATGTTCTCCAGCGATGCGTTCTGGCGCACCATCCCGTAGTAGGCGGCCGCCGACAGCATCAGCAGCAGGACCAGTACCAGGCCCGGGGCCAGCAGCAGCTTCGGCCCGATTCTCAGTTTGTTCAGCATGCACGCTCCCCCGGCAGATCGTTAAGCGGGCAGCCGCGCTGCCCGCATCCGTTTTACTTTTTGTAGATGCCCGCTTCCAGCACCACGCCGTCGACCAGCTGGATGTAGGTCGTCTTCGGCTCGATCTTGCCGCTGGTCGGATTTTTGTAGTGGTAGTCGACCCAGCCCTTGTTCGATTTCGCGGCCAGCTCGATGATTTCGCGGCGATACTTCTTGCCGGTCGCGTCAGGCACATCGGTCAGGTCCTTGCCGACGATCGACTGGTTGATCGGGTGGGCCAGCACGATGCCGGTCTTGGCGTCGCGCATGTCGATGTACAGCGAGCCCTGGACGTATTCCGCATCCTTGGCGTTGATCTTCTTGATCATCTCGTCGCGGCCCTTGGATTTGACCAGGGCCACGCCCCGTTCAACCATGGCGATGGCGTCCTTCTCGGTCGGCTCGGAAGCAGTGGCGGCGCCGGCGGCGAAGGCGAGGCACAGGGAAGCGGAGGTCAGCAGTAATTTCATGATGGGATTTCCTTTCGATTCTTGCGGTGGCTAAATGTTGCTTAGGTGCATTGCGTAATCTACGCTCCCGCACATGGCATGGTTTGCGCTGCCGCAAGCGGCGGATAGGCGGCAGCGCAAGGGTGCTCATCAATTTCCTACAGGTATTTGTTCCAAGTGGAAAGTTTCCCGCCAGTCTGTTGATGCCCGGCAATTTAGGTTCCATACGGCAAGCCTATGATGGTTTCTCTGCATTTATTCCTCAGCCGTTAGGAATATCCCGAACCCATCGTCCATAACAGGAGACCGCCGTGACTACCGAAACCGCGCCAGCCCGTTTCAAGCCCTATACCCGCCAGTCCATCAGCCAGGCGCGCCAGTGGCAGTGGATGCCGGCCGACCTGCAGGAAGCCGTTCAGGTCGTGTCGCACGTGCTGCCGTTCCGCGCCAACGAATATGTGATGGAGCAGCTGATTGACTGGTCCAATATCCCCGACGACCCTATTTACCGGCTGGTGTTCCCGCACCGCGACATGCTGCACGCCGACGAGTACGAAACGCTGCGCGACCTGGTGCTGTACAAAAAGGACGACGCGGCCATCGCGAAGCAGGTGCACGCCATCCGAATGCGCATGAACCCGCACCCGGCCGGCCAGATGACGCACAACGTCCCGCGCGTGAACGACGCGCCGCTCAAGGGCCTGCAGCACAAGTACAAGGAGACCGTGCTGTTCTTCCCCAGCTCGGGCCAGACCTGCCACGCCTACTGCACCTTCTGCTTCCGCTGGCCGCAGTTCGTCGGCATGGACGACATGAAGTTCGATGCGCGCGAAACCACCGAGCTGGTGGCCTACCTGAAAACGCATCCTGACGTCACCGACGTCCTGATCACCGGCGGCGACCCGCTGATCATGAACACCCGCTCGCTGACCGAATTCATCGAGCCGCTGCTGGCGCCCGAGCTGGCGCACATCCAGAACATCCGCCTCGGGACCAAGTCGGTGGCCTACTGGCCGCAGCGCTTCGTCACCGACAAGGACTCCGACGACCTGCTGCGCCTGTTCGAGCGCGTGGTCAAGGCCGGCAAGAACCTGGCGATCATGGGCCACTACAGCCATGCGGTGGAGCTGCGCAACGAAATGGCCCAGCGCGCCGTCAAGCGCATCGTCTCGACCGGCGCCACCTTGCGCATGCAGGGCCCGTTGATCCGCCATATCAACGAAGACCCGAAAAGCTGGGCCGAGCTGTGGACCACCGGCGTGCGCCTCGGCGCCATCCCGTACTACATGTTCGTCGAGCGCGACACCGGCCCGAGCGAATACTTCTCGCTGCCGCTGGCGCGCG
>DASWSX010000089.1:0-34068 GCA_036402435.1 Telluria sp. | reverse complement strand
GGCCACCAGCTGCGACACCTGCATCAGCACGCGGACGATGGCGTCGAGGTCGGCCGGCGGCCGGTTGCGGTAGCCGGCCAGCAGTTTGGCCACGCGCGTGCGCGAGATCATGTCGCGCGCCAGCACCGCGTTCAGCGGCGGGAGCCCGACCGCATGGTCGGCCATCACCTCGACCGCGACGCCGCCCTGCCCGAACAGGATCACCGGGCCGAACACCGGATCGGTGGCCACGCCCACGATCAGCTCGTGCGCCTGCGGCCGGCGCGCCATGCTTTGCACGGTAAACCCTTCCAGCCGCGCGCCTGGCTGGAGTTCGCCCAGGCGGCGGTGCATGCGTCCCGCCGCCGCGCGCACTGCTTCCTCGGTGTCGAGGTCGAGCGCCACGCCGCCCACGTCCGATTTGTGCGTGA
This sequence comes from Telluria sp., assembly GCA_036402435.1. Taxonomy (GTDB): domain Bacteria; phylum Pseudomonadota; class Gammaproteobacteria; order Burkholderiales; family Burkholderiaceae_D; genus Telluria_A. Next base: position 33,658 of record DASWSX010000089.1, on the reverse strand, counting down.
TGTCCGGCGACAGGATCTTGACGGCCACCGGATAGCCGATCGCGCGCGCCGCTGCCACGGCCGCATCGACGTCGGCGGCGGTGCGGGTCTGCACCACGGGAATGCCGTAGGCGCCCAGCACCGCTTTCGCTTCGGGCTCGGTCAGGATGGTGCGGCCCTCCGCCAGCACGCTGCGCACCACCGCGGCGGCAGACTCGCGCCCATCGGCCGCGTTGACGGCCACTGCCGGCGGCACCTGCATCAGCAGGTCCTGGTTGCGCCGGTACTGGGCGATCTGCATGAAGGCGCTGACCGCTTCCTCGGGCGTGCCGTAGGTCGGGATGCCGGCCGCCGAAAAGATGCGGCGCGCTTCCTCGACGCCCTCGCCGCCCACCCAGCAGCCAAGCACATTGCGCGACGCCGCAGCGGCCAGCGGCGCCACCGCGCGCGCGATGTCGGCGCTGGGCACGATCGCCGTGGGGGCGTGGATGAACAGCACCGCGTCGTTGTCCTTGTCCTGCAGCAGGCACTCCAGCGTGCGGCAATAGCGTTCCACCGGGGCGTCGCCAATGATGTCGATGGGGTTCGCATGCGACCACATGGCCGGCAGCGCCGCGTCGAGGCTGGCCAGCGTTGCGGGGCTGAGCGCGGCCAGCGTCCCGCCTGCGGCCGCCAGCGCATCGGTGGCCATCACGCCCGGCCCGCCGCCGTTGGTCATGATCGCCAGCCGGTCGCCGCCGCGGGTGCGCGCATGGGCCAGCGTTTCGACGGCGGCGAACATGTCCTCGGTGGTCAGCACGCGCAGCATGCCGGCGCGCCGGATGGCCGCGTCGTACACGTCGTCGGAGCCGGCCAGCGCGCCGGTGTGCGAGGCGGCGGCGCGCGCGCCTTCGGGCATGCGGCCGGCCTTGAGCACCAGTACCGGCTTGCTGCGCGCCGCCGCGCGCGCGGCCGACATGAACTTGCGCGCATGGCGCACGTCTTCCATGTACATCAGGATCGCGCTGGTGTCGCCGTCGCTGGCCAGGTAGTCGAGCAGGTCGCCGAAATCAATGTCGGCGCTTTCGCCGAGCGAGACAAACTTGGAGAAGCCGATCCCGCGCGAGCCGGCCCAGTCCAGCACCGCCGTCACCAGCCCGCCCGACTGCGAGACGAAGGCGATTTTCCCGGGGCTGGCGCCGGTGTGGGCGAAGCTGGCGTTCAGGCCGATGCCGGGCACCAGCAGGCCGACGCAGTTCGGGCCCAGCAGGCGCAGCACATACGGCCGGGCCGCATCGAGCGCGGCCTGCTTGAGCGTGCGTCCCTGGGCGTCCTTGCTTGCGCCCAGCCCGGCGCTGAGGATGATCGCGGCGCGCGTGCCGGCTTCGCCAAGCTGGCGCACGATGCCCGGCACGGTCGCGGCCGGGGTGCAGATGATCGCCAGGCCCGGCGCCTCGGGCAGCGCGGCCACGTCCGGGTAGCAGCGCAGCCCTTCAAGGCCATCGTATTTGGGATTGACCGGGTAGACCGGGCCTTTGAAGCCGCCTTCGACGACATTGCGCAGCACGGTGGCGCCGACGCTGTGGGGGCGCGGCGAAGCGCCGATGATGGCCACTGAACGCGGCGCAAACAAGTATTCGAGGTTTCTTACGCTCATTTTTCAGGCCTTGTTAGTTGATGCACATCAAAAACTCGGAGACCTTCTCTTGCATTTCGCAATCGTCGCTGGACGCGTGGGCGCGCGCCGCCTAATCTAGGGTGACAGACCTCACATCAGAAAGGAAGCGCCATGTCGTACAAAACCATACTCGTCCATGCCGACCAGTCGCGCCATGCCGCCGGACGCGTCGGGGTCGCCGCGCGCCTCGCGCTGGACCAGGGCGCGCACCTGGTGGGTACGGCGATGACCGGCATCTCGCGCTTCCTGTACCAGGACAGCAGCATCGACCTGACCCGCACCGTGGTGGCGATGCACATGGACGCACTGTACCAGCGCGCCAACGAGTCGCTGGCACAGTTCGAGACGGTGGCCGCGGCGGTCGGCGTGCCCACCTGCGAGCGCCGCCTGGTCGACGACGAGCCTGAAGGCGGGCTGGCGCTGCAGGCCCGCTACGCCGACCTGGTCGTGGTCAGCCAGACCGATCCGGACGACCCGCCGGCCAGGCTCACCCCCAACCTGCCCGAATACGTCATGCTCAACAGCGCGCGCCCGGTGCTCATCGTGCCTTACGCCGGCACCTTCGGCGTGGTCGGCGACAACGTGCTGGTGGGCTGGGACGCCAGCATCGAGGCCACCCGCGCGGTGACCAATGCGATCCCGCTGCTCAAGCGCGCGCGCCAGGTCACCATCGCCGTGTTCAACCCGAGTCCGTTCGACGCCCACGGCGAGCAGCCCGGCGCCGACATCGCGCTCTACCTGGCGCGGCACGGCGTCAACATCGAGGTGTCGCTGCAGCAGACCGGGATCGACGTCGGCAACGCGATGCTGTCGATGGCCGCCGACCGCCAGTCCGACCTGATCGTCATGGGCGGCTACGGCCACGCGCGCTTCCGCGAGCTGCTGCTGGGCGGCGCCACCGCCACCTTGCTGAGCACCATGACGGTGCCGGTCCTGATGTCGCATTGAAGGAGCTGCCATGTTCAAGTCCATCCTGGTGCCCACCGATGGCTCCGAAATCTCGCGCCAGGCAGTGGCCGCTGCGATCGATTACGCGCGCTGCGCGGGCGCTGCCATCGTGGCGCTGTCGGTCGCCGAACCTTACCCGGTGGTGCCGGTGGTCGATGGCGCGCTGGTGATCGATCCCGGCATGGACAGCCGCGAACTCCAGGCGCAGGCACGCGCGCACGTCGACGCCATCGCCGCTGAGGCCCGCGCCGCCGGCGTTCCGTGCACCACCGAGACCAAGCTGTCGTTCCACCCGCACGAGGAGATCATTGCGGCCGCCGCGCGCCACCATTGCGACGTGATCTTCATGGCATCGCACGGGCGGCGCGGAATCGGCCGCCTGCTGGCCGGCAGCGAAACGCAGAAGGTGCTGGCCTACGCGCCGGTGCCGGTACTGGTGTTCCGGCCGCCGCTGGCCGAACGCATCTAGCCCGGGGCCCCGGCGCGGAAATCGGCCAGCCAGGCGCGCGCTGCTTCGAGCGCCGCTTCGAGCTGGCCGGCGGTGTCGGTGAACATGCGTTCGAGCTGCTCGGGCGCCGTGGCGGCCCTGATCGCCTTTTCGAGCGCTTGCGAGGCTTCGGCAAAGCGTTTGGCGCCGATGCTGCCGACACCGCCGCGCAGCGCGTGCAGTATCCGCGCCGCGCCTTCGTCGTCGCCTTCACGCCAGCTGGCGCGGGCCTGGTCGAACTCGCGGCCGGCATCGTCGACCACGCGTTGCAGCAGATGGGCCACGCCGCCGAGCCGTTCGCGGTTGCCGCGGGCCAGCGCGACCAGCGGTTCGATGTTCAGCACCGGCAGCTCGGCGGCCGCGGCCGGCACTGGCGCCGGACGCGCAGGCGCCGGCCCGAAACGCTGGCGCCGGTTCAGGTAGCGCGCCACTGCCGCCACCACCTGGTCGGCATCGACCGGCTTGGCGATCAGATCGTCCATGCCGGCAGCCAGGTAGCTGGCGCGTTCAGGTTCGGTAACGCCCGCGGTAATCGCGAGGATCGGCAAGGTCAGCCCAAGCTCGCCGCGGATGCGCCGCGTCGCTTCGAAGCCGTCCATCACCGGCATCTGGATATCCATCAGCACCATGTCGTAGGCCGCCGGCGCGCTGGCCAGCCGCGTCACCGCCTGGGCGCCATCGCCCACCACGTCCAGCCTCGCCCCGGCCTGTTCGAGGATCCCGCGCGCCACCGCCTGGTTCAGTTCATTGTCCTCGGCCATCAGCAGGCGCGCGCCTTCCAGCCGCGCCAGCGCCGTCGGCTGGATCGCCTGGTGCTGGCGGCCGGCGCCGCGCACGCGCGCGACCAGCAGTTCGTGCAGGGTGTCGAACAGGCTGATGCCGGTGACCGGCTTGCTCAGCACCGCGTCTGCGCGCGCGCCCGGCGCCAGGTCGTCGAGCCTGGCGCGGCCATAGGCATTCGCCATCAGGATTACCGGCAAGCGCCCGCGCCCGGCGATGTTGCGGATCGACTCCATCGCGCGCGTGCCGTCCATGCCCGGCATATGCCAGTCCATCAGCACGGCGTCGAAACGCGCGCTGCCGTCGCTGGCGGCGCGCACCATGGCCAGCGCCTGTTCGCCCGAGGACGCGCATTGCGCCTGCCAGCCCCACAGGGCCGCCGTACGGGCGAGGTAATCGCAGCTGGTGTCGTTGTCGTCAACCACCAGCAGGCGCAGCCCGTACAGCGCGCCGATGGCTGCGCGGCTGTCGTCGCGCTCGGCTTCGACGCGCAGCGGCAGCGCCACGCGGAACTCGCTGCCGCGGCCAGGTTCGCTGTCGAAGCTGATCGTCCCTTGCATCAGGCCGACCAGATGGCGCGAGATCGCCAGCCCCAGGCCGGTGCCGCCGAAGCGCCGCGTGGTCGACGAGTCGCCCTGGGTGAACGGCGAGAACAGGTGCGCCCGGCTGGCTTCTTCGATGCCGATGCCGGTGTCGCGCACCCGCACCTGCAAGGTGGCGCGCTCGCCATCGCGCGCCAGCACTTCGACCAGTACGCTCACCTCGCCACGTTCGGTAAACTTGAGCGCGTTGCCGACCAGGTTGACCAACACCTGCTGCAGCCGCATCGCGTCGCCGTGCAGCACCTGCGGCACGTCCGGGTTGACGCCGATGGCCAGGTCGAGGTCCTTGTCGCCCGCGTTCACGCTCATGATGGTGGCGACCGCGCCGAGCACATCGCCCAGCAGGAAGCGTCCTTCCTCGAGTTGCATGCGGCCCGCCTCGACCTTCGAGAAGTCGAGGATGTCGTTCATGATGCCCAGCAGCGAGCGGCCCGAATCGCGGATCATTTCAACATAGCGCTTCTGTTCGTCCTTCAGGTCGGTCAGCCCCAGCAGGTGCGCCATGCCGAGCACCGCGTTCATCGGGGTGCGCAGTTCGTGGCTCATGTTGGCGACGAATTCGCTCTTGGCGCGGCTGGCCGCCTGCGCGCGGTCGCGCTCATGTTCGAGCTCGGTCGCGCGCGCCGCGATTTCACGCGCCAGCCGGTGCCGCTCGGTGATGTCGCTCATGAAGGCATTGGCGACATAGCCGGCGCCGTTATGGAAGCCCGCTACCGACAGTTCCACCGCAATCTCGCTGCCGTCGCGCCGCAGCGCCTGCACTTCGAAACGGGTGTTGACCAGCTTGCCAGTACCGGTTTTGGCGTACTGCGCGAAGCCCTCGTTGTGCGCCTCGCGCATCGACGGCGGGATGATCAGGCCGGCCATGTCGCGCCCGATCGCCTCGGCCGCGCTCCAGCCGAAGGTGCGTTCGGCCTGGGTATTCCAGTCGGTGATGCGGCCGTCGATGCCGATGGCGACGAATGCATCGTTCGAATTTTCCAGGATGACGCGAGTGCGGCGCTGCTCGCGCACCAGCTGGGCCAGCAGCGGACGCACCTGGAACAGCAGCGCCGACGCACCCAGCGCGACCAGCACGGCCAGCGCCAGCACCAGCATGCTGGTGCGCCTGCGCAGGGGCGCATACAGCGCCTCGATGTCGTTCTTGACCACGACCGCCAGGCCCGTCCCGGGCACCGGCGCGTAGGCCGCCATCACCCGGATCCCGCGCAGGTCGCGCGCCGTTGCCACGCCGCTCTTCCCAAGCAGTGCGTGGCTGATCGGCAGGTTCAGGCCGGCATCGGGGCGGAACATCGGGATCCGCAACGCGCTCCTGTAGAAGCGCGTGGGCGCGCATACCGCGTTGTCACGCTCGCGGTGGCAGACCAGGATGTCGGAGGCACCGTATGCGCGCACCGATTCGAGCAGGCGGTCGAGCAGTCCAAGGCGGCGTTCGCCGATCACGCGGCCCAAGGTGCGCGCGCCGTCGCGCAGTACGTGTTCCGAGCGCAGCACGTAGCCGCGGTCCCATATCAACGCCGCAGGCTGGCCATCGAGCACCAGCGGATGGCGCACGCCGGCGCCGGGCGCGACGAACACGCCACCGTTGGCCAGCAACTCGCCACCGGGCCCCAGCACCTGCATGCCATCGACCCCGCTGCGCACCAGTGCCGCCACCATCTCGTCCAGCCGTCGCGAGCCCGGCTCCTGCGCCAGCATAGCGCCAAGACCGCTGTGCGCCACCACGTCTTCCATCGTGCGCCGCCGCGCCACCAGCGTGTTCGCAAGCGCTTCAGCGCTGGTGCCGGCTGCCACCGTCATGTTCAGGGACAGCGACTCGTCATAGCTGTCGCGCATCGCCGCGAAGCCCGCGGCGCCGGCGCACAGCGCCACGCTCGCCACGACGCCGAAGGCGCGCCAGGTGATCCGTGTTTCGCTGCTGGCAGGTTCGCGCTCTCGCGCCAGCAGCGTTGAGCGCAGCGACCACAGGCCGATCCCCAGCATGCACAGGCCGACGGCGGTGGGCGGCTGCATGACGTTGGCCGCGGCGATCCGGTACATCACTTCCAGCTTCAGGAAATAGCCAAGCAGCGCGGTCAGGCCGATGGCGACCACCAGCACCGCGCAGGCCATCAGCGCCGCGGCGCGCATGCGCCCCGGCTGCGGCGTGCGCGCCAGGTGCAGCCCGACGCCGGCAAGGATGAACGCGATGCAGGTATTGGGGGCCATGCGGCCCGGATGCGGGGTGTCAAGCGTGGGCTCGGCCGGCGCGCGCACGAAATCGAGCCCGAGGCTGACGCCGAATACATGCTGGACCAGCACCAGCGCCGGCAAGGCCACCACCAGCGCGGCCAGCAGGCGCCAGGCCAGGTCGAATTTCGATCCGGCGCCGCTGCGCCGCCGCGCGAAGTAGCAACAGAAACCGGCGGCCATGAACAGCACCGGCGAGTTGATCCCCATCCTGGCCGAGCCGGGGATCAGCATCGCGATGGTCTCGCTCTGAAACACCCACTGCACCGTGACAACCAGTCCCAGCAGGCCGACGAACAGGCCCGCGAGATGGTCTGCCGAGGTCACCAGTTTTTTCATGTGCACCGAGCCGATAGCGAGGGGGAAAAGGTTACCACAGGCATTCGGTGCGCCGCGGACTGTTGTAAGCAGGCTACTAAACGGCTGGGTTAGCTCAAGGATATGCGCACGGCTGCGCGCGCCATGGTGCCCGGCAGCGAAGGCGGATAGACTGGAACCTATGAATAATTCCAGAAAAGTCGCCGGCATTGCCGGAATCGCCAGCGTGCTATGGGTCGGTTTCACCGCCGCGATCGCCGCCAGCCAGCGCCGGCTGGTGTTCAATCCGACCATCAAGCGCGAAGTGCCGAGTCCGCGCAGCAGCGGCCACCGCACCCGCCTGGTCACACTGCGCGCCAACGACGGCACCAAACTGTCCGGCTGGCTGATGAAGCCGGCCGTGGTGGGGCCCCATCCGGCGGTGGTGTACTTCGGCGGCCGCTCGGAAGAAGTGTCGTGGGTCGCGCGCGACGCCGGCAAGCTGTTCCCCGGCATGGCGGTGCTGGCAGTGAATTACCGCGGCTACGGCGACTCGCAAGGCGACCCGGCCGAAAACCATATGGTGGAAGACGGCCTGATGCTGTTCGACTGGCTGGCGGGGCGCAGCCATGTCGACCCGGCGCGGGTGGCCGTGGTCGGGCGCAGCCTGGGTTCGGGGGTGGCGGTGCAGGTGGCGATGCAGCGCCCGGCCAATTCGGTGGTCCTGATCACGCCGTACGATTCAATCCTGGCGATCGCCCAGCGCCGCTTCCGCGCGGTGCCGGTCAGCTTCGTGCTGCGCCACCGCTTCGAATCGATCAAGTATGCGGCCGAGCTGAAAGCGCCGACCTACGTGGTGCGCGCGGCCAGCGACGACGTGGTGCCGCACTCGCATACGGACCTGCTGGTGTCCAAGCTGGGCAAGCTGCACCTCGATGAGATCATCCCGGATTCGGACCACCTGAACATCCCCTACCTGGCCACCACCCAGGACAAGATCGCCGGCTTCCTCAGCGCCCAGTTCGCGCAGCCGCGCGCCAGCTGACAGCCGGCTCCTGTTGCCGGCCGCGCGCCCTGCGCGGGGCGCCGATTGTTGCGGCCGGGCTAACTCATCAGTGTCGCATTTGCCCCAAGAAATGTTACCAAAAGTAATAATTTGATGGGTTGTCGCCTCCTACAAACACACCTCTAGTACTCCTACTCAAATCGGAATTTCGTTCATCTAACATGCAGTCTCAGCTTTACGGAACAGCCCCGGCAGCAATGCGGGGCAGCGTGAAGCAAGACCGAACTCAACGGAAAACAGGAGATACGAAAATGGCTACGAATAACCAGGGCGGCAACAAAGGTGGTAACAAACAGTCGGGCGGCAACCAGGGTGGAAACCAGGGCGGCGGCAAAGGCGGCAACAACCAGAGCGACACCAGCAACCGCGGTTTCGCATCCATGGATCCTGAACGGCAACGCGAGATCGCCGCCGAAGGCGGCCGTGCAGCGCACGCTTCCGGCAACGCCCACGAGTTCACTTCGCAAGAGGCGCGCGAAGCTGGCAAGCTGAGCCACGGCGGCGGCAACAGGCAGAGCGGCTCGAACGAGTCCGGCGGCAAGGGCGGCGGCAACAAGGGCAGCTCCGGCGCCAACCAGTCGAATTCCGGTGGCGGCAATGCCGGCGGCTCGCGTGGCGGCGGCTCGCGCTAAACGCTGAATCCCGGCAGGTTATAGCGCCGCCGCAAACCCAGGGTTTGCGGCGGCGTTTTCCATTTTCAGGAATTGATCTGGTTTAAGTAGTTCGATACCGCAACCCCGCCTCCCTTTCGCGCACCGGAACCGCTGTTATAATCCACCGCGTCTTCAAAGGATTTCCGTGCGTCGACTCATCTGCATTTTGCTGCTCTTGTGCCTGCCCCTGCAAAGCTTTGCTGTGCAAGGCGGCGCGCTGCTGTTCGTCAGCACCGGCGGCCAGAGCATCGGGCACGAGCTCGACCACGCGGCCGAAATCGAACACCACCACGACGACGACGGATCGGTGCACTACGACGATTCGGACGAATCGGTCCAGCACATCGAGGACCATTCGTCGTGCGCACAAGTTGCCTTCCTCGCAGTGCCGTTCCAGTCGATCGCACCTGAACAGAGCGCCTGCGCGACGGACGGCGCGCTTGCCTGGTTCATTCCCGACCCTCGTCCCGACAGTCCCTTACGTCCCCCTGCCCCAACCCTCGGCCACGCTGCCGGGGGAGCCAAGCACGCCTGACCTGAACTGGTTGAAGGCGCGGAATGTCCGCGCTGGTGCGCGCCCTCGGTGATTTTTTAGTCACCCGATGGAGAACACATGCGCGCTCAATGCCTGCACGTCTTAATTACCCTTGCTGCATTTGCCATGCCTTGCCTGGCCACTGCCGCGCCGCCCCCGCCCGCATCCCCCGGCGCCACCATGCGCGACGCGGCCGAACTCGCCTGGCAGCGCTCGGTGCCCGCACGTACCCTGGAGGCCCGCCGCGGCGAAGTTGAGGCCGGACTGTCAACCGCCCGTTCCTGGGTCGCCGGCGCACCGACGCTGGGCTTGTCCCAGCGCTCCGACCGCTGGACCGACCGGGGCGACCGCCGCGAGTCCGAGGTATCGCTGGCGGCGCCGCTGTGGCTGCCCGGCCAGAAATCGGCGCGCGAGGTCCTTGCGGCCCGCAGTGCCGACGACCTGTCGGCCCAGATCCTGCAGGCACGGCTTGCCGTGGCAGGCGAAGTGCGCAGCCGGGCGTGGGAAGCGGCTGCTGCCCAGGAAACCCTGGCCGAACAAAAGGACCACCTTCATCACCTCGAAGAACTTGCCGCCGACGTGCAGCGCAGGGTGACAGCCGGCGACCTGGCGCGCACCGACGGGCTGCTGGCGCAGCAGGAAGTACTGGCGTCGCGGATCGCCGTGACCGCCGCCGCGACCAGGGCCACCGAAACACTGCAGCGCTTCCGGGTGCTGACCGGACTTGCCGCGCTGCCCCAGCTGACGCCGGAACCCCTCTCTGGCGACACCGCACCAGTCAACCTGCGCCTGGCCGCAGCCCACGCGTCCGGGCGGCGCGCGCAGGCTGCGCTGCGGCTCGCCGAAGCCACCCGCAGCGGCCCGCCCAGCGTCGGCGTCTCCTACCGCCATGAGCAAGAAGGTGACGTCGCCGGCCCTGGCCGCAGTGTCGGGATTGCCCTCCAGATCCCCTTAGGCAGCAAGGCACGCAACCGCCCGGTCGAAGCGCTGGCGCAGACGCAGATCGCCACCGCTGCCGCCGAAGCGGCCGAGGCGCAGGCCAGCATCGACGCCGAGCTGGCCGTGGCGCAGGACAGGCTGGCCAACGCCCGCACCGCCCTCGAGGCGGCAACGTCGCGCGCCAGCGCCCTGCGCGAACACACGGCCCTGATCGACAAGGCTTTCCGCCAGGGAGAACGCGCGCTGGCCGAGGTGCTGCGCTCGCGCATCCTTTCGCATGAGGCGGAAATCGCCCTGCGCCAGCAGCGCATTGCCGTCGGCCTGGCCCACGCACAACTTAACCAAGCTCGAGGAATCCTTCCATGAAATACCTGTACCTGTTCCTGATCGCCGCACTGGCGATCGCGCCAGTCCAGGCGTCGCCCGGCGCCCACGGACCGAACGGCGAACACCTTGACGGCCCGGCCGCGGCTGCCGGCGGCGGCGCCGTGCCGCGTGTCGAGACCTTCACCGAGGCATTCGAGCTGGTCGGACAGGTGTCCGGCGGCGAGTTCTCGGTGCTGATCGACCGCTACGAAACCAACGAGCCCGTGCTCGACGGCCAGCTGGAAGTGGAATACAAGGGCCTGAAGGCCAAGGCGACATTCCATCCCGACATGGGCGACTACGCGATCGACGACGCCAGGCTGCTCAAGGCGCTGTCCGCACCCGGCAAGCATGCCCTGCTGTTCACGTTCGTCGCGGGTGAGGAAAGCGACCTGCTGGAGGGAACGCTTGAGGTAGCCGCACAGGAAGCGCACGCGCAGGACGGCACGCCAGTGTGGCAATGGCTGCTTGGCGCGCTGCTGGCCGGCGCCCTGGTTGCGGCCGCCGTGGTCGGCCTGCGCCGCATGAAACGAAAGGAACAATGACATGAATAAGCAATCACGACACATCGCAGCCTGGCTCCTGGCGGCCGCGTTCGCAGTGCCTGCCGCCGCATCGCCCGGCGCCCACGGCCCCAATGGCGAACACCTGGACGGCCAGGCCGCCACCGCGGGCACTGGCCTCGCGCGCCTGCCCGACGGCAGCGTCAACGTGCCGAAACTCGCCCAGCGGCGCATGGCAATCCGCACCTTGATGGTGCGGGAAGGCGACCATCCGATGACGGTCGAACTGAACGGCCGCGCCGCGATGGACCCGAACTCGGGCGGACGGGTGCAGGCGCCCTTCTCCGGACGCATCGAGCCGGGACCGAACGGTTTGCCGGTAGCCGGCCAGCAAGTGCGCAAGGGCCAGGTGCTGGCCCTGCTGCGCCCCGTCGCCAGCGCCATCGACCGCGGCAACCAGGCCGCGCAGCTGGCAGACCTGCGCGCCAACCGCGGCCTGCTCGAACAACGGGTGCGCCGCCTGCAGTCGCTGGAAGGCACGGTGCCGGCCAAGGATATCGAGGCCGCGCGGGCAGAGCTCGCCAGCCTCAACGGCCGTGAACGCGCGGTGGCGGCCTCGGTCGGGGGCGCCGAGCCGCTGCGCGCGCCCGCTACCGGCGTAATCGCCAGCGCCAGCGTGCTGAACGGCCAGGTGGTCGAGTCGCGCGACGTGCTGTTCGACATCGTCGATCCGCAACGGCTGCTGATTGAGGCAAGCTCGCCGGACGTCACGCTGGCCGGCCGAATCAGCCAGGCCAGCGTGCTCGAGGCGCCCGGCGCCGGGCTGACCCTGCTGGGCGGGGGCCGGACGCTGCGCGACGGCGCACTGCCGTTGCATTTCCGCGCCACCGGCAAGGACCTTGGACTGGCCGTCGGCCAGCCGGTCACGGTGCTGGCGAAACTGAACACCCGCGTCAAGGGCATCGCCCTGCCGGCAGCAGCGCTGGCGCGCAATCCAGCCAACGAAACCGTGGTCTGGATCAAGTCCGGCGCCCAGCGTTTCATCGCGCTTCCGGTCGAGGCAAAGGCGCTCGACGCCGCCACCGTGGTGGTGACCAGGGGACTGACGCCCGACAACCGCGTGGTGGTGTCTGGCGCCGCGCTGATCAACCAGATCAGGTGACCGGCGCATGTTCAATTCCATCGTAAGTTTCAGCTTGAGGAACCGGCTGTTCGTGCTGGCGGCGGCGTTGCTGCTGATGATTTATGGCGCCGTGACGGCCTGGCGCACGCCGGTAGACGTGTTTCCCGACCTGAACAAGCCGGTTGTTACCGTGCTGACCGAGGCTGGCGGCATGGCGCCCGAAGAAGTCGAACAGCTGGTGTCATTCCCGATCGAGACCACGCTCAACGGCATGCCCGGCGTGACCCGGGTGCGTTCGGTGTCCGGTGTCGGCCTGTCGATCGTCTACGCCGAATTCGACTGGGGCACCGACCCGTACCGCAACCGCCAGCTGGTGTCCGAACGCATCGCCGTCGTCAAAGAGCAGTTGCCGGGCAATATCTCGCCGATGATGGGGCCGGTGTCCTCGATCATGGGCGAGATCATGCTGATCGCGCTGCCGATCGACGTTGCCGTGACCGACCCGATGAAGGCGCGCGAGTATGCCGACTTCGTGCTGCGCCCGCGCCTCTTGTCGATTCCCGGCGTGTCGCAGGTAATTCCGATCGGCGGCGAAGTGCGCCAGCTGCGGGTGGAACCGGATACCGCGCGCATGGCCCAGTTCGGCGTAACGCTGGACCAGGTCACCGGCTCGCTGCGCGGCTTCGCGTCCAACACCAGCGGCGGCTTCATCGACCTCAACAGTCGCGAGTACCTGATCCGCAACCTGGGCCGCACCAACCGCCTCGACGACCTCAAGGGACTGGCGGTGGCTTACCGCAACGGCACCCCGGTGCTGCTGGAACAGGTGGCCAGCGTGCGCTTCGCGCCGGCCTTCAAGCGCGGCGACGCCGGCCTGAACGGCAAGCCGGCGGTGATCCTCAGCGTCCAGAAGCAGCCTTCCGGCGACACGGTGCGCCTGACGCGCGACATCGAAACGGCGCTGGCCGAGCTCAAGCAGGGCTTGCCGAAGGGCCTCGCCGCGCCGGTGGTGCTGTTCCGCCAGGCTAACTTTATCGATTCGTCGATCGGCAACGTGGTCGAGGCCCTGCGCGACGGCGCCATCCTGGTCGCGATCGTGCTGTTCGCCTTCCTGCTCAGCGTGCGCACCACGCTCATTTCACTGGTCGCCATTCCGCTGTCGCTGTCGGTGACGGCGCTGGTGTTCCACCTGCTGGGCCAGTCGATCAACGTGATGACGCTGGGCGGGCTGGCCATCGCCATCGGGGAACTGGTCGACGATGCCGTGGTCGACGTGGAAAACATCCTGCGCCGCCTGAAGCAGCGCGCCGAAACCGGCCAGCCGGTGCTCGAAGTGATCTGGCGCGCCTCGGTCGAAGTGCGCTCAGGGATCGTGATCGCGACGGTGATCGTGGTGCTGGTGTTCGTTCCCCTGTTCGCCCTGCCGGGGATCGAAGGGCGGCTGTTCGCGCCGCTGGGCATCGCCTACATTGCGTCCATCCTGGCCTCGATGCTGGTGTCGATGACGGTCACGCCGGTGTTGTCCTATTACCTGCTGCCGCACACCAAGCGCCTGCACCACGGCGACACGCCGCTGGTGCGGCGCCTGAAGGCGTGGGACAGCGCGGCGCTGCACTGGTCGTTCACACGCATCAAGCCTATCCTGGCGGCGGCGCTGATCGTGGTGCTGGCCGCGGCGGCCTCGGTGCCGTTCTTCCCGCGCGCCTTCCTGCCGCCGTTTAACGAGGGCTCGCTGGTGATGGGCATGACCTTCACGCCCGGCACCTCGCTGGCCGAGGCGAACCGCATGGGCAGCCTGGCCGAGACGCTGATCGCGCAAGTGCCCGAGGTAACCCGGGTCGGCCGCCGTACCGGCCGCGCGGAGCTCGACGAGCATGCCGAAGGGGTGCATTCGTCCGAGATCGACGTCGACCTGAAAGCGTCCGGGCGCAGCCGCGAGCAGATCATGGCGAGCATCCGCGCGCAGCTGGCCGCGATTCCGGCCTCGGTGGCGATCGGACAGCCGATCTCGCACCGGCTCGACCACCTGCTGTCCGGCGTCAGGGCCCAGGTCGCGCTGAAAATCTACGGCGACGACATCGATACCCTGCGCGGGCTGGCTGAGGGCTTGCGCGCGCGCCTGGCCTCGGTGCCCGGCCTGGTCGACCTGTCGGTCGAGCGCCAGGTGCTGATCCCGCAGATCAAGGTGCGGATCGACTACCGCAAGGCGGCCCAGCATGGGCTGGCCACCGGCCAGGTGCTGGCCGCGCTTGAGTCGCTGGCCGAAGGCACGCGCGTGACCCAGGTGATCGATGGCGCGCGCCGTTTCGACCTGGTGGTGCGGCTGTCGGATGCGAACCGCTCGCCGCAGGACCTGGCGCGCGTGATGATCGACAGTCCCGCCGGACGCATTCCGTTGTCCAGCATCGCCAGCGTTGAGGAAGGCGACGGGCCGAACCAGATCGGGCGCGAAAACGGCCGCCGGCGCATTGTCGTGTATGCCAATACCGACGGTTCGAACATGTCCGAGATCATCGGCAACGTGCGTAGCACCGTCGCTGGCACCGCCCTGCCCGGCGGCTATTTCATCAGCGTCGAGGGGCAGTTCCAGGCCCAGGAGCAAGCGCAGCAGCTGATTGTCGGCCTGTCGCTGGCGTCGCTGACGCTGATCTTCCTGGTGCTGTACTCGCGCTACCGCTCGACCACGCTTGCGCTGATCATCATGGGCAATATTCCGTTCGCGCTGGTCGGCAGCGTGATCGCGATGTGGATCGCCGGCGTATCGCTGTCGGTCGCCTCCATGGTCGGCTTCATCACGCTGGCCGGCATCGCCACCCGCAACGGCATTTTAAAGATCAGCCATTACGTGAACCTGTGCAAGTTCGAGGGCGAGTCCTTCGGCTGGCCGATGATCGTGCGCGGCTCGCTCGAGCGCCTGACGCCGGTGCTGATGACGGCGCTGGTGGCGGCATTCGCGCTGCTGCCGCTGCTGCTGGCCGCCGATGCGCCGGGCAAGGAGATCCTGCACCCGGTGGCGGTCGTCATCTTTGGCGGACTGATCAGTTCAACCATCCTCGATTCGCTGCTGACGCCGCTGATTTTCTGGCTGGCCGGAAAACGCCCGCTGGAGGCGCTCGTCGCCGCCGAAGGCAAAGAAGCCTATTGATGAACCAGGGCAAAGTGGCGGCGCCCATGTTCGAGCCGCCACATTATTGGAGAAAAGTATGAAGAAACTCATCGCACTCACGGCCGTGGCACTGAGCCTGGCTTTCACCGGCAACGCTGTTGCCCACGGCAGCAAGGCCAGGCATGGCGGCATCGTCCAGACCGCAGGCGACCTGTCGTTCGAGCTGGTCAGCAAAGATGATGCGGCGGTCATCTACGTCGACGACCACGGCAAGGACCTGGCGACCACGGGTGCAAGCGGCACCTTGACGGTACTGACCGGCACCAAAAAGACAGTGCTTCCGCTTGCTGCGGGCGAGGGCAATACGCTGGTGGCGACCGGCGCCAGGCTGGCAAAAGGCGCCAAGGCAGTGGCGTCGATCAACCTGGCAAGCAAGGGTACTGTCAGCGTCCGCTTTTCGGTCAAGTAACCGGGCTGGCAGTACCCCGTCTCGCGGGGTGCTGCCTATTGCTTGAAATGCTGGCCGAGCTTGTCGGCGCTGGTGCCGACCTGCTTGACCGCCTGCTTCAACTGGTCGGCCGTGACGCCGAATTTCCTGGTCCAGTACGATACTTCCCAGTCCTCGTTGACGTTGACCTTGCTCGCGTCCTGCGGGCCGCGGTCGTTCAAATTATCCGACATGGTTTCCTCCTTGTGCTTGATGGGCGGCGTGAATGTTCCGCATGCACTAAAAGTTAAGCACACACAATTGCCCCGTCGGTACGTTAGCGAACGCTGAGCACGCTGCGGCGCCTGTAATCAGGCCACCATGCGCTGCGCCGGAAACAGCGACGCGAGCAACCCCAGCAGCTGGACGGTATCGGCCGGCTTGGCGAAGTAGTAATCGAACCCGGCCGCCAGCGCACTGTCGCGGCCGTACTTGCCGGCGTTGCCGGTCAGCGCAATCAGCGTGACGTGGCCGGCCGCGCTGCGGATCTGGCGCCCGAGCTCGCTGCCGTCCATGCCGGGCAAGCCGATGTCGAGCAGGCAGGCATCGGGGGCGAAGTGCCCGGCCTCGTCGAGCGCCCGCAAGGGGTCGCGCTCGACGATGGCCACGTGGCCCGCCGTGCGCAGCAGCATCGCCATTGCATTCGCGGCGTCCGCATCGTCGTCGACCACCATCACGCGCAGCGCCGCTGCGACTGGCTCGCCTTCATGGCCGCCGGCCTGCGCCTGCCCGGTGCCAGGGTGGCGCGGCAGGTACACCGAGAAGGTGCTGCCGGCGCCCTGTCCATCGCTGACGGCCGTCACGTGGCCGCCGTGCAGCGAGACCAGGCTGCGCACCAGCGCCAGGCCCAGCCCCAATCCGCCCTGGGCCCGGTCGGCGGACCGTTTTTGCTGGGTAAACAATTCGAACACATGCGGCAACAGGTCGGCGGCAATGCCGATGCCGTTGTCGCGCACGTGGATTTCCAGCGCCCCGCCATGCACCACCACGTCGAGCGCCAGGCGGCCGCCCGCGGAAGTGTATTTGGCGGCGTTGTGCAGCAGGTTGGCCAGCACCTGCACCAGCCGCTTGCGGTCGCCCCACACCGCCACCTCGCCCGCGCCAGGCGCCTGCACCGTGATCGTATGGTCACGCTCCTGGATCAGCGGCTGGGCCTGCTCAAGCGATTCGAGCACCACCTGGTGCAGGTCGAGGACGGTTTTCTCCAGCACCACCACGCCGGTATTCACGCGCGAGACGTCCAGCAGGTCGTCGATCAGGCTGGTCATGTGGTTGACCTGGCGCTCGATGATCACGCTGGACTGCTTGACCCTTGCGATATTGTCGGGCGCCATGGCGAGCAGGTGCGCGGCCGAGCGGATCGGCGCCAGCGGGTTGCGCAGTTCGTGCGACAGCATCGCCAGGAATTCGTCCTTGTGGCGGCCCGCCTCGCGCAGCGACTCCTCGGCCCGTTTGCGGGCGGTGATGTCGATCGACACGCCGCGAATCCAGCGCGGCACGCCGCCCGCGTCGGCCACGACGGTGCCGTACACCTGCAGCCACACCGTCTCGCCATTGTCGGGCCGCACCAGGCGGATCACGTCGCCGTAGGTGCCATTGCGAGCCAGTGCGGCGCGGCGCGCGACGTCCATGCGCTTCATGTCCTCGGACGGAATGGCGGCCCAGACCTGGTGCATATGGGTCCATTGGGCGCCGAACAGTTCGGCCGCATTGTCGGAAAAAATGACCTCGTTGGTCGCCAGCACCCAGTCCCAGACCACCATGCGCGCCACCTTCATGCCTTCGCGCAGGCGCAGTTCGCTGCGTTCGAGCGCCTGCTTGGCCAGCGTGCGCTCGGTGGCGTCGAAGCCCTCGACGAAGGTCCCGCTCACCTGGCCGCCGGTAAAGATCGGCTGGCAGACGAAGTCGCAGAACACCTGGGTCAGCGGGCTGTCGGCCGTTTTGCGCAGGGTGAGCGCGATATCGGTGGCGGAAAACGGCCGGCCGGACTGGTACACCCCATCGAGCAGCTCGACGAAGCCCTGGCCCGTCACTTCCGGCAGCGCCTCGCGCACGGACAGGCCGATCAGCGCGCGGTCGCCGACGAAGCGCGCATAGGCGGCATTGGCGAATTCAAACACATGATCGGGTCCGTGCAGGATGCACATGAAGCCGGGCGCCTGCTCGAACAGGGCGCGCAGGTGCTGGCCCTCCGCTTCACGCTGGCGGTGCAGCGCCTGTTCGGCGTCCAGGCATTGCCGGGCATGGCGCGCCTCAAGCCGCTGCGCCTCTTCGCGCTGGCGTATCTGTTCGGTCAACGCAATGTTGGCGGCCTCGAGTCCGGCCTTGGCGACGTGCTGCGCGGTCACGTCGGTGCACACCACCAGCACGCCCTGCACGCCGTCGCCGTCCTCGACCGGGCTGTAGCCGTAGGTCCACCACGCCTCCTCGCGCTTGCCGTGGCGGGTCACCGGCACCAGCTGTTCTTCGTTCCAGGTCGCGCCCTTGCCGTCCATGACGAACTCAATCTGCGGGCCGATGATCGGCCAGATCTCATCCCAGCATTCGCGGCCAGGCTGGCCCAGCGCGCCGGGGTGGCGTTCGGGACCCATGGTGCGCGCATAAGCGTCGTTGTAGAACTGGATCAGGCCGGGGCCCCACCACAGGAACATCGGGTGGCTGGACGACAGCATCAGCCGGATTACGCTCTTGAGCAGCGGCGGCCAGCCTTCGGTGGGACCGAGCCGGGTCGCGCTCCAGTCCCTGGCGCGCATCTGTGCCCCCATTTCCCCGCCGTCGGACAGGAAGTTAAAACTCGCACGTCGTGCATTAGTCATGGTCTATTCTCATGAGGAGAAACTGCCCAAGTCAACGGTGACGCGGTGGCTGGGGAATCGATATTATCATTATTCAAATTGCATTGGACAGCCCAAAATGCCGAAAAGTCCCAGTATTTACTTTTTTAAGTGCGTCACCTAACGGAAGCTTTTATAACCAAGTGTCATGCTCGGCGCGCGGATGACCGCGCCTTACGTGTTCAAGGAGAAATACCGTGTCAGACAATCCACTGGAACCGGGACCGCAGGACTACGACCGCGTCAACGTCAATGTCGAGTCGGAGGTTGAATACTGGTCGCGCGAGCTCGGCGTCAGCCGTGCGCGGCTGGCCGAAGTGATCGAGGATGTCGGGCCGCGCGTGGTGGATATCCGGCGCAAGCTCGGCCTGCCTCCGCTGCACGATAACCCTGCGTAGGCGTTTTCTTACGCGTGGGAAGCACGCGAACTGATGGCTGGAAAGTCAACAAAACGGGACAATCGCGGGATGATGAAATTCGCGGAATACATGTCCCAATGATCAATACGCCCATGCAAATCCAGCGTGCCCCCGCACCCGCCCTGCCCGACCAGGCTTTGGCGGATGCCACGAGCGTGCGCGCTATCTACCTTGCAATGAGCCGCGACCTTGCGCACCAGCCGCAGGACGCCCGCGCCTTTATCGCCAGCCAGCTTGCGGCGGCCCGGTCGCTGCCGGTCGACTTGCCGGACGATCCGTCCCGGCTCGACAGCTGGTCCGGGCAGCACCTGCAGGGTGTCGGCTCGGCATACCAACAGTATCTCGCCCAGCGAAAGGCCGGCGCCCCGCGCCAGTATTTCGCCAACAAGGCAGCGGCGCTCTATTTCATCCGCGGCGTGGCTCCGACCAAGCTGGTTGACGGCGCATGGCTGTTCGGGCTGGTGCCGCGCTGGCGCGATGCCGCTTTCCATGGCCTGGTGCGGACCTACCTGGAGGAACTGGGCGACGGCGTGGCAGACAAGAACCACGTGGCGATCTACCAGGCGCTGCTGGCCGCGCACGGCTGCGAGCAATGGGAAGACCTGAGCGAGGAACATTTCGTGCAGGGCGCGATCCAGCTTGCCCTCGCCGCCGAGGCGGATAACTTCCTGCCGGAACTGATCGGCTACAACCTCGGTTACGAACAACTGCCGCTGCACCTGCTGATCACGTCGTACGAACTCAACGAGCTCGGCATCGACCCATACTATTTCACGCTGCACGTCACGGTCGACAACGGCTCGAACGGCCACGCCCGCAAGGCGATCGCCGCAGTACATGAGCTGATGGCGCGCGCCGACGACCCGCAGGCGTTCTACCGCCGCGTGCTGGACGGCTACCGCCTCAACGAACTGGGCGCCAGCACCACCTCGGTGATCGCGTCGTTCGACATCGACGCCGAACTGAAACGCCTGCTGGCCGCCAAGAGCGTGGTCGGCAAGGACATGCACTCGGACTACTGCCGCATCGAAGGCAAGGCGGTCAGCGCCTGGCTCGACAACCCGGACGAGATCGGCAGCTTCCTCGATGCCTTGCAGCGCGCGGACTGGATCCGGCGCGGCGAGGAGGCTTCGGCCAGCCGCTTCTGGCGCCTGGTCGAAGGGCCGCGCGCCGAGATGTTCGGGGTGTTCAGCACCTACGAACTACAGGTGCTGCGCGACTGGATCGAACAGCCGGCCGACGGCGCGGCCTCGGTGGCGCGGCGCGAGCCGAGCTACCGCGCGCGCCAGCGCAACCTGCGCGACCTGGCCGGCACTGCGGAACCGCGCGCAGGCACCGTTCGCGGCATCATCCGCCACTGGGGCCAGGCCGCCAATGACAGCGGCGACAGCGAATCGAGCGCGCTGCGCGCATTCGAGCAGCAGGTCGCCGAATGCGGCGGCAAGGACCAGGCCATGGCGCTGCTGGGCGCGACCATTTCGCCGTCGAAGCACCACACGCCAACTGGCATGATGGCCACCCGGATGTTCGCGCAGCTGCTCGACGCCTGACCCCGGCGCCGTTCGCCGCCAGCCGCCTCCCGCCAGCGCCGGGGGCGGCGTTTTTATTAATACAGCCATACACAGGAACTCCCGATTTTGAAAATCCTCCGACAACGCCTGCTCCGCGGCGCGAACCTGTACGCGCGCATTCCCTGCATCCTTGGGCTGGTGGATATCGGCGACCTGCACGACGCAGCGCCGTCCGACCTGGCCGCGATCGCCGACCGGGTGCATGCAATGGTGCCCAGCATGCGCAGCCGCTGCCTGGCGCCGCTACCAGCCGGCGCTGACGCCGCAGCGCTGGTCGCGCACCTGACGGTGGAACTGCAATGCCTGGCCGGCACGCCGGCAGCGTTCTGCGAGACCAGCGGCGCCGAAGGTTCGCCCACGCTGCGCCGCATCGTGTGTTCGTATCAGGTCGAACATGTCGCCCAGGCCGCGTTCTCGCTGGCGGTGTACCTGGTCGATGCGCTCGCGCACGGTCACCCGTTCGATTTCGCCACGCCGTTCGAGCAGCTGCTGAAACAGTCGGAGAGCTACCGGATCGACCCGCTCACAGCAGCGGTGCTGGAGGCGGCCGCCGCGCGCGACATTCCGGCGACCCGGGTGACCGAGCACGAGGCGCTGTACCAGCTGGGCTGGGGCAGCCGCCAGCGCCGCTACCACCCGCGCCTGCCGAACGACACACCGCTGATGGGGCCGTGGATTGCCCAGGACCGCCAGCTGACGCGGGTGCTGCTCGATGAAGCATTCCTGCCGATTCCGCCCGGCGGCACGGTCGAGACGCTCGACGACGCCCTGCGCGTGGCGCGCCGCCTCGGCGGGCGCGTGCTGGTGATGCCGGGCGACGCCAGCGCCGGTGAAGGCGGCATCAGCGAATGCGCCACCGAGCCGGAAGTGGTGGCGGCGTTTGCCGCAGCCCGTGGATTCGGCCGGCGGGTCGTCGTCGAGCGGCTGGTCGAGGGCCCGCGCTACGTCGGCGCCGCCATGCCAGCCCTCGGGCTAGAGGGAATGGCCGCGCTCTGTGCGCGCGCCAGCACCAAGCTGGGGCTGGAAGAAGGTTCGGTCGAACTGGCCTGCGATGAGGCCAACGACGGCGCACCTTCGATCATCGCGGTCAAAGCTCCGGCCCCCTCGCCTGTGACGGCGCCGCCGATCGACGTCGAGACGTTTCTGGACGCGGTTGGACCCGGGCGCGACGGCCGGATACCCGTCATCGCCGTCACCGGCACCAACGGCAAAACCACCACCACGCTGATGATTGCCCACGCCACGGCGCTGGCCGGGCACCGTACCGGCCTCGCCACCACCCACGGCATCTCGGTCGCGGGCCAGGAAGCCATCCGCGGCGACTGCACCGGCTACTGGTCGCACCGCGCGATCCTGAGCGCGCCGGACGTCGACATCGCGGTGCTGGAAACGGCACGCGGCGGCATCTTGAAGCGTGGTCTGGCCTTCGACAAATGTAATGTCGGGGTAGTGCTGAACGTCTCGGACGACCACCTCGGCATGGAAGGCGTCGGCACGCTGGAAGAGCTGGCCGGAGTAAAGGGGCTGGTCGCTTCCTGCGCCAGCGCGGCCGCCGTGCTCAATGCGGACGACCCGCATTGCGTTGAGATGGCGCAGCGCCTAGCCCCAGGGGCTGAACTGATCTACTTCTCGCTCGACGCGCGCAGCCGTGTCCTGCGCGAGCATGTCGAAGGCGGCGGACGCGGGGTCTACCTTGACGGCGCTGACATCGTCACCGCGCGCGGCTCGCGCAGCAAAGTCCTGATGGCGGCGGCCGACATCCCCTGCACGCTGGGCGCACGTGCACGCTATAACATCGCCAACAGCCTGGCAGCCGCAGCGGCCCTGCTGGGCGCGGGCTACAGTACTTCGGATATCGTGGCGGGACTGGGTAGCTTCGTGTCGGATGCGCGTTCGAATCCGCTGCGTACCAACTTGTTCGAGGTACGCGGCATCACGGTGGTTGTCGATTACGCGCACAACCCGGCGGCGTACGCGGCGCTGGGGGAGATGGCGCGCGCGATGACGACGGGCGCGGTGGTGGGCGTCGTCACCTCCCCCGGCGACCGGCGCGATGAGGAGTTGCTGCACACCGGGCGGGCTTGCGCTACGGGATTCGACAAGCTGGTCGTGTACGAGTCGGCCAGCCGCGGGCGGCCTTACGGGCAGGCCGCGAACCTGATCAGGGAAGGAGCACTGGCCGCGTCCCATAAGCCGGGACACATCGAGGCGGAATACGACCGCGTAGCGGCGCTGCGCCGCGCATTCTCGCTGTGCAGGGCGGGTGATGTGCTGGTGTACTGCGGCACCGAAGTCAGCGCCCTAGTCGAGGCCCTGCAGCCGACCGATCCTGAAGCCGCGCAGATAATCGCTAGCCGGACCGCCTGATATCAGACAACAAAACGACGCAGCGCTGAACCAAACCCACAGATAGCCGTCTGCTTTCCGGGCTTAAGTTCAGCAGCCGTCGGCTATACCATTTTTGGACGGCTAGGTCAGAAACCAAAGCGGCTTTGCAGGCCGTTTCGCGCTATATTAATCAAGCATTTAGCGCAGCACCTCACAACACACCTCACGAACTCGCGCAAAGCATTGCTT
This sequence comes from Telluria sp., assembly GCA_036402435.1. Lineage (GTDB taxonomy): Bacteria > Pseudomonadota > Gammaproteobacteria > Burkholderiales > Burkholderiaceae_D > Telluria_A. Next base: position 10,500 of record DASWSX010000089.1, on the reverse strand, counting down.
GAGCTTGCATAAAACGGTGGAATCCCAGTTCTCGTGCGCGAAAATTCCCGCCAGCACAGCCCGCCCGTGTTTAGAGGGCGAACACACGGGGAATACGAGCTGATCAGCGTAAAGAACCTGAGACAAACTAGTACAATCAACAAGCGGACAGAGTATCGGCTCGTTCGTGGATGAGGGCATCGGCTCGACAAGCGGGACATTAGACGTGCACGCCGACGAACCAGCTCATCTACGCTGCTGTGAAAGAACTCCGACCTTCAGCACGGCGAAGAAGCTTTTCATTGCGGCGTTGTCGAGGTAGTTTCCCTTGCGCAACATGCTCTGCACGACGCTCTTCTCACGAAAGGCGCGCTAATAGGAAGGCAACTGGTACTGCCAGCCTTGGTCCGAATGCAGAATAGCCTGCTCGCCCGGCTTGAGCTTCCTCAGCGCCTTGCTCAGCATGGTCCCACCAACGCGAACTCCGGTCGCTTGGACGTTTCGAACGCGATGAGTTCTCCGTTGTACTGATTCATCACTGGAGATAGATAAAGCTTCTCGTCGGACACCTTGAATCCCGTCACATCGGTCACCCAATTCTGATTCACGCCGGCGGCTTCAAATCGACGCTTCAGGACATGCGGGACGGCGTGGCCTACCTCTCCTTTGTACTAGCGATACTTTTTCGCATGTACAAGCGATTTGAGGCCAAGCTTGACCATCAGACTTTGAACGGTCTTGTGAATTACCGTCTTGCCGAGTTGGCGAATCGCCGCGGTGATACGACGGTAGCCATACTGTCCCTTGTGACGGGCATAGATGTCGCCAATCTGCTTCCTCAACCCTGCATGCTTGTCGCACACCTGGGCAGCTTTCTGCTGGTACTAGAAAGTGCTGCGCGCGATGCGGGCCAGCTGGAGGAGACCAGCCAGTGGGTACTGGTGCCTTAGTTCAATGACTACTTGCGCTTTTTGCGCGTTGCCGTCCGCCGCTGGCGCTGTGCTTGAACTAAGGCTTCTAACTTTTTTAGAAATGCCACCTCCATACGCAATTGGTTCACCCCGGCGACTAACTCGTCGTGGTGCGTTCCGCAGGATCAGGGAGCGATTCGGACGGCTCTGTATTTCGCAGTATGGGCGACTTCTTGGGCCTTCCACGCGAGCGTGGGGCTAGGGACTCTAGACCGCCGATATGATAGCAGCGCTCCCATCGGCTAATGCGTGGCAAGAGGTTAAATGTAGTCACTTCGTAAATTCCAACTCGATGACTACTCGGCGATTCAAAGGCGCAGTGCCGGCAGAATCGCCATGACTATCGGGCATGAATTCACCTTTCCAATCGGCGACCAATATCGTCGATGGAATTCCCAGCGAAGTTAGGCCCGTCACAACAGCTTGGGCTCTGCGCATTGAAAGCGTCAGGTTGCTTTCTTCACTACCGACAGCATCGGCGTGGCCTGTAACCGTGACCCTTGTTGCTCCCCGATCGACTATCGAGGTCGCGACCTGGCTCAGTATTTTTTTCGTGTGATTCGTCAAGCGCGACCTATTCGATTCGAAGTAAACGGAAACTTGATCCCCTTCTTCCGGAACGTGCCGCGCGGTAAAATTTCTCTGTGCCCATGCATCGGAAGGCATCGACGTGCTAACGATTATCACCGCGATCGTTGCGCGCAGGAGCATGTGGCTACGCGCGGTACCACCGACTAACGAAGGAAGTTTGAATAGCATGTTCAAGGTCCAATATATCCTGATGCGCCAACGGGGCGCGACCCGTTGATCTCAATCTTGTAGGGGTCAGAGCCCAGCAGGCCACCACCGATTCGGCCCATTGTTGTCATTGCCTCCCCCCGCCACGATCGATGCGTTGATGAATTCATGTTGTAGGTATCCCTAGCGACACCCATGGTGCCGACGAAATAGTACTGTCCTTGTGAGACATGGAGCGAGCCCTTTACATGAAGCGTCATGCTCCCCATAACGTATCGATTTGGCTGTGTCTTCGTCGCATAGGGTATTTTCGTGTTGATGTAATAGTCCCCGTCTCCGGCGGAAAGCGAAAGTCCGATTTGAGTTAACTTACCATCCGAACCTTTTACAAAACTACGTGGATCTACCGCCTCAATTTCCGAAATGTTGTAGGAGACCGCGCGCCCGCTTCCATCCAAATACTGATTGTAGGCATCGAGCACATCCATCTTCGGCTTGTGTAAGGCACTGTTAAATGCGTAAGCAAAGGCGGCCAGAATTCCACCGTTCGAAAAGCTCCCACCAGCCAGGACCGACACGGTGCCCCCAACGGCCGCAGAGCGAGCGATATTGGCGGCTGACCCCACCTCCCCAACCTCGGGCAAGTAGGCATCCCCCAACGCACCAGCTGATCCAACAAAGAAGCCACGACCAAATTCTCCGCCGCGCGCGGCTTCAGTTACCCCGCCGAGCGTACCGTGGGCGGCAATGTTCCCCGCTGTGCCCGAAGCCCATGTTTCGCCGATTCCGTACGAAAAGCCTGCTGTCACTCCCCCGATCACCGCGCCGGTTAGTGCCCCTGTCAAAATATCTTCGAAGCTTCCTCCATATAAAGCGGCGGCCGTGCCGCCCGCGACAGCACCGGCCGCCATACCAGCCATGATCGCGCATGTCGCCACACAGCTAGTACCAAAAGACGCGACAGTGATTACAGCGGCCGCCACAATGACGACCTGGCGCCAATTGTCGTTCCACCACTTCCCAATTTCACCTCCAAGGTGGCGGAGACCATTGCTGATGCCTTGGCCGAGCTTCTTTAAGCCGTTGCCAATATCTCCGATCAGACCGTATCCAGTCGTGTCTACGGATCGAAGCGGGTTGGCGCGCACATAAGCAAACCTATTTAGCCCTTGAGTGTCACCAACGCCCTCACCGAAAGGATCGGGGGTAAGAAATTGTCCAACCTGATAATCATAGACTCGGCCATTCATGTGAATGAGACCAAGCCCTTCGTACAACGCATGGGATGCATAGGTGCGCTGCCACGCGCCAACGAGAGCGCTGCCGGCCGCGTAAAAAGTGGAACTGGGTTTTCCCCAAGGGTCGTACCAAAAACGGGCAGCAACCTGTCCTTGCAGATTGGTGATGCTCATGACCGACCCGAGTTGATCTTTATGCAGATACCAAAGGTGTTTAGCTAAAATCGCAGGTCCGGCACCCGTCTTAACTACCGTTTCAATGGTCAGAAAAACTCCGTTCGGACCAGCGACCTGATAACGATACCGATTTTGCTGTAATTTTTGCGGTGTAGTAGCGGAGGTAGCGAACTCGCTAATCCGCTGGAAAAGTCCGACGGTGACGGTCTCCGCCATCACGCCCTTCTCGGTGTAAGTCTCTAAATACCGGTCGCCGAACGGATCGTATTCGAAAGTAACGCTAACGTCCGGCTTTGCTCTCAGCGACACTTTCGTAAGGCGATTATCGGAGCTGTACGTGTACCGCCGGCGGTTATCTTCTGAGCGATTTCCGTTTGCATCATACTGAAAATCCATATTCGCGCCCGCGAGCGTAGAGCTCACAACGGCATGCGCGGGTGCCCACGCGCCCCCAGGGGTCTGGTCAGCGTATGCCAATGTGCCGATGTCACTCTTGAAAATCAAACGCCCTGCCGCGTCGAACGAGTATCGGTCAATCGACCGATCGGTGTTAGTGCGTTGAATGAGGCGGTTAAGCTCGTCGTATGCGAACCTTTCATTGATACCGCGGGCAAGTTCCTTTCGCCCCAGGAGGTTCCCCGCGGAATCGTACGTAAGCTGCAAGTTCAATATATCCGACGAGCCTGCCGAGTTCCCTGTCCGGATCGCTTCGGCACGCCCGGTTTTGGCGTTGAAGCTCCGGCTCGTCACGACGCCATTACCATAGCGCTCAGTCAGCGCATGCCCTTCAGCGTCTGCAGTGAGTATTTCCAAATAGGGCACGGCGCCAGTTGCGTCGGTTATCCGATACAGGAATCCGCTGGAGTCGTAATGATTTTTAACTGTCAGGCCCTGTTGTCCGCCGATAGTTGGATAAGTAGTTGTCTGGATCCTGCCATAGTCGTCTAGGCCAATCCGAGTCTGATATTGTTCTCCGCGCAGTGTGACAGTTTCGCCGATCGTCCGGCCAAACTGATCGTAATGCATCGCCTTTTCAAATTTGTGTTCTTCATAGACGCGCGTCATTTTCCCCCGTCCGCCGGTGCCATCGTCGTACTCCCAACGCACAGTGCTGTCCGGCATACTGCGCTGTTTGATCCGCCCAATCCCGTCGTAGCTGAACGTGGTGATCTGGTTCTTGCTGTCCGTCTGCTCGACCAACTGGCCGAAGGCGTCGTAGCGGTAACGCCAAATGCCAAGATCCGGATCGTTCGACAGAATCCGACGCCCTAGAGAGTCATATTGATAGCGAAGTTTGAGCCCGGTCGCCCCGGTCGTGACAGCGAGTCGGCCTGCCGCATCGTATTCGTAGGTTACCCGCCCACCTTTTGTATCAGTAGACATGCGCGTCAGACCACGTGCATCCGATTCGACAGCCGCTCTGCGCCCGAGCGGATCGCGCAGGCCAAGCACTCGCCCGCCACCGGGCCGCGAAGCATAGCTTCGCACGCTGGCTGCGCCATCAGGCGCGGTTGTAGTGATCGGGCGTCCTAAAGCATCGTAGGTCGCAGTCAGCCACTGCGGGGGCTGGCCTCTGTCATAGGGACGAGAACGGCGCGTTATACGGCCAAGCACGTCATATTCGACGTCGGCATAGATTCGCCTTTTACCGACGCCCGAAAGCTCGAAGCCATGCACTACATTGCGGAGAACACGATCGCGCGCATCGAGAACAACAAACGTGGCAGGTAAGGAGCCGATTTGTGTCATTACCGCATACGCGGCGGGAAGCCCCTTCGCCAAGTTAGGGTCGGCGAGATCTGCGATTCTTAACGCATAGGTTTTCGTAATCACGCCGGTGGGCGAGGTTGACTCACGTAGACGCCCGAACCCGTCATACGCCATGGTGGTCGTCGCGCCATCTTGCGCAACTTGCAGAACAGGGGCGCCCGTTCTTGGATCGCGTTCAATTGCGGTCTCAAAGCTGAGTTCCCCTCCAGTAAGCCGCTCCACTGTCGAGAAGCGCCCCATACTGTCGTATTCCGTTTCGTTAATCCGGCTGACCACCAGGCTGGCAGAACTTGTTGCGCGAATGATGTTGCCGCTGCTGTCTCGGTCATATCGTTTTTTAATCGCTTCTGGATTGGCGAGATCCGCAATTTCCGACGCCAATAACCCTGTCGCTGGGTCGTAACTGAAGCCAACGACTCTTCGGTCCGTCTTGGAGATGCCCCCCTCCGTGCTTGACTTCGTGATTGTAGACTGCGTCAGGCGTCCAAGGAACCATTTGCCGACGTCGTCGGAATAAACATTGTCAACCGTTGTCACTGAACCGTCCAAAGTCACTGTAGTGCTCTGCTCAACATTTCCAAACTGCCCTAATATATCGGGCGAGTTCTCGCCAAGATATTTCAGAGTCGTGACCTCCTTACTGACGAGGCCACCGTCGAGCTCCCATTCGCGGGTGTCGCTGCTCTTGAGGGTTATTTGGGTAAGCGGCGTCTGTTCGGCAGACGCCGGCCCGACCATGCCGCTGGCCACTCGCCAGGCAAACTCTACCGCACGCAGTAGACGGGCGCGGGCGTCATTGCCGGTCATTGCACACAAATTGGGTCTACCCGCAGTATTTTGTACGATTGAAGTATTAAGCAAACAGCTGGTAGTTCGCGCAGGGCGCCCGACCAGCTCAAGTGATTGATTAACCTCAGTACGTTCGACGACAGACGTTTTCTCGTTGAATGCCTCGCGCCAACCGAAACCTAACGATTTCATCTCTCGCGCATCGAACAACAAAGAACCATACCGATACGAGAAACCGAGCACACCGCCAGCCACGTCGCTAACCCTTACGCGTGACACTAAATATGCCGCTGGTACCGGTCTTATTAGGGGATACACAACACTGTTCTCACCCGGTTCATATACCTTCGCCCATCCAATACCCCTAGACATGGCTTTAAGAGGCTGCCCCATCGGCTGATAGGTGATCTCGGTACGGAGGCCATACCCTCCGGTGAATTGGGCGAGCATGTCGGAACGACCTCCGGCGTTGAGGAGGATTTGGGCAGCTGCCACCTCATTACTCGGTCCGGTTGCATATGACTGCAGAACATCGAGCAAGCCATCAGCATTCACGTCAAAAAATCGCACCCCTTGATCTCGCCCATCGCCATCGATGACCGCCGGAAGGGCCCGTACAGAATCATCGGGTGCGGCGCTCAACGTCGCCCCGTTATTCAACCACAGTTTCCTTTCGGGCAAACCATCCGACCCCGGCTTGGCCGAAATCACATCAGGTAGGCCATCGCCGTTCGCGTCGACCAAGCGAAACACTGGGTCGCCATCGCGGTCGGCAATTGCGTCAATCGGAATCCTAAATTCCTCGGCCGCCTGGAATCCATTGCCCGTTGAGAGCCAGGTCGTGGACTTGTTTGCGTTACCCCGCCGTTCGGATTTAACCAGATCAGACAGTCCATCTCCATTCATGTCGATCCATTGCACAAGCACCCGCGGACTGCGCGATGGCTCATCGAGCATCGTTGGCACGGTGATGGCACTCTTACGCCAGCCAGATCCGGTATTTTCCCAAACTTCATTGACCAACTTCGTCTTGTCAAATGGGTGCTGAAAGGAAGCCGCGATGTCGGGAAGTCGGTCGCCGGTGAGATCGGCAATTTGCACCGAAAGATCTGAGGATTGGCGTGCGAATAACGATCCAAGAGCCACCAATGGTATCGGCGATGCGAAGGTTGGAGCGGCCGCCCAACCAGTACCGTTGTTAAGAAACGCAGCAGCGCGAAACAGGTCACGATTCCAGTCACATTCCACAGGGTCATTCGGGTTGTTCTTGCAGTTTTCAATCGGTCGCGTTTCACCTGCCGCCTTTGCTGGAAGGGAACCTATTATCAAATCGGCGCGACCGTCTCCATTCAGATCCGTTAGCCGCACTCCTTGGTCGCCTTGGTGCTCGATGGCGAACGGAAAGTCATTAGGCGGAGCGAGCGCAGAATTAACGGCTTCGATCCACGCGGCAGTTCCTCCAGGTGAATTAGTGTTCAGATAAAGCTTGCGAAGCTTTGTGCCATCCGCCTTGTCATAGCTGTACAGAAGGTCAAGTTGGCCATCACCGTTCACATCAACGAACTGTGAGGGCGATCCGGAAATGCCATCTCCCGCAAATGGGAGCGGCGGTCTTAGTCCAGCAACTGAACGCCAGCCAGTGCCAGTATTCATCTGCGCATCGGATATGCTGTCAAGCTTGCCGTTACGGGTCACGTCGCGGCGATAAATTACGTCGAGTAATCCATCACCGTTCAGATCTAGAAACCGGATTCCGCGGTCCTGCTGGTCCTTTCTGGAGAAAGCTACCTTAGGCACGTAATTTGGCGATTCGTGCAGCCCGTCAGTTTCGCTGAGGTAGACTTTTCCGAAGCTATCTCTTGAATCGCTCGGCAACACAATATCTGGCATGCCGTTACCATCGACGTCTGCCAGAACAGGCAATATGCGGCTTTTCTGCCCGAGGTCGCTGAGAAGCGGGGGGACAAACCCCGGGGTCAAGTGCCAGCCGTCCGATTTCAACAGGTATGCGAAGGAGGTAACGCCACCGTTAACATCGCGCTGATTCACCACGACGTCCGAAAGCCCGTTTCCATCGAAGTCTGCAACGATTGCGGCTCGGGTTCCACCATCTCCATTCACTATGCTGAAGACCGGCGCGAAAGCAGCGACTTCGGTCAGACCGTTTGCACCTCCGAGCCATGCAGACTTCGCGACACCGGCAAAGATGAGATCCGTACAATCATCACCATTTAGCTTTGCCTTTTGCAGCGACGCGATGCCCCGTGCGGACGCGTTCGTCGGCAGAAACGCGGTCGCCATTGGTTGCCAGCTACCGGCCACAAACCGCCAGGCCTGCCATACTTCCCCCCCACCGCTCGTAACAGTAGCGAGGAAGTCCTCTCTGCCATCGCAATCGAGATCAATAAAGCGGCCGCTTTGCAAAGGCGCAGGTGGTGCGGGCGCGGGTTGAGCCTGCCAACCACTTCCAGTATTGATGAGAACCCCCTTCTGTCCGTCGGCCTCGTAAACCAGATCGTGCCCGACGCCGCCTGAGATGTGTACGAGGCTGACAATTGCAGTGGGCTTACCGCTGTCACTTAAATCAAACGGGAGCTTGTAAGCGTCGGCGACCTCCCAACCGTTTGGGCCTGCCAGAAGCGCGGCTTCCTCGCGGGCTCCGTCACTCCGCCTTGTTCGCTTGATTAGATCAACCCTTCCGTCGCCATTGAGATCGGCCAATAGCGTGCCTAGGTCGGCGCCGTCTGCAGTGGCGAAAGCGAATGGTGGCTTGAATTTTTCGTCGGGGACCCAGGCCCCGTTCTCATTTGCGAATGCGAAGGTCTCAATCTGTCCTTCGACCTCCAACGCGAAAAGGAGATCTGGCCGAGTGTCACCTGAGGTATAGTTGGCGACGCGGTAGCCCAGGCTTAGCGCCTCTCCTGCAGCAAGGGAAATTATCGGTAGCTGCGCAGTGGCTGGCGTCCAGCTGACACTCCCGTTGGTGTACTCGAACTCGGTTGGCAGTAGTTCCGAATTATCGGAACCAAATTCACGGATGCGGCTCAAGACAAAGCGCCCCAACGTCTCGGTGTCCTTATACTCGAACGAGTATCTAGCGAGCTGCGTCTGCCCTGAGGGGCCTGCTAAGAGGCCAGAAGTAATGGACTTCAGCCGTTGGTCACGCGAAACCAGAAACCCTGCTAGAAAGTTGGTCGATGGACGTGGAGCAGTTTCGTATTCGAAAGTAACCGCAGCGAACGGGGGACGATCGATACCGTTGGCGTTCCTATGGCCCGTATACTTAACCGCTACAACGTTAAAGTCGCCCTTCCCGTTTTGAGCGTATTCGAAAGATATAAAATTTCCCACAGTGTCACGTATGCTGCTTACCGCAGCAAGGAGGGTCGCTGTGCCGACTTGAACACGACTGTTGTTCGAGCCGTCAAATACCAGCTGCAAACCGCCTTTCGTGTCAACCTGAAATAGCGCCGTACCAAAACTTGCGCCAGTTCTAGTGATCCTGCTCTGGTCATCTACGCGCTTGCGGTATTCAATTCGCTGCCCAGGACCCACGCCATTCCGGGAGACCGGCACCAGCTCTTGTCCGTCAAGAAAAAGCGCATCATCGTCATCCAGTTTGACACCCGTTATCCTGCCATGCGGGTGAAGGTTTCTCGCGCCCCGTGTAATCGTCGATATGCCTACCACTCCCCAGCCGGCCCCAACAGCTCCGCCGACGGATTGGCTGTCATAACTCAAAGTGAGCTTAGGGGCCATGCCGGACGAACCAGGAACCGTTCTGATCGGAAGGCTATAAGACGACGAACCAGAGGTGCTAACGTTAAACGATCCTTGAATCGATCCGACCTGCGCTTGAGAGAGCGGCACGATCAACGCGCCGCCAGCCAAAAAAAACAGCACGGAAATCATAGACCGAATCATTGCGTTCCCCTCGTACACGAAAAGAAATGGGTAACCGTGGTTATCCGAAATCCAACGAAAATAAAGACGAAACAGCTACGACGATCTAAAACCAATTTGGACTGCGCGGTTTAAATCGCTACAAAGCCAAAATTAATCGGATCAGTTCAGATTCGTGACAGAGAACGTGCCCCACCTGGCCGCTGTTTTGCTGACCGGCGCAAACCACGACGGTGGTGCCGGAATGCCGCCATCCAGCAGGCTGGGAGCCTGACCCTCGTGCAAGACGCCGCCTGCGCGCAAGCGGCAACTATGCCTGAACAGGCCATAAAAATGCAGGTGCCGGACCCGGTTCTATTAGTGCGGCGTTGCAGCCGCGCACATCGATGCGTCGTCAATGTTAGGCGCTCGCGAGCGCGAGCATTGACACTGAAATCGGCACGGCAGGGTTGCCTCGGGCGCTGAACCGGAGTGGCTACCGCAAACAGTAGCAACAAATTGCATTTCTGAAAATGCAAAATTTATAAAAGTCTGCTTTTCGCAACACTTTTAAAGTGCAAATCCATTCAGATCCAAATGTGATGGTATTGATACTTCTCGAACCTCCGTTAGTCACGGCTTCGCCAAGCGAAATGCTGGGAGTCTGGTCGACCAGAGAGTTCGCGCCTCCGAATGGTGGCGAACTGCCGCCTTCATCGAGAACGCTCAGAAGTTGATTCACACTCCGGGTTTCATCATCCCTCGAGGTTGGCAAAAATTGGCCCACGCCTCCATGAGCGCTACTCGTTTTTCGAGCAAGTCTCCTCGTCGATAGGCGGCTTCAACCTTATCCGGCAGGCTATGCGACAGCGCGTCTTCTCACACCTCGCGGGGGAATGAGTTGCCGACGGCCTCAGCGCACCAACCGCGAAAGTTGGAACGGAGCCCGGAAACCG
>DASWSX010000088.1:0-35428 GCA_036402435.1 Telluria sp. | reverse complement strand
ATGAAGAATAATAGCGCCTGTCACACCTGCTTGCCGCGTCGCTTCGACCGCGGCGCAGGCATGAGCAGGAGCCCGAATGTCCGACGAAAGCGACGCAGAAAAGACCGAACCCGCGTCAGCCAGGAAGTTGGAGAAGGCCCGTGAAGAGGGCGACGTTCCCCGATCGCGCGAATTGGCAACCTTTACCGTGTTGATGACAGCCGGCGCCGGCCTGTGGATGACAGGCGGCGGCCTGGTGCGTCAGCTCAACGCGACCATGGTGTCCGGCCTGGCGCTCACCCGTGACCAAATCTACAATCCAAGCGTGCTGATCGAGCGCGTCACTTCCGATATCGGCCAGGTGCTGCTGGCCTGCCTGCCGCTGGCCCTTGCCATCATGGTGGTCGCGCTGGCCTCGCCGCTGCTGATCGGCGGCTGGCTCTTTTCCAGCAAGGCATTCATGCCGAATTTCGGCAAGCTCAACCCGGTCAAGGGCCTGGGCAACATGTTCTCCAAGAATGCACTCGTCGAGCTGTTCAAGGCCATCGCGAAGACCGTCGTGGTCGGCGCGGTCGCCTACCTGGTCGTGGTCAACCAGAAGGAAGCCGTCATCGGCCTCGCCGTCGAGGAACTGCATTCGGGCAGCGCCCACCTGGTTGACCTGATGGGGTCGGCCTTCCTGTTCATCGTCGGCGGCCTCGGCCTGATCGCGCTGATCGACGGCCCCTACCAGATGTGGCATTACAGCGACAAGCTGAAGATGACGCGCCAGGAAGTCATCCAGGAATCGAAGGAATCGGACGGCAACCCGCAGATGAAGGGCAAGATCCGCCAGATGCAGCGCGAGATGGCCCAGCGCCGCATGATGGACGCGATCCCGACCGCCGACGTGGTGGTCACCAACCCGACCCACTACGCGGTCGCGTTGAAATATGCCGACGGCGAACGCGGTGCGCCGCGCGTGGTGGCCAAGGGCGCCGACGTGATCGCGGCCCGCATCCGTGAGCTGGCGAAGGAAAACAATGTGGCCATGCTGGAAGCGCCGGCACTGGCCCGTGCGCTGCACAAGCACACCGAAATCGGCGACGAGATCCCGGAAGCGCTGTACTCGGCGGTGGCCGAAGTGCTGGCCTACGTGTTCCAGCTGCGCGCGTTCAAGAAGGGTGACGGCAAGCATCCTGACCGTCCGGGCAAGCTGCCGGTACCGCCAGAGCTCGATCCGCACGACCCGGCATCGCAAAAGAAACCAGATACGAATAACGGAGCACCTCGATGAACAGCATGAAATTGCCTGGCTGGATGCCGAACATGAAGGGCGGCGCCACCTCGATGGCCGCGCCGGTCCTGATCATCATGCTGCTCGGGATGATGATCCTGCCCCTGCCGGCGTTCGTGCTCGACCTGTTCTTCAGCTTTAACATCGCGCTGTCGGTGATCGTGCTGCTGACAGCCCTGTACACCGTCAAGCCGCTCGACTTCATGGCGTTCCCGGCAATCCTGCTGGTGTCGACCATGCTGCGCCTGTCGCTGAACGTGGCCTCCACCCGCGTGGTGCTGACCGAAGGCCACACCGGCGCCGGCGCCGCCGGTAAGGTAATCGAGGCGTTCGGCCACTTCCTGATCGGCGGTAATTTCGCGGTCGGTATCATCGTCTTCATCATCCTGACCATCATTAACTTTACCGTCGTCACCAAAGGCGCCGGCCGTATCGCCGAAGTGGGCGCGCGTTTCGCCCTCGATGCGATGCCGGGCAAGCAGATGGCGATCGACGCCGACCTGAACGCGGGCCTGATCCCGGAAGACGAGGCGCGCCGCCGCCGTACCGAAGTGGCCCAGGAAGCCGAGTTCTACGGCGCGATGGACGGCGCCTCGAAGTACGTGCGCGGTGATGCTGTCGCCGGCATCATGGTTACCGTCATCAACATGATCGGCGGCCTGCTGGTCGGCATGCTGCAGCACGACATGTCGTTTGGCGACGCTGCCAAGACCTACACCTTGCTGGCCATCGGTGACGGCCTGGTCGCGCAGATTCCCTCGCTGATCATTTCGACCGCGGCCGGTATCGTCGTCTCGCGGGTGGCAAGCGACCAGGACGTCGGCACCCAGCTGGTACGCCAGCTGTTCGCCAAGCCCGAAGTGCTGTACATCACCGCCGTCATCGTCGGCGGCATGGGCCTGATCCCGGGCATGCCTAACCTGGTGTTCCTGCTGCTGGCAGCGATGCTGGGCGGCGCCGGCTTCCTTGTGGCAAAGCGCGACAAGGAGCAGCCCAAGGCGGCCGAAGCCGCCGCAGCCGCAGCGGCCGCCGCATCGCCGAGCGCCGCGCCGGAGACGGAAGAAGCGACCTGGCAGGACATCATGCCGGTCGACACGCTCGGGCTGGAAGTAGGCTACCGCCTGATTCCACTGGTCGACAAGGGCCAGAACGGCGAACTGCTCAAGCGCATCAAGGGCATCCGCAAGAAATTCGCACAGGAAGTCGGTTTCCTGGCGCCGCCGGTGCACATCCGCGACAACCTCGAGCTCAAACCGTCGGCCTACCGCATCACGCTCAAAGGCGTGGAAGTGGGCAGCGGCGAAGCGCTGAATGGCCAGTTCCTTGCGATCAATCCGGGCATGGCCACCGGCAACCTGCCGGGCCTGGTTACCACCGACCCGGCGTTCGGCCTGCCGGCGACCTGGATCGACGCCGGCCTGCGCGACGAAGCGCAGAGCATGGGCTACACCGTGGTCGACGCCGGTACCGTGGTCGCCACCCACATGAACCACCTGATCACGACCCATGCTTCCGAACTGCTGGGCCGCACCGAAGTGCAGGCGCTGCTCGACCACCTGAGCAAGGAATCGCCAAAGCTGGTCGAAGACCTGGTGCCGAAGCTGGTGCCGCTGTCGACCTTGCAGAAAGTATTGCAGAATCTGTTGGTCGAAGGCGTCCACATCCGCGACATGCGCTCGATCATCGAGACGCTGGCGGAATACGCGGTGCAGACGCAGGACGCAAACGAGCTGACCGCGCTGGTGCGCATCGCGCTTGGTCGTGCGATTGTCCAGCAGCTGTTCCCGGGCACCAACGAACTTGCCGTGATGACCCTGGACAACCGCCTCGAGCGACTGCTGATGCAGGCGATGGGGGCGGGCGGCGACGGCAGCGGCATCGAGCCTGGCCTGGCCGACACCATCGCCCAGCAGGCGGGCGCCGCCGCGCAGCAGCAGGAAGCGCTGGGCCTGACGCCGGTGCTGCTGGTGCCGGGGCCGCTGCGTCCGCTGCTGTCGCGTTTCCTGCGCCGCGCCTTGCCTCAGCTGAAGGTGCTGTCGCACAACGAAGTGCCGGAGACCAAGACCATCAAAGTGACCAGCCTGGTGGGCGTGCCAGGGTAAGTCAAAACGGCGGATGCGCGCCATGCGCTTATCCGCCCTACATGAAGGTTCGTGGCGGCCCCAGTAGGGCGGATAAGCGCAACGCGCGCATCCGCCGCCTTTCCTTTCTCCTATAAGTCCTTGATATTTTCTGCCAAGGACCGGCCACTGGTGAAATGACCCCCATTTCCCCGCCTTTTCCCCCGATGGTTTCTTCACGGCATCGTCAATAATCAGTCCTATGAGATTGACAAGGCGCGCCATGTGGCGGCACCTTCAGCAGGTATCCGGGAGCAGAACAAATGAACGTCAAGAAATTCACCGCAGCCACCTCGCGCGAAGCACTGCGCAAAGTCCGTGACTCCCTCGGGCCCGATGCCGTGATCCTGTCGAACCGCCCGGTCGACGGCGTGGTCGAAATCCTGGCCCTGGCCAGCGACGACGCCGCCTCCGTTTCCGCTCCGGCTCCCGACACCGAAATGGCCCAGCCGCGCCCAAGCCTGCAGATCCCCGCCGAGCCGTTCGTCAACCGCCGCGCCACCGCGCCGCAGGACCCGTACGCCACGCCAGCCGCGCCGGCCTTCGACATGGCCCAGATGTCGTCGCTGATGCAGGCGGCCATCGCCCACGCCAAGGACAGCGCCGCCGCCGAAATGAGCGGCATGATGGAAGAAATCCGCGCCATGCGCGGCCAGATGGAAACCCAGCTGGCGGAAATCTCGTGGGGCGCGACCGCCCAGCGCGAGCCGCAAAAGGCCGGCGTGCTGCGCGAAATGCTGGCGGCCGGTTTCTCGGCCAGCCTGTCGCGCTACCTGATTGAAAAACTGCCAGCCGGAAAAGACTCGGCCGAGAGCCTGCGCTGGATTAAGACTGTCCTGAACCGCAACCTGACCACGCTCGAGAACGAAGACGAGATCCTGGAAAAAGGCGGCGTGTTCGCCCTGGTCGGCCCGACCGGCGTCGGCAAGACCACCACCACCGCCAAGCTGGCGGCCCGCTGCGTGATGCGCCACGGCCCGGAAAAGCTGGCCCTGATCACCACCGACGCTTACCGTATCGGCGCCCATGAGCAACTGCGCATTTACGGCAAGATTCTCGGCGTGATGGTGCACTCGGTAAAAGACGAAGCCGACCTGCGCATCGCACTGAAAGAACTGCGCAACAAGCACACCGTGCTGATCGACACCGTCGGCGTATCGCAGCGCGACCAGAACGTGGCCGCGCAGGTTGCCATGCTGTCCGAAAGCGGCGCCGACGTGAAGCGCCTGCTGTGCCTGAACGCGACCTCGACCAACGAAACCCTGAACGAAGTCGTGCGCGCCTACCAGGGCAGCGGCCTGGCCGGCTGCATCATGACCAAGCTGGACGAAGCGGCCTCGATCGGCAACGTGCTCGACGTCATCATCCGCCAGAAACTGAACCTGTTCTATATCTCCAACGGCCAGCGCGTGCCGGAAGACCTGCACCTGGCCGACCGCGGCATGCTGGTCGACCGTGCCTTCCGCCTCAAGCGCGAAGCGGTCGCCACCCAATTCTCCGATGCCGAGCTGCCGCTGTTGATGGCCGCAACCAGCACCGCGCGCAACGACCGTTCGCTGCGCGAGGTGCACCTTGGCTAACTTCGATTTCGACCAGGCCGAAGGCCTGCGCCGGATGCTGGCCGGCCCCAAGCCGCGCATCGTCACCTTCCTTTCCGCCACGTCCAGCGACGACAAGGGCGCCATGCTGGTCAACCTGGGCGCCTCGCTGGCCCACGCCGGCAGTGACGTGCTGCTGGTCGACGCCTGCGAAGGCGCCAGCGGCGTCGCGCGCCGGCTCGGCATGGACAGCGGCCCGAGCCTGATGGCGGTGGCGCGCCAGGAGTGCGGCCTGAACCAGGTGGTCCAGCAAGCGCCGCAAGGCTTCGGCGTGGCCAGCATGCGCCGCGGCGGCCGCTACGACGCGGACGACGTGCGCCGCATGGCCAACAGTTTCGACGTGCTGGTCAAGCAGTCGGGCATCGTGATGGTCGACGGCGAATTCGGCGACGACGACAGTTTTCCCTTGCCGGTCATGGGCACCTCCGAGATCGTGGTGCAGGTCTCGACCAGCGCCACCTCCATCACCAACGCCTACGCGCTGATCAAGCGCTTGTCCCAGCAATACGGGCGCCGCCCCTTCGGTATTCTGGTAACTAATGCTTCTGAGACAGAAGCGAAGGTGGTATACGATAATATGGCAACCGCGGCAAGCCGCTACCTGGCAGTGCAGCTCACGTCGATGGGATCGGTTCCCGCCGACGAACACCTGCACCGGGCGGCGCGTCTTGGACGTTCCGTGGTCGACGCGTTCCCGCTGGCGGGGGCGTCGGTGGCATTCCGCCGCCTGGCCGGCCGCTTCGCGCTGCCGGGCATGCCACAACTTGGCCGTACTGGCGGCAACACCCAACTGGGCGCTTGAAACACGAATTGAACATGTACACGGTCAAAGGCAAAGCGGACAAGAACCATCTACTGACGGAGCATATGCCGTTGGTAAAGCGTCTTGCCCACCACATGAAGGCCAAGCTGCCCCCGAGTGTGGAAGTCGATGACCTCGTGCAGGCCGGCATGATCGGCCTGCTGGACGCCATCAGCCGCTACGAAGAAACCCACGGCGCGCAATTCGAAACCTACGCGGTGCTGCGCATCCGCGGGGCGATGCTCGACGAGCTGCGCAACAGCGACTGGCTGCCGCGCTCGATGCGCCAGAACATGCGCAAGATCGAGACCGCGATGGCCACCTTGCAGCAGAAGCTGGGCCAGCCGCCGACCGAAACGGAAGTCGCCAAGCACATGAAGATGTCGCTGGCCGAGTATCAGGACATGCTGTCCGACGGCGGCGGCCACCAGCTGGTCTACTACGAAGACTTCCACTCCGAAGAAGGCAGCGACAGCTTCCTCGACCGTTACGCGGTCGATGACAGCGACCCGCTGGCGACCCTGATGGAAGGCGACTTCCGCCAGGCGGTGATCGACGCGATCGACGGCCTGCCGCCGCGCGAAAAGATCCTGATGAGCCTGTACTACGAAGAAGAATTGAACCTGAAGGAAATCGGCGCCGTCATGGGCGTATCTGAATCGCGCGTTTCGCAGCTGCACACCCAGGCGGTGTCGCGGTTGCGCGCGCAACTACGGGAGCAGGCGTGGACTGGGCCAGCATAGTCGGAATCATCATTGCCGTGGCCGGGCTCTTGCTTGGTCACAGCATGGACGGAGGCAAGTTTGCCTCGCTGGTACAGCCGGCAGCGTTTTCCATCGTGGTGATCGGCACTTTCGGCGCCGTGCTGCTGCAGAATGAACGCGCGACCTTCATGCGCGGCGTGCGCATGCTCAAATGGGTGTTCGTGCCGCCGCCGAGCCGCCGGATTACCCTGGCGCGCGAAATTACCTCGTGGAGTTCGCACGCGCGCCGCGATGGCTTGCTGTCCCTCGAACAGTACATGCAGGGCACCAACGACAAGTTCATCCAGAAAGGCCTGCGCCTGGTCATCGACGGCATCCAGCCCGAGAAGCTGCGCGGCATCCTCGAAATCGAGCTGACGGCCTATGAATTCAGCCAGCGCCAGGCCGCCAAGATCTGGGAATCGGCAGCGGGCTATGCGCCCACCATTGGCATCCTCGGCGCGGTGCTGGGCCTGATCCATGTGATGGAAAACCTCAGCGACCCGTCGCGCCTGGGCAGCGGCATCGCTGTGGCGTTCGTGTCCACCGTCTACGGCGTCGGCCTGGCCAACCTGTTCTTCTACCCGATCGGGAACAAGCTCAAGGGCATCGTGGCCGAGACGGTCACCCAGTACGAGATCCTCACCGAAGTGTTCCACGACATCGCCAGCGGCGACCATACGCGCGTGGTGGAAGAGCGCGTCGCCAGCCTGCTGTCGCGTCCCTGAGCCCGGCCATGGCGCGCAAGAAGTACGTCGAGGACAACGAGAACCACGAACGGTGGCTGATCTCGTACGCCGACTTCATCACCTTGCTGTTTGCCTTCTTCGTCGTGATGTACGCCATTTCCGTGGTCAATGAAGGCAAGTACCGTGTGTTCTCCGATTCGCTCGGCGACGCCTTTGGCCGCAAGGAGAAGGCCGCGCCCGGCAGCGCAGCGATCGAACCGCTGATCCCGATGGATAACATTGCCGCGCGGCGCAAGCTGGAAGCGATCCGGCGCGAGCAGTCGCGCCTGAGCCTGCTGGCCAAGCGGCTCGACAATACCCTGTCGCCGCTGGTCAAGGCCGGCAAGGTCAGCATTACCCAGACCGGACGCGGCGTGACGGTCGACATCAACGCCAGCGCGCTGTTCGCGCCCGGCGATGCCACCATCACCTCCGAAGCGCGCCAGCCGCTGCACGCCATCGCCCGGCTGCTGGCCGACGACGGCCACAACGTGCAGGTCGAAGGCCATACCGACTCCGCGCCGATCAGCAATTCGGTGTTCCCGTCGAACTGGGAGCTGTCCGCCGCACGCGCCAGCAGCGTGGTACGCTTGTTCATCGACAGCGGCATGCCGGCGCCACGCCTGACGGCCCTCGGCCACGCCGCCAATGTACCGCTCGCGCTGAACGACACGCCGGAAGGGCGCGCGCGCAACCGGCGTGTGGCGGTGACGATCATGTCTTCGGTAGCCGGAGCGCGCTGAGGGGGGAAATCACGTGAAACCAATAACGTTCGCCGCGCTGGCGCTGATGACTGCATCGGCCATGGCTGGCGCTGGAGGCAAGGCGATGGATGGCGTGAGCGAGCAGGTGCAGGTTGACACTACGGGCGGCAAGGTCATCGTCCGGCTGGCCGCCGAAAACCGCGGCAAGCAAGCTGTCTATGTGCCGAAGGCGATGTACGAGGACGATGAACTGATCGCGCCGGCATTCGACATCCGCGAAGCCGGTACCGGCAAGCAAATCGAGTATATCGGCCGCAAGGTCAAGCGCGGCGCGATCACGAAGGACGATTACGTCGCGGTAAAGCCCGGTACGACCAAAACCAACAGCATCGACATAACGCCCAGCTATGACTTCCTGGCCGGCGAGCACACCTACACGCTGGCGTTTCGCGGCAGCCTGGTCAGCGACCTCTCGAACCTGGTCACGCCGGCGACGGTGCCGGTGAGACCGGTCAGCTTTATCTTCCGCAAGTAGAACTGCACATAAAAAACGGGCCGGCATTGCTGCCGGCCCGTTCAGGCTTTTCCGTTTGCCCAGTTACTGCTTACAACGCTGGCGTATTTTCGCCAAAGTATTCGTGACTATCCGCGTTGTCGATTGCCTTGGCCGGATCGCTGATCGCGAGGCTGGCGGCACCAGACTGGCCGTAGACCCAGTCTTCCGTGCCTGCCACCGCGTTGAAGTGGCTCATCTCGTGAATCAGCGTGCCGCCCTTCGAGTCGGTGCCGGACATCGGCGCCGTCCAGAATGCCTTGCAGACGTAGATCTTGTATGGCTGGGTAGGATAGACGTATGCGTAATAGTTTTGCTTGCACTTGCAGTCCACCACGACCGGCTTGTTGTCGAACCCGTCCTTGATGGCGCTGAAGTTCGCCTTCACGGTGGCGTAGCGCGCCGAGGTGTAGGTGCCGAACCACTTGGTGTAACGGGCGCCGGCGGTGCCGCTGGCCAGGTAGCTGACGCTGTTGTCGGTCATCGACTTGGCCGTCGTGATTGCCGACGCGATCGTCGACTGCTGCGACGCGGTGCAGTTGGTAAAGCCGAGCGAGGCAGGGCCCGGATTCGACGGCGCCTTTTGCAGCTCGAACGGGCTGCCGACGATCGTCCCGCGCTCGAGGCGGCCGTTGATCCACAGCGCGGCTGGGGCGGATTCGATTTCATCGACACCGCGGGCGATCTTCGCCGCCGCGGCCTGGCCGTGCGCGAACAGGTCCATCGCCGCCGCATGGTAGCGGATCGCGTAGTCGCCGGTGACGCTCATGTCGTAAATGGCCGACAGTTCCACCTTGGCCGTGTGCGAAGCGCCCGGTTTGAGCAGATAGTAGTCCTTGGCCGTCGGGGCAGGGCGTTTGTAGTGGGCGCCGAGGTAGGGAACCTTTACGCCATCGCGCGTGACGTCGAACAGCGCTTCCTCGACCCCAGCGAACGGCGTGTGCCATTTCAGGATGTACTGCGGGGTGGACGACGTATTGGTGATGGTGACGCGCACGACCACGTCTTCATCCTTGTTGAGCGAGCTCTTTTCCGGCGCGATGCTGACGGTCACGCCATTTGAGGCGGCCTGTGCCGAGAAGCACGCCGCCACTGCAACAATTGACACCCCCGCTTTTAATACGTGGTTCCATTTCATTGTGGTCTCCGAATGAATGTAAGGGTTTTTATTTTGGTTGCCGAGGTCGTCTGTGCCGGAAGCAGGCTGCACCGCCAAAAATGGCGAACTCAACGCAAGCATCGTCACACATTCATGTGCTCGGAGTAAACATTGAATCGTCGGAAATTGTGTCATTTGGGCGAATACTCAACGTATTTTCGCACCGCCATTTCCAAGAGGAAATTGCAAACTTTTCCTTACGAATCAAGAGGGTGCGCGCATTGAGATATTGGTCGGACTGGGGCGAAATGTTAAATTCTGGACATTTCGATCGTCCCGGTACGGCGGACCGGGCCGTGGCCGGACGGCGGAGGCTGATGAGCTCGCGGCTTGGCGAGCTGAGCAGCGATCCTCACATTACCTTGACCGCAAGTAAATAGCGATTCGATTGAATCGATGGGTTTGTTGAGCTATCTCAAACGTAGGTGGGAATTGAAAACGGCCGCATCAGCGGCCGTCGGGATCGGTCAGGGAGGGCTCAGCCGACCACGAAGCGGCGCGACGGGCCGCCAGGCGTTGTCTGGCCGGTCCGGCCGTACACAGCCGCGTCGGCGGCGTTGGCCGGCTGGCGCATGGCATTGAGCAGGTTCTGGTTGTGCGTCATCTGTTTGTTGATGAGCATGCCATTGACGCGGTTGATTTCCTTGGCCTCGCGGGTCAGGTCCAGCAGCACGTGCCAGGCGTCGCTGGCGCGGCGGTCGTCGGCTTGCCCGACAAATTCCTGCATGCCCGCTTCCTCGGCCGCGAATCCCGCGGCGCCAAGCACCTGGTGGCGCTGGTTGGCAAGCACTGCCAGGTCATTCATCAGCTCGGCCTTGCGCGGGGTGATAGCGTTCAACCCGTCGGTATCCGCACCGATCAGGCACTGCTGTTCCTGTTTCATCAGGTCAAGCAGGGAGGAAACCAGGTGTTGTTCGTCGTGCAGGGTGTCGAGCGGGCTTGCCATTGGGTGTCTTATCGTTTGCGGGCATGCAGCAGGTCGCGCACTGTTTCCAGCAAGCCGTCCGCTACTTTTTCCGAGTTAACCTGGAACTGGCCGTCCGCGATGGCGAGCTTGATGCGTTCGACTTTTTTGGTGTCGAACACCGCGCCGCTGCCGCTGACGCTGGCCAGTGCTTGTCCCTGCGAGGACAGGCGCACATTGTCCGAGCTTGCCGGAGCCGATGTGGGCGCTGCCTTGTCGGTGCCTTTGGCACCCGATGCCGGTGTGTTCGACACAGGCAGGGAAGTGTTGTTCTTGAGTGTATCGTTGATTTTCACAGCATCGTCCTTCTCTGGCGGAGCCAAACTCCTTGGGTATGCGTATGTTACGGCGCTTTACCGGTAAACTTTAGCCGAACCTGAGAAATCTGAACCAGTTTTTAAAACGCTACTTCGACCTGGCCACCGGCCCGGGCCAGTCCGCTGATAATCGCGCCGGACGGAGTGCGCGCCTGCACCACCTGGCCATCGGCGGCGGTACCAATTGCGCGCGCTTCGGCCGATA
This sequence comes from Telluria sp., assembly GCA_036402435.1. Lineage (GTDB taxonomy): Bacteria > Pseudomonadota > Gammaproteobacteria > Burkholderiales > Burkholderiaceae_D > Telluria_A. The sequence goes on along the minus strand of DASWSX010000088.1, from coordinate 24,280 downwards.
CGCTGAATCCGTTTCCGTACGACACTACCTTGACCAGCTGGCCCTGCTGCACCACTGGCTTGCTGCGCAACTGGTCCAGCCGCAGCGGGGCGCCGGAAGCCAGCGACACAGTACTGGTGCGCCCGACCGCCTGCGCCATGTCGGTCACCACGCCATTCGGCAGCGCGGCGATGTCGCCCTTGACCATCGCCAGCTGCGAGGTGTCGATTTCCTTTCCCTGGACCAGCGGCACGGCGGCGGCAACATACTCGCCCACCACGCTCACCTGCGCCTGGATATACACCGTCCACACCGCCGGCGCGCTGCAGCGCACGCCCACCGTGGTCTTGCCCCAGGCCCGTGCGCCGGGCTGCTGGAAGGCTTCCGGTGAAGGGCAGGCGGCCAGGTTCATGCGCTGGTCGAGCTTGCCTACATTAATGCTGACTTTTCCGGGCAGGCCGGCGCTCTGCGCCTGCAGGTAGTGCTCGACGACCTGGCGGAGGGCGCCCAGGTCTTGCCGTGCCGGCGCGCCCTGCTGTGCCAGCGCCAGCGGCGCGGCCAGTAATAGTGCGGTAAGTAAGGTCGGTTTCATCGGCGGGGCCTTTGTTCAATGAGAGCATCTTATGGTGCACCGCGGGCACGTCAACGCTTGAATAGCCCCGGTTTGCATGCCCTTATCCATCGATTGAGTCGTGTTGCCCAGACGTACTATCGATCCTGTCATAACAAGACCGTTGCGCCAAACCGGCCGGCAGCGGACAGATGGAGCCTGACATGATTGGCAAACTCGACGATTACCTGCGATTCAATGAAACCGCGCTGAGCCTGCGCTCGCAGCGGCAGCAATTGCTTGCATCGAACATCGCGAACGCGGACACGCCGAATTACAAGGCGCGCGACATCGACTTCACCGCCGCCCTGCAAGGCGCGATGGCAAAGTCGGGCCCGCCGGCCGGCGTGCTCAAGGCGACCGCGCCGAACCATATGGGCGGCGGCGCCGGCAATCCAAGCATCCTGCCCAATGGCACCCCGGTGCAATACCGCGGCACGGTGCAAGGCGCGGTCGACGGCAACACGGTCGACATGGACGTCGAGCGCAACCAGTTCACCGACAATGCGATCCGCTACGAAGCCGGCATCACCTTGATCAATTCACAGATCCGCGGCCTGCTGACGGCCATCCAGGGAGGGCAATAATCATGTCGCTGTTTAATATCTTCAACGTTTCCGGTTCGGCCATGAGCGCCCAGGCGCAGCGCCTGAACACGGTGGCGAGCAACCTGGCCAACGCCGACAGCGCCACCAGCGCGTCCGGCGAAGCCTACCGCGCCAAGCAGGTGGTGTTCGAGGCGGTGCCGACTGCAGGCGGCGGCACCGGCGTCAAGGTCCAGCAGGTGATCGAGGATGCTTCCCCGCTGAAGCAGGTGTACGACCCGAAACACCCGGCCGCCGACGACAAAGGCTACGTATCGATGCCGAACGTGAACGTGGTCGACGAGATGGTCAACATGCTGTCGGCCTCGCGTTCCTACCAGACCAACGTGGAAACGATGAACGCCGCCAAATCCCTCCTGCTCAAGACGCTGACGCTCGGTCAGTAACCCATAAGAAGCCACCATGACAACCATCGCAAACACGCCGATCTCGAACGACCTGCTCAACGCGGTCAACCCGACCAAGAAGGCGGCGGCCGCCGGCAGCGTCGAGGAAGCGACCGACAAGTTCATGACCCTGCTGGTCACCCAGCTCAAGAACCAGGATCCGCTGAACCCGCTCGACAACGCGCAGATCACCAGCCAGTTGGCCCAGCTGTCGACGGTTACCGGCGTCAACAAACTGAACACCACACTGGAGTCGCTCAAGGCGAGCTACCAGTCGTCCGAGGCGCTGCAGGCGGCCAACATGATCGGCCACGGCGTGCTGGTTGAAGGCGACTTCGCCCAGCTGGTCGACGGCAAGGCGATCATGGGCGTGGACCTTGGCAGCGACGCCGACAACGTACAGCTGATCGTCACCGATCCGCGCACCGGCAAGGACGTGCAAACCATCGACCTGGGCGCCGCCAAGGCAGGCACCATCCCGGTCGCATGGGACGGCGTGCCCGACCCGTCGCAGCTGGGCGAGGACGGCAAGCCAGTCACGCTCAAGAATGGCAACTACCTGATCCGCGTGGTCGCCACCCGCGGCGGCCAGGAACTTGATGACGCCAAATCCCTGTCGTTCGACACCGTTGCCAGCGTTACCACCAATGCCAGGGACGGCGTCAAGCTGAACCTGCCGTCCCGGGGCGTCGTCTCCATGGCCGACATCCGCCAAATCCTTTAAGCCGCTACAAAACCAAATCTCAGGAGAATATTATGTCTTTTCAACAAGGTCTTAGCGGCTTGAACGGCGCTGCAAAATCCCTCGACGTCATCGGCAACAACATCGCCAACGCCAGCACGGTCGGCTTCAAGGGTTCGCAAGCCCAGTTCGCCGACGTGTACGCGGCGTCGCTGAACGGCGTGACCGGCAACACCGCCGGCATCGGCGTGAAGGTCGCGAACATCGCCCAGCAATTCACGCAAGGTAATATTGAAGCGTCCAACAACCCGCTCGACATTGCCATCAACGGCGCCGGCTTCTTCCGCACGGTCGTCAACGGCACCACCCAGTACTCGCGCAACGGCCAGTTCCAGCTCGACAAGAGCGGCTACATGATCAACGCCCAGGGCGCCAAGCTGACGGGTTACCAGGCCGGTCCTGGCGGCACCATCCTGGCGGGCGCGCCATCGCCGATCCAGATCAACGCCGGCGACCTGACCCCGGTTGCCACCCGCGAAGTGGATATCGAACTGAACCTCGACTCGCGCAGCCTGCCGCCGGTCACCTCGCCGTTCGATCCGAACGACCCGACCAGCTACAACAAGCAGATCCCGATCGACGTGTTCGACACCCTGGGTAACGCCCACGTGATGTCGACCTTCTACGTCAAGACCGGCCCGGGCGCATGGGACGTGTATGTCGCCAATAACGGCGTCGAAAACAACAACCTGACGGTCGCCACCGCTTCGCAGGGAACCGGTGCGGCGTTCGATGCGGTGAACAACGCGCGCGATGCCTGGACCGCGGCAACGCTGGAAGTGCCGCCAGTGCCTGCGACCATCACCAGCGCCTTGCTGACCTATGCAAATGCCGCATCGGCAATGGTATCGGCCGCTGCCATCGCGGCCGACCCGGCCGCCGACCAGGCCGCCATCATCGCGGCAGGCAGCACCGCCGCCGGCGTCCAGGGCAACACGCCGCAAGATATCGACCAGGCCATCGCCGATGCAGTGAACGTGATTGGCAAAAAGGTCGGGACGCTGTCGTTCGACACCAACGGCGGCATGACGACGGCGATGCCGTTCGCTGTCACCTTGCCGATCTTCCCGGCCACCGGTTCGGCGCCGTCGCAGCCGATTAACATCGACTTCACCAGCTCGACCCAGTACGGCACCCAGACCAGCGAAAAGAAAATCCTGCAGGACGGCTACACCGCCGGCCAGCTGCAGCGCTTCAGCGCAGGCGCCGACGGCATCATCCTGGGCCAGTACAGCAACGGCAAGACCGCTGCGCTGGGCCAGATCGTGCTGGCGAACTTCGGCAACCCGAACGGCCTGACGCCGCTAGGCAACAACGCATGGGCCGAGTCGTCGATGTCCGGGGCGCCGCTGACCGGCGCGCCCACCACCGGCAACCTGGGCGTGCTGCAGTCTTCCGCGGTCGAGAACTCGAACGTCGACCTGACGGCGGAACTGGTCAATATGATCACCGCGCAGCGTGTCTACCAGGCCAATGCGCAGACCATCAAGACCCAGGATTCGGTGCTGCAGACGCTGGTGAACCTGCGCTAATAAAAGGCAAGTAAATGGACCGCTTAATCTACACCGCCGCCAGCGGCGCAAAACACATCCTCGAGCAGCAGGCGACGACGTCGAACAACCTCGCCAACGTCACCACCACGGGCTTCCGGGCCCAGCTCGACTCGTTCCGCGCCGTGCCGGTGGTCTCCGACGGCCTGCCGACGCGGGCCTTCGTGGTCAATTCGACAGTCGGCTCGGACTTTTCGTCCGGACCGCTGCAGCTGACCGGGCGCGACCTCGACGTCGCCGTCAAGGGCAAGGGCTGGATCGCGGTGCAGATGGCGGACGGCACAGAGGCCTACACCCGCGCCGGCGGCCTGCAGATGAATGAAAACGGCCTGCTGCAAACGGCCAAGGGCCAGGCGGTGCAGGGCGACGGCGGCCCGATCACGATCCCGCCGGAAGTGACCGTCACGATCGGCGGCGACGGTACCATTTCGACCATCGCGAATACCACCAAGCCGGGCGCCCCAACCGTGCTCGGCCGCATCAAGCTGGTCAACCCCGACGAGCAGGACCTGGTGCGCGGCGACGACGGCATGTTCCGCATGAAGGACGGCAGCGCGGCGCCAGCCGACCCGCGCGTGGTCGTGGCCGGCGGCGCGCTCGAGGGCAGCAACGTCAGCCCGGTCGAGTCGATGGTCACCATGATCGCCCTGGCGCGCTCGTTCGAAACCCAAATGAGCCTGATGAAGAATGCCGAGAATAACGCCGCGAAAGCAACCCAGATCCTCGCTTTGAATTGATAGGGCGGGACGGATAATGATTCTATTGTGCAAGGCTTGGCCGATTCCGTCGGCGGCCGAAACAGGAGAAGAAAATGATCCGTTCCCTTTTTATCGCGAAAACCGGCCTCGAAGCGCAGCAGACCAACCTCGACGTCATCACCAATAACCTGGCCAACGTCAGCACCAACGGCTTCAAGCGCTCGCGCGCGGTGTTCGAAGACTTGCTGTACCAGAACGTCCGCCAGCCAGGCGCCCAGTCGTCGCAGCAAACCGCGCTGCCGTCGGGCCAGCAGGTCGGTACCGGTGTGCGCACCGTCGCGATCGAACGCATCCACACGCAGGGCAATCCCCAGCAGACCGGCAATTCGAAGGACGTCATGGTCAACGGGCCAGGCTTCTTCCAGGTATTGCTGCCGGACGGCACCGCTGCTTATACCCGCGACGGCTCGTTCCAGTCCGACGCCAACGGCCAGCTGGTGACATCGTCGGGCTACGTCGTCCAGCCTGCGATCACCGTTCCTTCCAATGCACAATCGCTCACCGTCGGCCGCGACGGCACCGTGTCGGTCCAGCTGCCTGGCGTGGCCGCACCGTCGCAGATCGGCACCTTGCAGCTGGCCACCTTCGTCAACCCGGCCGGCCTTGAATCGAAGGGCGAAAACCTGTACGTCGAAACCGGCGCGTCGGGCAACCCGAACACCAACACCCCGGGCACCAACGGCGCCGGCGTGCTGATGCAGGGCTATGTCGAAACCTCGAACGTCAACGTGGTGGAGGAAATGGTCAACATGATCCAGACCCAGCGCGCCTACGAGATCAACAGCAAGGCCATCACCACGTCAGACCAGATGCTGGCGAAAATTTCGCAGATGTAAGACGGGCAGGAGAATAGTCATGAAGGCAATCATCATCCTCGCAACGCTGGCGCTGGCCGGCTGCGCCGCAACGCCAACCTCGATCGTGCAGGTGCCCACCAGCGCGCGCCCGATTCCGTCCGACCTGCCTGCGTCCAACAATGGCGCGATCTACCAGGTCGCGAGCTACCGCCCGATGTTCGAAGACCGCCGCGCGCGCCATATCGGCGACCTCTTGACCATCAACATCGTCGAACGCACCTCGGCCGTCAAGGCCGGCGCCAGCTCGGGCGACAAGACCGGCTCCGTCAACTTCGCCCCGCCGGGCGTGCTGCGCAATGCGCTGGGCGCCGCCGTGGCGACCGATGCGGCCACCAAGTTTGCCGATTCCGACAAACAGAGCGCCAGCAACAACTTCACCGGCACCATCGCCGTGACCGTCACCGAAGTGCTGCCGAACGGGAACCTGATCGTGGCCGGCGAAAAGCAGATCGCGCTGAACAAGGGCACCGAGTTCATTCGCTTCTCCGGCATGGTCAGCCCCGACACGATCACCACCGGCAACATGGTGTCGTCCACGCGGGTTGCCGACGCACGCGTCGAGTACCGCACCAACAGCCAGATCGACCGCGCTGAAATGACGGCCATGGCCTCGCGTTTCTTCCTGTCGCTGCTGCCGTTCTGATTGGGTATGAGCATGCATAAAATTTTCACCACCATCGGCCTGTGCGCCGCCATGCTGCTGCCGCAACTGGCGCACGCGGACCGCATCAAGGACCTGGCCAGCATTGCCGGCGTGCGCCAGAACCAGCTGATGGGCTATGGCATTGTCGTCGGCCTCGACGGCACTGGCGACCAGACCACGCAAACCCCGTTCACGGTGCAGTCGATCGTGTCGATGCTCCAGCAGCAGGGCGTGAGTCTGCCGCCGGGCACCAGCCTGCAGCTGAAAAACGTGGCCGCTGTTACTGTCACGGCATCGCTGCCTGCGTTCGCGCAGCCGGGCCAGACCATGGACATCACCGTGTCCTCGATCGGCAACGCCAAGAGCCTGCGCGGCGGCACGCTGTTGATGACGCCGCTGAAAGGCGCCGACGGACAGATCTACGGTATGGCCCAAGGCAACGTGCTGGTTGGCGGTGTCGGTGCTGCCGCCGGCGGCGCGCAAGTCCAGGTCAACCACCTGTCGGTCGGCCGGATCTCCGGCGGCGCGACGGTCGAACGCGCCGTGGCGTCCAACCTCGGCGAAAACAACCAGATCCGCCTCGAACTGAAGGAAACCGACTTCCAGACGGTCAGCCGCATGGTCGAAGCGATCAACAACCATTTCGGCCCTGGCATTGCCACGGCGCTGGACGGCCGCGTGGTGCGCGTGATGTCGCCCTCGTCGAGCGATCAGCGCGTGTCGTTCATCGGCATCCTTGAAGGGCTCGAAGTGAACCCGGCCAAGGTTGCCGCCAAGGTGATCATGAACGCGCGCACCGGCTCGGTCGTGATGAACCAGGCCGTGACGCTCGACACCTGCGCCATTTCGCACGGCAACCTGACGGTCAGCGTCGGCGTCGACACCGAAGTCAGCCAGCCGAATGCCTTGTCCCGAGGCCGGACGGTGGTCACGCAAACCCCGAGCATCGACATCAAGAAGGAACCGGGCAAGGTCATCATGGTCAAGGGCGGCGCCTCGCTGGCCGAAGTGGTCAAGGCGATGAACGCGATCGGCACCAGCCCGCAAGACCTGCTGGCCATCCTGCAGGCGCTGAAGGCGGCCGGTTCGCTGCGCGCCGAACTCGAGATTATTTAAGGCCAGGCCATGACGATCCCGACCCATGACCTGAGCAGCAAGCTGGCCTTCGACACCAAGGGCCTCGGCCAGCTGAAGCAGGCGGCCAAGGCCGGCTCGCCGGAAGCGCTGAAAACGGCGGCAACCCAGTTCGAAGCCATGTTCATCAACATGATGCTCAAGACCGCGCGCGAAGCGACGCCGGCCGAAGGCATGACGGACAACCAGCAGACCAAGACGTTCACGTCGATGCTCGACCAGCAGCTGAGCCAGAACCTGGCCAAGCGCGGCGTCGGGCTGGCCGACATGCTGATCCGCCAGCTGTCGGCCCAGCAGACCAATGCGCAGGCGCTGGCGCTCGGCGGCGAGCCGGGCGCGCCAGCGATGCCAGCCCCCGGCCTGAACGCGATGCCGCCGGGGCTCGACGCTGCCGCACTGATGAAGAACCCGGGCGCGATGAAGGAAGCCCAGAAGGGCGCGCTGCTGCCGTTCGGCTCGGCCGTCGCGGCCACGCCGGGCATCACCGCCAGCGGGCGCAGCCAGGCCGCGCACGTGCGCAACTTCCAGGACAAGCTGGCCGGCCACGCGGACGAAGCGAGCCGCGCGACCGGGATCCCGGCCAAGTTCATGCTCGGCCAGGCCGCGCTCGAGACCGGCTGGGGCAAGCGCCAGATCAAGAACGCCGATGGCACCAACAGCAACAACCTGTTCGGCATCAAGGCCGGACCGGGCTGGAAGGGCAAGGTGGCCACCGCCGTCACGACCGAATACGTCAACGGCGTGCCGCGCACCAAGGTGGAAAAGTTCCGCGCGTATGACAGCTTTGCCGACAGCTTCAAGGACTACGGCAGGCTGATCACGAACAACCCGCGTTACGAGAAGGTGCTGGCCAATGCGACCGACGTCAGCGGCTTCGCGCAGGGGCTGCAGCGGGCAGGGTATGCGACCGATCCGATGTATGCGGCGAAGCTGACCCGGATCATCAAGCATTCGCTCGCCTGAGGAAGTGATTGGTTGCCATTCGGACAAGTCAAGTTTTTCGCCAAGCTGCCGTTATATAGATAATCAACAAGAAAGTACCTGACACCATGGCTGGAAATTTACTAAGTATCGGCAAGAGCGGGCTGTTCGCCGCCCAGACGGCACTGTCGACGACCGGCCACAACATCGCCAATGCCAACGTCGCCGGCTACAGCCGCCAGGGCGTGACCCAGTCGGCTGGCCTGGCGCAGAACCTCGGCTACGGCTTCGTCGGCAGCGGCACCCAGGTTGCCGACATCAAGCGTTACTCCGACAGTTTCCTGAACACCCAGGTGCGCAGCGCGCAGGCCGCGGCCAGCGCGTTCGACGGATTCCAGGGCGAGATCGCCCAGATCGACAACATGCTGGCCGACGCCAGCTCAGGCCTGTCGCCCATGCTGCAAGACTTCTTCGCCGGCGTGCAGAACCTGGCCGCCAGCGGCGGCTCGGTCCCCGCGCGCCAGGCCCTGTTGTCGTCGGCCGACTCGCTCGCCTCGCGCTTCCAGGGCCTGAACACGCGCATGGAAGAAATCCGCGAGGGCGTCAACGCCAAGATCACCTCCAACATCACGCTGATCAACTCGTACGCGGACCAGATCGCCGACCTGAACCAGCGCATTGTCGGCGCCAGCGGAGGCGGCGGCAGCACGATCGGCATGCCCAACGACCTGCTCGACCAGCGCGACCAGCTCGTCCTCGAGCTGAACAAGCACGTCAAGGCCACCGTCACCAAGACCGAAACCAACAGCTATACGGTGTCGATCGGTTCGGGCCAGCCGCTGGTGGTCGGGGCGAAAGCCTTCGAACTGGCGGCGACCCGCTCGCCGACCGACCTGAGCCGGGTCGAGGTAGGCTATGCGACCGCATCCAAGGTCAATATCCTGTCGGCAGCGGCACTGAGCGGCGGGGAACTGGGCGGGCTGCTGGACTTCCGCGCCAACTCGCTCGACCGCGCCCAGAATGCGCTGGGCCGGATTGCCATCGGCTTTGCCGCCAGCTTCAACGCCCAGCACCAGCTCGGGCGCGATTCGGACAACGTGGCCGGCACCGCCTTCTTCCAGCAGGCGCAACCCCAGGTCACCAAAGACGCGACCGGCGCGGTTCCCAGCAGCAGCGCCCTGACGGCGACGATTGTCGATGCCGGCGCACTGTCGACCAGCGACTACAAGGTCAGCTACGACGGCAGCGCCTACAGCGTGCTGCGCCTGTCGGACCAGAAGCCGTTCGCGATTACGCCCGGGGTGCCGACCACGATCGACGGCGTGGAATTCACGCTCTCCGGCACGGCCATCCGCGGCGACAATTTCCTGGTCAAGCCGACCATCAACGGCGCCACCGACTTCAAGGTCCTGCTCACGGACGGCTCGAAAATCGCCGCGCGCGCCCCGATCGCCACCGAGATGCCGCTGACCAATACCGGCACCGGCAAGGTCAGCCCCGGCAGTGTCACCAAGGACTTCGCGAGCTCCGGCATGACCTTGCCGGTGACGCTGCAATACAACAGCGCGGCGGGCGGCACCGTCAGCGGTTTCCCTGCCACGCAAAGCGTCGCGGTGACCCTGAACGGCAACGTCACGCCATACGCGGCCGGGGCGACCGTCCCGTTCGTTGCCGGCGCCACCTACAGTTTCGGCGGCGTCAACGTGGTGCTGTCCGGGCAGCCAAACAACACCGACAAGTTCACGGTCACGACCAACTCGTCCGGCGCGGGCGACACGCGTAACGCGGCACTGCTGGGCGAGCTGCAGACGACCAAGGTATTCGGCGGCAGCGCCACCTACCAGTCGGCGTATTCGGAGCTGGTCAGCTTTGTCGGCAACAAGACGCGCGAAATGCAGGTCAACGGCGCGGCCAGCGCCACCTTGCTCGCGCAAGCGACCTCCTCGCAACAGGCCGTGGCCGGCGTCAACCTCGATGAAGAAGCGGCCAACCTGGTGCGATACCAGCAGGCCTACCAGGCATCGGGCAAGGTGATGCAGATCGCCAGCACGCTGTTCGACACCTTGCTGTCGCTCGGCCGTTAAAGCATAGACAGGAACTGAACCATGCGAATCAGCACCAACATGATGTATTCGAGCGCGACGTCCCAGCTGGGAACGCTGCAGACGCAATTCGCCAAGACGCAGATGCAGCTATCGACCAACCGCCGCATGATCACGCCGGCGGACGACCCGATCGCCTCGGCCAACGCGCTCAACATCACGCAATTGCAATCGATGAATGAACAGTTCGCCACGAACCGCGCATCGGCGCGCAGTTCGCTGTCGCAGGTCGAATCGAAGCTGGACGACACCAAGTCGCTGATCCAGGACATGCTCGAGCTTGGCGTCGCGGCCGGCAACGGCGCCTACTCGAACGCGGAGCGGGCGGCGCTGGCCACCGAACTCGAAGGGCGGCTGCAGGACCTGCTCGGCGTGGCGAACTCGACCGATGGCGCCGGCGGCTACCTGTTTGCCGGCTATAAATCGGACGACTTGCCCTTCACGCTGCGCGCCGGCGGCGCCGACTACCACGGCGACCAGGGCGTGCGCGAGCTGCAGGTGGGGGCATCGCGCAAGCTGGCGATCACCGACTCGGGCTCGTCCATCTTCGAAAGCAACATCACCGGCAACGGCAAATTCGACACGGCGGCGGCGGCGGCCAATACCGGCTCGGGCATCGTCTCGCGCGGCGTTGGCGACAGCAGCCAGCTCACCGGCGACAGCTACCGGCTCGACTTCAGCGTCGCCGGCACCCCGGCCGTATCCAGCTACACCGTCACCAACCTCGGCACTGGCGCGGTGACGCCGGCGGCTCCGTACCAGAGTGGCCAGCCGATCAAGTTTGACGGCATCACTTTCGAGATTACGGGCGCGCCTGCTGCCGGCGACCAGTTCACGGTCGAACCGAGCCGCAAGCAGTCGCTGTTCACGACGGTGGCCAACATGATCGACACGCTGCGCCTGGACGTCTCGGATCCCGCCGGCCGCGCCAAGCTGAGCAATGGCCTGCGCACCGCAGGCGAAGGGCTCGGTGCGGCGCTGGACCGGGTGCTGACGGTCCAAGCCTCGGTCGGCTCGCGCATGAAAGAGCTCGACTACCTCGACAGTTCGGGCGAAGACATGGGCATCCAGTACGCCGCGACGCTGTCGCAGCTGCAAGACCTCGACATGGCGAAAGCGATTTCGGAATTCACGCAACAGCAGATGTCGCTCGAAGCGGCGCAAAAATCGTTCAAGGCGATGTCCAGCCTGTCGCTGTTCAACTTCATCTAAGCCGATAAATCGGGGTCAGACCACCGTTTTCCGGAACATTTCCCGAAATCGGGGTCAGACCACCGTTTTCCGGAACATTTCTACTAAGACCTTTTGCTACCGCAGACGCGTCGTTTAGCGTCTGCTTGATTCGTCTTTAGCCCGAGCGTGCGACGCTGAATTAAAGTTGACGTCCATCTGAACGGGGACGATTATGGCTCGACGCGCGCGACTAGTATTACCGGATGTTCCTTTGCACATCATCCAACGCGGCAATAATCGACATCCATGCTTTATATCCGACGGCGATTTCAACGTTTATCTCAGCATGTTGCGCGAGGCCGCCAGCGACCTTGCCTGCTCGATTCATGCCTACGTGCTGATGACCAATCACGTTCACCTTCTTGTTTCCCCACTGGATACCGTGTCGCCATCCATACTGATGAAAACGGTTGGCCAGCGCTATTCGCAATATGTTAATCGCCGTTACAACCGTACCGGGACATTATGGGAGGGCCGCTTCCGTTCGTGCCTCGTTGAAGGGGAGCGCTACCTGCTGACTTGTCAGCGATATATCGAACTGAACCCTGTCCGCGCTGGGATGGTGAGGTCGCCAGATCGATACCGTTGGTCGAGCTATGGCGCCAATGCTGAGGGCGCACAGAATAAAATAATCACACCGCATGCGATTTACTGTCGACTAGGATCCGAGCCGATCGGACGACAGGCCGCATATCGCGAACTCTTCCATGATGAAATCGCGTCCCACGCTCTCGACTTTCTTCGACGCGCAACGAACGGCAACTACGCCATGGGGGATGAGCCCTTCCTGGAACGCGCGCGGCAGAGTCTTGGACGTCGCGTTACGCCGCACCCAACAGGCCGCCCTCAAAAACAATAAGCGGGCATCGGCAAAACCAGTCGGAAATATTTCCGAGCATCGGGGTCGGACCCCGTTCTCAGGAATAGTTGCGGAAAACCGTGGTCTGACCCCGTTCTCTGGAAAAGTTGCCGAAAACGGTGGTCTGACCCCGATTTCAGGGAGATGGCGAAAGCGGAGCGGGCGCGGCCCGTTCGGCAGCGGCACGCGGTATCGACCGGCTCGCTTCGATGCCCTGGTTGAACAGGCTCTGGATCGGCCCGCCCAGGTAGGGCAGCACGATGCTGATCACCAGCAGACCGACACCGAGCGAAATCGGGAAGCCAATGCCGAAAATGTTGAGCTGCGGGGCGGCGCGCGTGAGGATGCCGAGCGCGATGTTGGTGATCAGGAGCGCGGCGACAATCGGCAGCGATAGCTGCAGCCCCGCACTGAATATCTTCGCGCCCCACCTAACCATCTCGTAGGGCGCACCCACCGAAATCGGCGACGCGGAGACCGGCAGCGTGAAGAAGCTTTCGGCCAGCGCTTCGAGCAGCACCAAATGGCCGTTGGCGGCCAGGAAGGCCATCGTGGCTACCAGCGCGAGAAACTGGCTGACCGCCGTCGAACGCCCCCTCGACATCGGGTCGAAAAAGCTGGCAAAGCCGAGACCCATCGTCAGGCTGGCAACTTCACCCGCCATTTCAACCGCGGCAAAGACGATGCGCATGGCAAATCCCATCGCGAGGCCAATCAGCATTTCCTGGATGAGAATGAGCAGCCCAGCCCACGAGACCGGGTCAACCGCAGGCGCGGCGGGGATGGCGGGCGCCATGATGAGCGCGAGCATCACGCCGAGCGCGACCTTCACGCGGGCGGGAACGCCGGCGTTGCCGAACAGCGGCGCGGCGGCGATCAGCCCGAGGATGCGGGTCAGCGGCCACAACAGGGCGGCGATCCAGGTGTTCATCTCGCCTGAAGTGAGCGTGATCACCGCGCTTGCTCCGCGCCAGAAACTGCGTGCATCAGCCGATCAGCCCAGGAATCCCGGTGAAAACGCCGCGCATGTAGTCGAGCATGACGGCCAGCATCCACGGCCCGGCAATGACCAGTGCGACGAAAATGCCGACCAGCTTTGGAATGAACGAGAGCGTCGCTTCGTTGATCTGGGTGGCGGCCTGGAAAATGCTGACGATCAGGCCGATGATCAGCGCAACCAGCAGCATCGGCGCGGCCACCATCAGGGTGACTTCCATCGCCGTGCGGCCCATCGTCATGACGCTTTCCGGGGTCATCGGCGTTGCTCCTAGTAGAAACTTTGCGACAGCGAACCGAGCAGCAGCTGCCAGCCATCCACCAGCACGAACAGCATCAGCTTGAACGGCAGCGCAATGACCGCGGGCGACATCATCATCATACCCATCGACATCAGGACGCTGGCGACCACCATGTCGATGATCAAAAACGGGATGAAGATCGCAAAGCCGATCTGGAACGCCGTCTTCAGCTCGCTGGTGACAAACGCCGGGATCAGCACCCGCAGCGGGATGTCTTCCGGACCCTGCAGGGCAGGGCTGCGCGAAATCTTGACGAACATGGCCAGGTCCGCCTGCCGCGTCTGCTTGACCATGAAGGCCTTCAGAGGCGCCACCGCGCGGTCCATCGCTTCGCCCATCTGGATTTCGTTTTTCTGCAGCGGCTGGTAGGCCTCGACGTAGATCTTGTCGAACACCGGCCCCATCACGAACAGCGTCAGGAACAGCGCCAGCCCGACCATTACCTGGTTCGGCGGCGCGCCTTGCGTGCCGAGTGCCTGGCGCAGCAGCGACAGCACGATGATGATGCGGGTAAAACTGGTCATCATCAGCAGCACGGCCGGCAGGAACGACAGCGCCGTCATCAACAGCAGCGTCTGGACCGGCAGCGAGTAGGCGGTGCCGCCGCCCGGTGCTGGGGCGCTGGTGAAGGCCGGGATGCCTTGCGCGACGGCTGCGATCGGCAGGGCGATGGCGCCGGCTACCAGCAGGCACTTGAGCGCGGCCGAAGCGCCGGGAAGCTTACTTTGCATTGCGTTTGTCTATCGTTTGTTTGAGCCAGTCGGCAAAGCCGCCAGCCATCGGCATGCCGGGATGGATCGCCGGTGCGGACTCGACTGTATGTTGCCGGGGCATGGTCGCCAGCGCGTTCACGCGGCCCGGCGAGGCGCCGACCACGATCCACTGGTCGCCCACTTCGACCACCATGATGCGTTCGCGGCCGCCAAGGTTCAGGGCGCCGACCATGCGCACATTGGCGCTGCCGCCCGCAGCCTTGGGGCCGTAGCGCTTGAGGAACCAGGCCAGCGCGGCCAGCAGGCCAAGCACCAGCAGCAGCGCGAAAGTGGTCTGCATCAGGCTGCCCGCGGCCGAACCGGTCGGCTGCACCGGCGTCGCCGCCGGAGCCGGCTGGACGGTGCGCGGCGTCACGAAGGCGCCCTGGGCAGGAGCAGGCGCGGCTGCCAACTCGGCGGCTGGAACGCCCGCCGGCGCCATGCCGGCCGGCACGTCCGCGCCAACGGCAGGCGCCGCCGGAGCGGTCACGGTAGCTGCAGTTGCAGGGGAGGGAGTGGCAGGTGCGGTAACGGCGGGATCGGCAGCAAACACGGGCGCGGCCAGGCAGCACAGCAGTGCCGCCATGTTCAACAGGCGCGCCGTCATTTGTTGAGTTTTCGAATCCGTTCGGACGGGGTAATAATGTCCGTCAGGCGAATACCGAATTTATCGTTAACCACGACTACCTCGCCCTGGGCGATCAGGCAGCCGTTGACCAGCACGTCCATCGGCTCGCCAGCCAGGCCGTCGAGCTCGACCACGGATCCCTGCGCCAGCTGCAGCAGGTTCTTGATGGCTATCTTGGTGCGGCCCAGCTCAACCGTCAGCTGCACCGGAATATCGAGGATGAAGTCGATATCGTTCGGCGTGTCGTTCTTGGCGCCCTTGTTCGAGAAATCCTTGAACACGGCGGCGGTGGCCGCTTGCTGCTTTTCCAGCGCGTCGGCTTCCGCTTTTGCCTGCTCGGCAATGGCGGCGCCCCAGTCGTCGTCCATGCTCTGGTCGTCTTGGTTATCGGACATGTTGCTCTCCTGTGTTTCCATGCCGGCGCAATGCGCGCCGGACTCGCTTTACTTTAAGTTCTCGGAATTGGCCAACAGCTTTTCCACCTTGAGCGCGTACTGGCCGTTCAGCACGCCGTACGTGCATTCCATCACCGGCACGCCATCGACAGTCGCTTCGATCTGTTCGGGCACGGTCAAAGGAATGATGTCGCCGACTTTCATGTTAAGTATCTCGTCGAAGGAGGCGCGCCCGTGGCCCAGCGTGGCGACCAGCTCGACTTCGGCGATCTGGATCTGCTGCGTCATCAGGCGGATCCAGCGCTTGTCCACTTCCAGCGCCTCGCCCTGCAGGCTGGAGGTCAGCGTGTCGCGGATCGGCTCGATCATCGAGTACGGCATGCAGATGTGGATCTGCCCGCTGACCGATCCGAGCTCGACCGTAAACGTCGACGACACCACCACTTCGTTGGGCGTGGCGATGTTGGCGAACTGGGTGTTCATTTCTGACCGGATGTATTCGAATTCGACCGGGTACACCGGTTCCCACGACTTGGTGTAGGCCTCGAACACGATGTCCAGGATGCGCAGGATGATGCGCTGCTCGGTCTGGGTGAAATCGCGCCCTTCGACGCGGGTGTGGAAGCGCCCGTCGCCGCCGAACAGGTTGTCGACCAGCAGGAACACCAGGCCCGGGTCGAACACGATCAGGCCGGTGCCGCGCAGCGGCTTCATGTGCACCAGGTTCAGGTTGGTCGGCACCACCAGGTTGCGGATGAATTCGCTGTACTTGGACACCCGTACCGACCCGACCGAGACTTCGGCGCTGCGGCGGATGAAATTGAACAGGCCGACCCGCAGCAGGCGCGCGAAACGCTCGTTGATGATCTCGAGCGTCGGCATGCGGCCGCGCACGATGCGTTCCTGCGTCGCGAGGTTGTACGTCCGTACCCCCGAGGTTTCCTCAGGCGTGTCGGCGTCGTCCTGATCGCCGTTGACGCCCTTCAGAAGGGCATCGACTTCTTCCTGTGAGAGGAAATTATCGGCCATGGTCTGCTGTCGGTTACTGAATGATGAAGCTGGTGTACAACACGTCGGTAACTTCCTGCGGGTCACCCTTGTCGACGAACGGCTCGTTGATCGACTTGATCAGTTCGCTCGAAAGCTGGCGCTTGCCTTCCGGCGTCGACAGTTCCGAGGCGCGCTTGGCCGACAGCAGCAGCAGCACGCGGCTCTGCAGCTTCGGCATGTTGGCCTTGATCAGTTCGACCTGTTCGAGCGTCGGCACCTGCAGCGTAAACTGGATTTGCAGATATTGCTCGCCATCTTCAGGCTGCAGGTTGACGACGAATTTCTCCATCGGCACATACACCGGCGGTGCGGACGGCTTGGATTTTTTCTCTTTCTGGCTGACCGCGGTGTCGTCGCCCTGCATGAAGAACCAGGCCGCGCCGGCGCCGCCGATGAGCACCATCGCGCCGACCACGATCATGATGATCATTTTCTTCGGGGAAGATTTCGGGACTGCTGCCGCATCCGCTTTCGGGTCAGCTTTCATTTTGTCATTTGCTTTCAAGGGTACTCACAGGCTTTAATGATTCACGCCATCATTATGTCATTATCGGGAAGAAACGCGCAGGCGAATTGCTTGAAAAGAGGCACTAAGGAAGGCCACCTCTTTGCTTGCCTGCGGGCGGGGAGGGGCGGACCGCAAAGCCCGCCCCGCTGCGTCATGCAAATATGTCAACGCTGCCCGGCAAACCGCTGCTGTTCATGCGGCGGCCGGACTGGTGCTCCGGCACGTCCAGCTCGCCGACCTTGGCCCCGACGGGCACTCCCGGGCCGGCCCGGCCGGACTGGTCGCCCTGGGCCTGGCGCTGGTCCGGCGTGCCGGCATCGACCGTCGCGTTGCCCAGCGCGATGCCGCTTTCGCTCATCATTTCGCGCAGCTTCGGCATGGCGTTTTCGAGCGCCTGGCGCACCTCGAGCTGGTTGGCCGAGAAGGTCACCGTGGCCTGGTCGTTGGTTACGCTCAGGACGACCTGCATCGGGCCCATCTCGGGCGGGTTCAGGGTCAGCGTGGCGCTTTGTTCCTGGCCGGCGACCATCCAGATGATCTTCTGGCCGACCTGGTTGTCCCAGCCCGGTGTGCCGACGCGGGCCGCGATGCGGTCTGTGTTGACGCCGGCCGCGGCCTGCGCGATGTTCAGCGAAGCCTGTTGGACCGGGGCGTTCAGCGGTGCGGCCGGGGCTTGCAGGTCCTTCAGCGCGGCCGGTTCGGCGCGTTCCTGCGCGAGCAGGCTGGCAAATTTGGACGGTTCGATTTCGGCATCTGCCGCCACTGCCGCCGGCGGGGTCAGCGGAGCGTCCGCGCTGGCCAGGGTGCGCACGGCTGCCGCTGCGTTGCCGGCTGCCGGCTGATCGCCCGCCGCCTGCATGTCGCCTTGCGCGAACTGGCCCGCGAGGTCGACCGGCAGCGCGGCGTTGCCGTCCACGGCCAGCGCGCCTGTCTCGCCATCGGCCGAGGGAACGGCAACCGCCGCCATCTCTTTGGCTACCGGCTGCAGCTGGTTGAAGCTGGCAACCAGGGCCAGCATGTCGGTGACCGGCAGTTCCGATGCACGCGCGGCGGCATCTGCAGCGCGCGCTGCGCTATCGTCGGCGGGCTTTGCCGCGGCCGCTGGCTTGTCATTGCTGTCGGTCCTGGCCGCGGCCTGGCGCGCCGGTTCCGCTTGTGCGGGCTGGCTTGCGTCCGGCTTTGCCGCATTGGCCTTCTCGGCTGGTTTCGCCTGTGCCGGGGGCTTCGGCTGCACTGCAGGCGCGGCGTTCTGGCGCTGCGTAATCTCGCGCGACAGCGCCTGGCTGAACTGGGCGCCGCCCTTGTCCGGCTGGCCCGGCGCGTTCTGGCGCGAAGGCGCAGGAGCGGGGCTGGAGATCTGTGGCAGGAGGTTCTGGGTTTGCATGGTGCTATCGATCCATTGTTAGTTTGGTCAGCGCTTGAAATGCGCCTGCCGTGCTGCGTGTTCGTCCATCGCCTTCTGGTCGCGTTTGTTCTCGACGCGCAGTGCTTCTGCCGCCGCGCGCTCGTTCAGCGTGCGGTACGACAGGCGCTTGCGCTCACTGGCCTGCCACGCCGTCTTCTCGACGCCGCTCTTGTACTCGGCATGCTTGATCACTTCGCGCTGGCCGTTGATGGCGTTTTCCAGCTTGTCCACGAAGGCCACGAAATTCCGGTGCGCCATCGGGGTGATGCCCGCCATCTGGGCCTGCTCGAAGCGGTTCGCATAATCGTCGCGGTACCCGAGCAGCATCTGCAGCTTTTCCTCGGCCTCTTCGACTGCCTTCAGTGCCGCGCCGAGCCGCTTGGCGGCGTCGTCGGTCTCGCGCTGGGCGAGTTCGATGAGGGTGTCGAGTGCTGAGGATTTGGCCATGTTGGATCAGATTATAGGTGCGCCCCGCGCACCCTCATCAGTCGAACAGAGAGGTAAGTTGGCCCAAACTCTGCTGCATGCCGGTGTTCTCGTGGATTTCCTGGCACAGGAAGGACTCGATCCGGTCGTGCAGCACGATGGCCTGGTCCAGCACCGGGTCGCTGCCGGCCGCATACGCGCCGACGCTGATCAGGTCGCGCGAGCGTTCGTAGCGCGAGTAGAGCTGCTTGAGGCGGCGCGCCTTCATCTGGTGCTCGTGCGTCGTAATGGTGTGCATCGCGCGGCTGATCGACTGTTCGATGTCGATTGCGGGATAGTGGCCGGCCTCGGCCAGGTGGCGGTTCAGGACGATGTGGCCGTCGAGGATACCGCGCGCCGCGTCGGCGATCGGGTCCTGCTGGTCGTCGCCCTCGGACAGCACGGTGTAGAAGGCGGTGATCGAACCGCCGCCTTCGACGCCATTGCCGGCGCGCTCGACCAGCACCGGCAGCTTGGCGAACACCGACGGCGGATAGCCTTTGGTGGCGGGCGGCTCGCCGATCGCCAGCGCGATTTCGCGCTGCGCCATCGCGTAGCGCGTCAGCGAGTCCATGATCAGCATGACGTTCTTGCCCTGGTCGCGGAAATGCTCGGCGATCGCGGTCGCATACGCGGCGCCCTGGAGGCGCATCAGCGGCGGGCTGTCGGCCGGCGCGGCCACAACGGCCGAACGCGCGCGTCCTTCCGGGCCGAGGATCTGCTCAATGAATTCCTTGACTTCGCGGCCACGCTCGCCGATCAGGCCGACCACGATGACGTCGGCGGTGGTGTAGCGCGCGATCATCCCGAGCAGCACCGACTTGCCGACGCCGGTACCGGCGAACAGGCCAAGGCGCTGGCCGCGCCCGACCGTGAGCATCGTGTTAATTGCGCGCACGCCCACGTCCAGCGTTTCGGTGATCGGCGCGCGGTCGAGCGGGTTGACCGGGCGCGCATTGATCGGCGCGACTTCGTCGGTGCCTAAAGGTCCCAGGCCGTCGAGCGGGCGGCCGGCGCCGTCGACCACGCGGCCGAGCAGCTTTTCGCCGACCGGCAGATGGCGCGCGCGGTCGCTCGGACGGCGGCGCGGATGCGGGACGCTGCCCGGGCGCGGCACCGACGCTTCGACCGGATACACGCGGGTGCCGGGCACGATGCCCTCGACATCGCTTTGCGGCATCAGGAACAGGCGGTCGCCTTCGAAGCCGACGACTTCAGCCTCGACGCGGGCGCCGCCTGGAAGGGGAATGGTGCAGGCGCTGCCGACTGCGAGGCGCAGGCCGACGCATTCCATCACCAGGCCCGCCACGCGGGTGACGCGGCCGCACACCTGCATCGGCTCGACAAAGCCCACCAGCGCGTCGCAATCGCGCAGGTAGGCGCGCCAGCGCGCGGTGTGGCGGTCGGCAGGTTCGGTCATCAGCCGAGCCACTCGACGTTTTTGCCGAGCGACTGGGTCAGGCGCTGCCAGCGCGCGCCGGCCTGCGCGTCGATCTGGTTGCTGGCCGTGTCGACCTTGCAGCCGCCGCGCGCGATGTGCGCGTCTTCGACCACGCGCCAGCCGCCCTTGTCCAGCTCTTCGCCAATGGCGTCGCGCACCAGGCCGATGTCGTCCGGGTTGAGCATCAGGATGGCCGGCTGCTGCAGCACCGGCAGGTAGCCGATCGCTTCGCGCACGATCGGGATCACCAGCTCCGACTTGACCTCGAGCGCGCTGCGCAGCATGCCGCGCGCCACGTGCAGCGCCAGTTCCAGCACATCGCTGGCGATGTTCTCGTCGGCCTGCGACAGGGCGTTGCCGAAGGTTACGGCGAGCGTCTTCATGTGTTCCAGTTCGGCCGCCGCTTCGGCGCGGCCGATCGCCAGCGCGTCGGCGTAGCCGGCCGCGTGGCCTTCGTCATACCCCTCCGCGTGCGCCTGCTCGCGGATCGCGGCCAGTTCGTCGACGGTCGGCAGCGCGTAGGCTGGATCGATCGCGACCTCCTCGGGTCCGGATTCTGGAACTGGCGCAAGGGCAGGGCGCGGATCGAACGAATTCATTTCCCAGCGCTGGTACGCGGTCTGCATCTCTTTCGGAATGGTAGCCATCAGACGAACGAATCCTCACCTTTGCCGCCCAGGACGATCTGGCCTTCGTCGGCAAGGCGCCGCACGATCTGCAGGATCTGCTTCTGCTGCGACTCCACTTCCGACAGGCGCACCGGCCCCTTCGATTCCAGGTCGTCGCGCATCATCTCGCTGGCGCGCTGCGACATATTGCGGAAGATCTTCTCGCGCAGGTCCTGCGAGGCGCCCTTGAGCGCGATGATCAGCATCTCGGACTGCACTTCGCGCAGCAGCAGCTGGATGCCGCGGTCGTCGATGTCGATGATGTTATCGAACACGAACATCTCGTCCATGATCTTCTGCGCCATGTCGTTGTCGTAGTTCTTGATGTTGTCCATGACCGAGCTTTCCTGCTCGCCGCTCATGAAGTTCAGGATCTCTGCCGCCGCGCGCACGCCGCCCAGCGACGACTTCTTGATGTTCTCGTTACCCGACAGGAGCTTGGTCAGCACGTCGTTCAGTTCGCGCAGCGCGGCCGGCTGCACGCCGTCGAGCGTGGCGATGCGCAGCACCACGTCGTTGCGCAGGCGGTCGGTGAAGTTGCCGAGGATCTCGCAGGCCTGGTCGCGCTCGAGGTGGACCAAGATGGTGGCAATGATCTGCGGGTGTTCGTTGCGGATCAGTTCAGACACCGACGACGCGTCCATCCACTTCAGGCTCTCGATGCCCGAGGCGTCCTTGCCGCCCAAAATACGCGACAGCAGCACGGTGGCCTTGTCGTCGCCCAGCGCCTTGGTCAGCACCTGGCGGATGTATTCATCCGAATCGAGGCCCACGGTCGAATTGAGTTCGGTCTGCTCGCGGAACGACTCGAGCACCGTCACCACCTGCTCGTGCTGCACGCTCTTCATGGTCGCCATCGCAGCGCCCAGCTTGAGCACCTCGCGCGGGCCGAGGAATTTCATCACTTCGGCGGCTTCCTCTTCGCCGATGGCGAGCATCAGGATCGCTGCCTTGTGGATGCCGTTATCATTCATTTGCGCCTACCCATGCTTTCACTACGTTTGCCACCACGCGCGGATCGTCCTTGGCCAGCGTTTTCGCCATCGCCAGGTTCTCGCGGTAACCGCGCGCGATATTCGTCTCCTCCGCCTCCAGCTGGATGCGCTGGACCTCGGCCTGCACCGCTTCTTCTTTGGTCATTTCGGACTCGGGCGGCCCGGCCGGGACTACCGTAATCTCGTCGAACCTGCGCAGCACCGGGCGCAGCAGGGGGCGCAGCAGGCGGAAGTAAAGGAAGCCCAGCACCAGCGCCAGCAGCAGGTAGCGGCCCAGCTCTTTCGCCAGCGGCAGGTTGGCCGGGTCCTTCCACCAGTCGATCTGCGCTTCCGGCGTGGCCGGCTTGTCGACACCGTCGAACGGCGCGTTGGTCACGTTCAGCGTGTCGCCGCGCGCCTGCGAGTAGCCCATCGCTTCCTTGACCAGGTCATTGATCTGCGCCACTTCCGCGGCGGTCAGGGCCTTGACGGTCACCTTGCCGGTCTTGGCGTCGACGATGCGGCGGTAGTTTACCAGCACGCCCACGGTCAGGCGCTTGATGCCGCCCATCGGGCGCTGCTCGTAGCGGATTGTCTTGTCGACTTCGTAGTTGGTGGTCGAATCCTTGCGGGTCGGGCCGGCGTTGGCGCCGCCAGCTGGCGGTGCGCCAGGTGCGCCGTCGATCGGCGCGGTGGCGGTGCCCGGAGGCTGGTTCGACAGCGCGCCCGGCACGCCGGACGGATTCGCGCCGCCCGGGCCATTGGCTTCCGAAACCTGCTGGCTGCGGATGGCCGAGGCTTCAGGCGGAGAATTCGGCTTGTAGCTTTCGGCGGCGGTATCGACCTGCGCGAAGTCGATGTCGGCGGTCGCCTCGGCGCGCACGTTGCCCTGGCCGACCAGCGGCGTAATCAGGGACTCGACCTGCTTGATGATGCGCTGCTGGATTTCGGTGACGTATTTGAGCTGGTTCGGGTCGAGCTGCTTGGCGCCGGCCGGCTTGCTGCCGTTCTCGGACAGCAGGTTGCCGGCCTGGTCGACCACGGTAACGTTCGAGACGGGCAGTTCCGGCACGCTGGAAGCGACCAGGTGGACGATAGCCGAGACCTGGGCGATATCGAGCACGCGGCCCTGCTGCAGGTTCAGGAGGACCGAGGCGGTCGGTTTCTGCTGCTCGCGCACGAACACGGAAGGCTTCGGCAGCGCCAGGTGCACGCGCGCCGAGCTGACCGCGGCCAGCGACTCGATCGAGCGCGCCAGTTCGCCTTCGAGCGAACGCTGGTAGTTCACCTGTTCGTGGAACTGCGACACGCCCAGTTTCTGGTTCTCCATCAGCTCGAAGCCGACATTGCCGCCTTTCGGCAGGCCCTGCGAGGCCAGTTTCAGGCGCGCGTCGTGCACGTGCTCGGACGGCACCAGGATCGCGGTGCCGCCTTCGGAAAACTTGTAGGGAATCGCCATCTGGTCGAGCGAGGCGGTGATCGCGCCGCCGTCGCGGTCCGAGAAGTTCGAGAACAGCACCTTGTAGTCGGGCTGCTGGCTCCACATCCAGACCGCCGCCATCAGCGCCAGCACGACCGCAATGGCAGCGCCGAGCGCGAAGTTCCTGCCCATTTGCGTCTCGAGGAACGACGGCTTGGTTGCCGGGGTGTCGATGAGTTCGTCCGCTGTTGCTGCTGCCATGATGGTATCCGAGGTAATAAGGGTACCCAGACCTGCACGAGGAATGGGGCTTAAGCAGGATTATGCTGGTTTACGGCAACATTCAAATGGGGGAACAGGGGGTGGTTTAGGCCCTTCCTCGGCCTGAAATGCCTGTCAGGCACTGGTATTCTGGCAGCCTGAGATAGCGTGTACGGACATTGTACCCGCGCGCAACACCTGAATCGGAGAAACAATATGGACGTAGCATCGATAGGGGCCGACCGGATCCAGGCGATGATGGCGCAGCTGAAGGCTGCGGCGACCAAGCCGGTCGGCGCCCCGATTGCGCCGGTGGGCGCCGACGCGCCTGCGGCAAAGGTCAACTTTGCCGACGCGCTCAAGAGTTCGCTGGAACAAGTCAGCGCCACGCAGGCCAAGGCCAGCGAGCTGGGCAAGGCGTTTTCCCTGGGCGACGACAGCGTCAGCCTGTCGGACGTGATGATCGCGATGCAAAAATCGAGCATCAACTTCCAGGCCACGGTCCAGGTGCGCAACAAGCTGGTCTCGGCCTACCAGGAAATCATGAACATGCAGGTTTAACAACCGCCGCGTTTCTTAAAATCGGGGTCAGACCACCGTTTTCCGGAATATTCCGGAAAACGGTGGTCTGACCCC
>DASWSX010000087.1:0-5644 GCA_036402435.1 Telluria sp. | reverse complement strand
CAAGATGACGCCGGTATCGAGCCAGGCGCTCACCTCATCGCACACCGCCGACCTGGCGCGCGCGATCATGAACGACAAGCAGACCGCCACCTTCGAGCTGACCAAGGAGTGCAACTTCGCGATCAGCCCGGGCGACCTGGGGCGCTTCCGCGTGTCGGCGTTCGTGCAAATGAGCTGCGTCGGCATGGTCCTGCGCACCATCACCACCACGATCCCGAAGCTGGAAGAGCTGGACCTGCCGCCGGTACTGTCGGACATCATCATGTCCAAGCGCGGGCTGGTGATCATGGTCGGCGCGACCGGCTCGGGTAAATCGACGACGATGGCCGCGATGGTCGGCTACCGCAACGAGAACAGCTTCGGCCACATCATCACAATCGAAGACCCGGTCGAATACGTCCACCCGCACAAAAACTGCGTGATCACGCAGCGCGAAGTCGGCGTGGATACCGACAGCTTTGAGGCGGCGCTCAAGAACTCGCTGCGGCAGGCGCCCGACGTGATCCAGATCGGCGAGATCCGCGACCGCGAGACGATGGAGCACGCGATCGCGTTCGCCGAAACAGGCCACCTGTGCCTGGCCACGCTGCACGCGAACAGCGCCAACCAGGCGCTGGACCGCATCATCAACTTCTTCCCCGAAGAGCGCCGCCAGCAGCTGCTGATGGACCTGTCGCTGAACCTGAAAGGGCTGGTGTCGCAGCGCCTGATTCCGCGCAAGGAGTCAAAGGGCCGCGTGGTAGCGGTAGAAATCATGCTCAACTCCCCGCTGATTTCGGACCTGATATTCAAGGGCGACGTCCATGAGATCAAGGAGATCATGAAGAAGTCGCGCGAGCTGGGCATGCAGACCTTCGACCAGGCGCTGTTCGACCTGCACGAAGCGGACAAGATCAGCTACGAAGACGCGCTGCGCAATGCCGACTCGGTCAACGACCTGCGCCTGACCATCAAGCTGCAGGGCAAGGACGCGAAGAACCGCGACCTGTCCGCCGGAACCGAGCACCTGGGGATCGTGTGACCGCTGGCGTTTTCGATTTCACGGCGACCGGCATCACCGGCGAGCCGGTCGACCTGGCACAGTACCGCGGCAAGGTGCTGCTGATCGTGAATACGGCCAGCGCCTGCGTGTTCACGGCGCAGTACAAGGGACTGGAACAGGTGTACCAGCAGTTTCGCGACAAGGGCGTGGTGGTGCTTGGATTCCCGTGCAATCAGTTCCGCCAGCAGGAGCGGGGGACCGAGGCAGAGATTGGGGCGTTCTGCGAGAAAAATTTCGGCGTGACGTTTCCGCTGTTCGCCAAGATCGATGTCAATGGCCCGGCTGCGCACCCGCTGTTTAAGTATCTGAAGAGCGAGAAACGGGGCCTGCTGGGGACTGGACTGATCAAGTGGAACTTCACCAAGTTCCTGGTCGCGAAGGATGGTCGGGTGGTGAAGCGATATTCGCCGACGACGCCGCCTCGCACTATCGCGAACGACATCCAGAAGCTTCTCGACCGCTGATCCGTCCCGCGCTTTTAGCTCATCAGATATTCGATCCCTGAATAGCCACATCAGAATCCGTGATTGGCGTTATAAATACTCCGTGTCCATAATCTGTCTATACCAACAGAGAGAAAGGAACGATTGTGAACATCGCCAAACACATGGAAGCTATCTTCATCGCCGCCGCTGTACTCGCCTGCGCTGCCGCCTACACCTTCAACAGCCTGCCAACCACCGCGACCGGCAACGGCACGCTGACGTATGAAGCTGGCAGCCAGCGCATCAGCGCGACGTTGCAGCTTAAGCTGTCGTCCTAAGCGCCTGGTCGATCAGTTCGATCCAGTGCGACACTGGCGTCTCGGTACCTGACTGCAGGTGAGTCATACAACCAATGTTCGCCGACACAATGATCTCGGGACGGGTGGCATGCAGGTTTGCCAGTTTCCTGTCCCTGAGTTCAGTCGAAAGCTCCGGCTGCAATACCGAATAGGTACCCGCCGATCCACAGCACAGATGATTGTCGGCGCATAGCTTCACATCGACGCCGCAAGCCCGCAGTACCCCTTCCACCTTCCCCCTGATCTGCTGCCCGTGCTGCAAAGTGCACGGCGGATGGAACGCGACCCGCGGCCCCACCTTGCCAGCAAAACGCCGGCTAAGCTCTCCTTCGAACTCCGGCATGATTTCGGACAGGTCACGCGTCATCTCCGAAATTCGGCGCGCCTTCGCGGCATACGCGTTGTCATGCTCCAGCAAGTGGCCGTATTCCTTTACCGTGACGCCACAGCCCGATGCGGTCATGACGATCGCCTCGACCTGTTCGATCATCGGCCACCACGCATCGATATTGCGGCGCATGTCGTCAAGGCCGCCTTCCTGGTCGTTCAAGTGATAGCGTACCGCGCCGCAGCAGCCGGCCTTCGGCGCGGTCACCAGCTGCACGCCAACCGAATCGAGCACGCGCGCGGTGGCGGCGTTGATGTTCGGGCCCATCGCAGGCTGCACGCAGCCCTCCAGCACCAGCATCTTGCGCGCATGCGTGCGCGCCGGCCACTGGCCCGCCGGCTTCGTGCGCGGCAGCTTGTCCTGCAGTTTAGGCGACAGCAGCGGGCGGAATAGCTGGCCGGCCTTGAACGCCGGCGTAAACAGCCACCTGCGCGGCAGTGCTTCCTTGAGCACCGTGCGCTTGATCCGCTCGCCCAGCGGGCGCTGTACGCGGTCCTCCACCACTTTGCGGCCGATGTCGACCAGGCGGCCATACTTAACGCCTGACGGGCAAGTGGTCTCGCAGTTGCGGCAGGTGAGGCAGCGGTCGAGGTGAATCTGGGTCTTGCGCGTGACTTCGGCGCCTTCCAGGACCTGCTTCATCAGGTAGATGCGCCCGCGTGGGCCATCGAGTTCGTCGCCGAGCAGCTGGTAAGTCGGGCAGGTAGCGGTGCAGAAGCCGCAGTGGACGCAGGCGCGCAAAATCGCTTCGGCCTCGTCGCCTTCACGCGTGCCTTTGATGAAATCGGCGAGATTGGTTTGCATGTCAGTACATCCGTCCTGGATTGAAGATGTTCGATGGGTCGAACGAGGCCTTCAGGCGTTCGTGGATCTTCGCCACGGCGGGCGCAAGCGGATGAAACACACCGACGTTTTTGTCCCCTCCGCGGAACAGCGTCGCATGGCCGCCTACTGCCGCTGCGGTGCGGCGGATGCGTTGGGCCATGTCGGCGTCCGCATCGGCCTTCAGCCAGCGCTGCGCACCGCCCCACTCGACCAGCTGCTCACCCTTGAGGATGATCGCGCCGGCGGTGCTCGGCACCGACAGCCGCCAAAGGCTGTCCGCGCCGGCGAAGAATGGGTGCTGCTGCTCGCGCAGGCGCGACCAGAATGCGTCCGCGTTGTCGACCACCTCGCCGCCCAGGTCGCGCACCGCCGCATCCACCGCTGCCTGCGCGCCCGACAGGCGCACGCTGAGCGCGTTGCCGTGCCAGCAGCTGGCCGAAACCGGCAGCGGCATGCCGCCCCATTCGTTGAGCATGCGCAGCGCGTCGATCTCGCTCGTTTCGAAGCGCAGCGTGGCTTCACGGATCGGCCGTGGAAGCACTTTGACCGACATCTCCAGCATCACGCCAAGCGTGCCAAGCGAGCCGGCAAGCAGGCGCGAGACATCGTAGCCCGCGACGTTTTTCATGACCTGGCCGCCGAACGACAGCACCTGTCCTTTGCCATCGAGGAGTTTGGCGCCCAGTACAAAGTCGCGAACGGCTCCGCTGGTGGCGCGGCGCGGACCGGACAGACCGCTGGCGACCGCGCCGCCGAAGGTCGCTCGATCGCCGAAGTGCGGGGGCTCGAACGCCAGCATCTGGTTGCGCTCGGCCAGCGCTGCCTCGATCTCCGCGAGCGGAGTGCCGCAGCGCGCGGTGATAACCAGCTCTGTAGGCTCGTAGTCGACGATGCCGCTGTGGGCACGGGTGTCGAGCACCTGTCCTTCAAGACGCTGTCCGTACCAGTCTTTGCTGCCGCCGCCACGGATGCGCAATGCGCTCCCGGTAGCCGCGGCGGCCAGCACCTGGTCCCTTAATTGTTCGATCGACTGCACAATGGCTCCCATCAGAAGCGCGGCAAATCCGCGAACGGCAGCACGCCGCCGCTGACGCGCATCTTGCCGAATTCGGCGCATCGGTTAAGTGTCGGAATCGCCTTGTCCGGATTGAGCAGCATGGGCGGATCGAATGCGCGTTTTACGGCGAAGAAGGCATCGAGCTCCTCGCGCGTGAACTGCACGCACATCGAATTGATCTTCTCCATGCCGACGCCATGTTCGCCCGTGATGGTGCCGCCTACTTCCACGCATAGCGCGAGGATGGCCGCACCGAATGCCTCGGCGCGTTCGAATTCGCCCGGCTGGTTCGCGTCGAACAGGATCAGCGGATGCAGGTTGCCGTCGCCCGCATGGAACACGTTCGCGCAGCGAAGGCCGAACGTGGTCTCCATCTGCTCGATGCCGGTTAACACCTGCGCCAGGTTCTTGCGCGGGATCGTGCCGTCCATGCAGTAGTAGTCGGGCGAGATGCGTCCCGCTGCCGGGAAGGCGTTCTTGCGGCCGGACCAGAAGCGCATGCGCTCCGCCTCGGTCTCCGACACCGCGATGGCGCTGGCGCCAGCATTCTGAAGCACCGCCGTCATGCGCACGATTTCTTCGTCGACTTCCAGTTTGGTGCCGTCGGCCTCACACAGCAGGATCGCGGCAGCATCGGTGTCGTAACCTGCCTTGACGAACGGTTCGACCATGCGCGACGAGGTGCGGTCCATCATTTCAAGGCCCGCCGGGATGATGCCGGCCGCGATCACGCTGGCCACCGCGTTACCGCCGGTGACGATGTCGTCGAACGACGCCATGATCACCCGCGCGGTTGCCGGTTTTGGCACCAGCTTGACCGTGACTTCGGTGACGATGCCGAGCATGCCTTCGGAGCCGATGAACACGGCCAGCAGGTCGAGGCCCGGCGCGTCGAGCGACTCGCCGCCAAGCTCGATGATGTCGCCGTCGATGGTGGCCACGCGCACGCGCATCACGTTATGCACTGTCAGCCCATACTTCAGGCAGTGGACGCCGCCCGAGTTCTCGGCTACGTTGCCGCCGATGGTGCAGGCGATCTGCGACGAAGGATCGGGCGCGTAATACAGGTCGTACGGCCCGGCCGCGTCCGAGATCGCGAGGTTGCGCACGCCCGGCTGGACCACCGCGAGGCGCGCATACGGTTCGACGCGCACGATACGGTTCATCCGCGCAGTCGAAATCACCACGCCGTCGGCCATCGGCAAGGCACCGCCGGACAAGCCAGTGCCTGCACCGCGCGGCACGATCGGCACGTTTAGCTCGCGGCACACGGCCAGAATCGCCAGCACCTGCTCCTCGTTGTCGGGCAGGGTCACGATCATCGGCAGCTGGCGGTACGCGGCCAGTCCATCGCACTCGTAGGGACGCGTATCCTCCGGGTCGGACAGGATGCAGCGCTCGGGCACCCGCGCGCGCAGGGCGGCGGCGACCTGCTGGCGGCGTTCGTTATCGATCGGGATAGAGGCGGACATGATGCGATTGTAAGCACAATTGCAGGGTTTTGTCGTATCCTCAACCTATTCTTTTTTGCACTCAAGGCACAACCAT
>DASWSX010000086.1:0-9756 GCA_036402435.1 Telluria sp. | reverse complement strand
CGAGATTTCTTCCATCGCGATGATGTGGGCCAGGTAGCCCATGCCGGCGCCGCCGTATTCTTCGCCGACCGTGATGCCGAGCACGCCCAGGTCGCCCATCTTGCGCCACAGGTCCATCGGGAACTGGTCGCTGCGGTCGATTTCGGCCGCGCGAGGGGCGATTTCGGCCGCTGCAAATTGTTGGACTGTTTCGCGCAGCGCAGCGATGTCTTCGCCGTGGTCAAAGGTCAAGCCTGGAAGATGCAGCATGTCGTCCTCGTGGAAAATGCGGAATGGGAAGCGTCAATCATACGCATGTATGACGTTTACGTAAACGTAAGGCAGATGGTACGCATGCGTACGAATCAGGCGGTTTCGGTGCTCTGGGCCAGCATGCGCCGGCACTCTTCTTCGTGGGCGGCAACTTCAGCCAGCGCCATCTCGATGTCGGCGCGCTGCTGCTCGAGCGTCTCGCGCTGGTGGGCCAGCACGGCGAGGAAGCGGTTCATTTGCGCCACCGTGTCCTTGGGCGACTCGTACATGTCGACGATGCTCTTGATTTCGGACAGCGTCAGGCCGAGGCGCTTGCCGCGCAGGGTCAGTTTCAGGCGGGTGCGGTCGCGCGCCGTGTACACCCGGTTGCGCCCGCCGACGCCTTCGCGCGATGGACTGAGCAAGCCATGGTCTTCGTAAAAACGGATGGCGCGCGCGGTGACGTCGAATTCTCGGGCCAGCTCGGCGATCGTATAGGTGACCATGGTCGGGTTTCTGTAGGCAGTTGGTAAAATGCGCTGATACGAACCGCGTACTGCGCAGCGGTTTCCGTTTACGTCAACGTAAAGCGCATTGTAGCGCGCCACTGGCCCTGCGGCCATGAAAGAGCCTGATGAATCAATTAGAAGCGCAGTTGGACTACCCGCTCGGCGACATGCTGCCGCCGCCCGGTGAACTGGCCGAGCTCGCGCCCGGCCTGTGCTGGCTGCGCATGCCGCTGCCGTTCGCCCTCGACCATATCAACCTGTGGCTGCTGCGCGACGCGGCGCCAGGCCGCACCGGCTGGGCCGCGGTCGATTGCGGGGTGGCGAACGATATTACCCGTGGCGCATGGACCCAGGTGCTGGCCGAAGGCATCGATTCGGCGCCGCTGCTGAGGGTGTTCGCTACCCATTGCCATCCGGATCATATGGGCTTGTCGGACTGGCTGTGCAGCAAGTTCGATGCGCCGCTGTGGATCACCACCGGCGAGTACGGCTTCGCGCGCATGATGGCCGCCGCCTTGCCGGGCGTCGACGGCCCGGCCGCGCTGCCGCACTTCCAGCGCCACGGCCTGGTCGACCCCGAGCTGATCGAGCGCATGGGCGAGCGCCGTAATTACTATCCATCGCTGGTGCCGGCCGTGCCGCAGGAATACACGCGCATGCAGGACGGCGACCTGATCCAGGTCGGCCAGCACCAGTGGCGCGTGATCACCGGATTTGGCCACTCGCCGGAGCATGCCGCCCTGCATTGTGCCGAGCTGAACGTGCTGATCTCCGGCGACATGGTGCTGCCGCGCATTTCGACCAACGTTTCCGTGTTCGCGATCGAGCCGGAAGGAAATCCGCTGGCCCAGTACCTGGCGTCGCTCGACAAGTTCGCCGCGCTGCCAGCCGATACGCTGGTGCTGCCTTCGCATGGCCGTCCGTTCCGTGGCTTGCACACTCGCATTGCCCAGCTGCGCGAGCACCACGCGGCCCGCCTGGGCGAAGTGTTTGACGCCTGCCGTACGGCGCAGTCCGCTGCCGACATTGTCCCGATCATGTTCCGCCGCAAGCTCGACGCCCATCAGCTGACTTTTGCACTCGGTGAAGCTTTGGCTCACCTGCACTTCCTCTGGTTTGAAGGGAAGTTGCAGCGCACCAGGCATGCAGATGGCATATTCCGCTTCGAACTGATTTAGGCTAAGTGATGTGAACAGTGTGGCGAATAACTGGATTTAGACTATGCTGAATGGATCATCGTAACCGGCGGTCCGTTATGCATCTGGTATGGTTCCGAACAAAAAACACACGTGATGTTAAAGGGAAATTAACATTGTTATCAGGAAATCCACTCTATTTGAAATGTCACAAAATGTATTCGGATTGTTACATTCAATGTGCAAAATTGTCACATTTGGTCTCATCTTCCCAGAGACTGACTTTCATGGCAGAGCATGAAATAGTGCAACAATGAATTCAGCTAATGAACGGGAAAGCTTCAGCGAACGCCTTCAACAGGCCCTGAAGAACGCCCATTACTCACCCGATAGTCCTACCCGCCTGGCGCGCGAATTTAACATTCGGTTCGATGGACGCCCCATCACCGTTCATGCCGCGAGGAAATGGCTAGTCGGTGAGGCAATTCCGACCCAGGAAAAATTGCGCATGATTGCGCACTGGCTCGGTGTGCCAGCCGAGTGGCTGCGTTTCGGCGGCACCGACGGCGACACGGCCACGCATGGCGAGTCTGCCGGAACCGCGCGGTTCGAGTCGGCCGACGTGAAATTAATTGCCGACCTGCAGCGCCTGGACGAGCATCACCGCCAGATAGCACGCGAATTCATCCGCATGCTGGTACGGATGAATAACCAAAAGTAGTATTTCCACTTATTTTAGCGTTTAGCCGGTGCTGTCCGGCGGCATCTGTTGTTGATTTGACGCGCCATTTTTTCCCGGCGCCCAATTTTCCCTTCCCCGACTTTTTGACGCGAATACCACGTTTTCCCGAAGGTGGTATTAGCATTTGTCATCGCGTATCTGGCGCTCTGGAGCACAATATCCTGGTTGGGACGCATGGCGCCGAGTGCCTTCGAGCAATTTTTTGCACGTAGAGAACGCACAAATCTGCGAGAGTGGCTCATAATCAATGAGTACCGCGCCGTATTTTTACCTTGTTCTGCAACAGCCGAGGATCAGCCGTCATATGAAAAGCAACTACGCCAATACCGCGCAACTGAAGGACCTGATGACCGTTCCCCCGATGACTGCCCAGCAGCATGCGGAAGTCATGCGCAAGCGGATCCAGCATCGCCGCATGCTCGAAGAAGCGAAGGAATTGAAGAAAGCGGAGGCTTGGCAGTTCGACAAGCGCTGAGCTTGTGTAACCGCCGCGGGGCCGCCCTGGCCCTGCGACTGCTTTACTCGTCGGCGGATGACGCTTTCATCCCGCCCCAGCGTGGCGCCAGGCCATGCTCGAGACCGAACAGGTCGATGACCCTGCCTACCGTGTGATCCACCATCTCTTCGATGCTGGCCGGCTTGTGATAAAAGCTCGGCAACGGCGGAAAGATAATTCCGCCCATTTCCGTTACCGCCGTCATGTTGCGCAAGTGCGCGAGGTTCAACGGCGTTTCCCGCACCATCAGCACCAGCCGGCGGCGCTCCTTGAGCACGACGTCGGCAGCGCGCGCCACGAGATTGTCGGATAGCCCGTGGGCGACTGCGGCCAGCGTTTTCATCGAACAGGGGGCGACGATCATGCCGTCGGACTGGAACGAACCGCTGGCGATCGATGCGCCGATGTCGCGGTTCTTGTGCACCACGTGGGCCAGTGCTTCGACGTCGCGCCGCTGCATGCCCGTTTCCTGGTGCAAGGTGAGTGCCGCGGCGTCGGTCACCACGAGGTGGGTCTCGACGCCGGGCGTGGCGGCCAGCTGCTGTAACAGGCGTACGCCATACACCGCGCCGGTGGCGCCGGTGATGGCGACGACCAGCCGCCGGCCGCGATCAGCCATCGATCAGGGATTTGAGCTCACCGGATTCGAACATCTCGTTCATGATGTCCGAGCCGCCGATGAATTCGCCCTTGATGTAGAGCTGTGGAATGGTTGGCCAGTTCGAGTATTCCTTGATGCCTTGGCGCACTTCCGGATCTTCCAGCACGTTGACGGTGGCGATGTTCTCGACGCCGCAGGCCTTCAGGATCTGGATAGCGCGGCCGGAAAAGCCGCACTGCGGGAACTGGGCGGTGCCCTTCATGAACAGCACCACAGGGGTGCTGGTCACGGTTTCTTTAATCCAGGTTTGTACGTCGCTCATGGCTGCCTCAGGTGAAAAAAATGAATGGATGCCGCCATTTTATAAGAAATTGCCGCGCGGGGCCGGGCGACTAGCCCTTCAGCTTGGCAAACGCGGCCGCCATGCTGCCTGCCATCGGCGCTGGCTGCTGTTTCTGCTGCTGCGCGAGGCGCTTGCCATCGGTGCGGTCGCCGCGCTGTTCCGGCTTCGAACCGGGCTGCGGCGCGCTGTCGGCCAGGCGCATCGTCAGCGCAATGCGCTTGCGCTTCGGGTCGACTTCCAGCACCTTCACCTTGACCACCTGCCCCGCCTTGACCACCGTGTGCGGATCCTTGACGAAGGTATTCGACAGTGCCGAAATATGCACCAGGCCGTCCTGGTGCACGCCGATGTCGACGAACGCGCCGAACGCGGCCACGTTGGTCACCACGCCTTCCAGGATCATGTCAGGGCGCAGGTCGCTGATCTCTTCGACGCCCTCTTTGAACGTCGCCGTGGTGAACTCGGGGCGCGGGTCGCGGCCCGGCTTTTCCAGTTCCTTGATGATGTCGCTAATCGTCGGCACGCCGAACTTCTCGTCCGCGTAACGCGCCGGGTTGAGCGTCTTGAGCAGCGAGCCGTCGCCGATGACCGCCTTCATCTCCTTCTTGATGTCAGCCAGGATTTTCTCGACCACCGGATACGATTCCGGGTGCACCGCCGAGGCATCGAGCGGGTTTTCGCCGTTCATCACGCGCAGGAATCCCGCCGCCTGTTCGAACGTCTTGTCGCCGAGCCGCGGCACCGACTTGAGCGCCGCGCGCGAGGGGAACGCGCCCTTCATGTCGCGGTACGAGACGATCGCCTGCGCCACGCTGCCCGACAGGCCAGATACGCGCGCCAGCAGCGGCGCCGACGCCGTGTTGACGTCCACGCCGACTGCGTTCACGCAATCCTCGACCACCGCGTCCAGCGAGCGCGCCAGCTGGGTCTGCGATACGTCGTGCTGGTACTGGCCGACGCCGATCGACTTCGGATCGATCTTGACCAGTTCCGCCAGCGGGTCCTGCAGGCGGCGCGCGATCGAGACCGCGCCGCGCAGCGACACGTCCATGTCCGGCAATTCACGCGAGGCAAATTCGGACGCCGAATACACCGAGGCGCCAGCTTCCGACACGACAATCTTGGTCAGCTTCAGTTCCGCGCGTTGCTTGATCAGGTCCTGCGCCAGCTTGTCGGTTTCACGCGAGGCGGTGCCGTTGCCGATCGAAATCAAGGAGACATTGTGCTTGGCCGCCAGGGCGCCCAGCACGTGCAGCGAACCATCCCAGTCGTTCCGCGGCTGGTGCGGATAAATGACGGCGGTATCGACCACCTTGCCGGTGGCGTCGACCACCGCGACCTTCACACCCGTGCGCAGGCCCGGATCGAGGCCCATGGTGGCGCGCGGTCCGGCCGGTGCGGCCAGCAGCAGCGCTTTGAGGTTGTGCGCAAACACCTGGATGGCGTCCAGCTCCGCCTTCTCGCGCAGCGCGCCCATCAGCTCGGTTTCGAGATGCATGAAGCTCTTCACGCGCCAGGTCCAGCGCGCGGTGTCGGCCAGCCACTTGTCGGCCGGACGGCCCAGGTTCTTGATGCCGGCAGCGGCGGCGATGCGGCCTTCGCACGGGTTGTGCGGCGCATCCCACTTCGGCTTCTCAAGCTCAGTGTCCAGGCGCAAAGTCACGTCCAGCACGCCTTCGCGGCGGCCGCGCAGCAGCGCCAGCGCGCGGTGCGACGGGACGGTGGAAATGTTCTCGGAGTAGTCAAAATAGTCGGCGAACTTTTCGCCCTCGTCCTGCTTGCCTTCGACCACTTTCGACTCGACCACGCCATGCTCCTGCACATATTCGCGCAGCGACTGCAGCAGGGCCGCGTCCTCGGCGAAGCGCTCCATCAGGATCTGGCGCGCGCCGTCGAGCGCGGCCTTGGTGTCGGCCACGCCCGGATTGTTGCCGTCATCGGTCGTGAAAGCTTCGCGCAGGAACTTGCCGGCTTCGGTCTCTGGATTCAGGGTCGGGTCTGCCAGCAGCGCTTCGGCCAGTGGCGCCAGGCCCGCTTCGATGGCGATCTGGGCCTTGGTGCGGCGCTTCTGCTTGTACGGCAGGTACAGGTCCTCGAGGCGGGTCTTGTCCTCGGCCATGGCGATCGCTTCCATCAGGGCCGGGGTCATCTTGTTCTGTTCCGTGATCGACGAGATAATCGCCGCGCGCCGGTCTTCCAGCTCGCGCAAATAGCGCAGGCGCTCTTCGAGCAGGCGCAGCTGGATGTCGTCGAGGCCGCCCGTGGCTTCCTTGCGGTAACGCGCGATGAAGGGGACAGTGGCGCCTTCGTCGAGCAGGGCGATGGCGGCGGCAACCTGCACCGGTTTGGCGGCGAGTTCGAGGGCGAGACGTTGTTCGATAGAAGGCAGCATGGGGTCGATCTTAGGTGAGTCAAGCCGGAATGATTACGCAATCGGCCCGAATGCGCCAGTCTTGACAGCCCAGGGTGCGTGTGCACGCTTGTCAATCGGGCAACACAGTTCTTCCAAATTGATTTAACATCGATTGATCAAAGGCAAGGAATCGTCCGCGCCGGCGATTTATAGGTGTGAAAGAGAACAGTCACGAGCCCGCCGATGTTAGATAATGTCGGTTGTTGTCGTTTTTGATACGGCCTTTTCAGAACAAGTACAGACGATGGAATTCACGCGCGACGAACACCGCGAAGTATCGACGGCGGCCCCCCGCGCCACCCCTGCGCCCGCCCTGCCTGCGCCGGTGGCAAGCTGGCTGCAGCGTGTCGAGGCGGCCGCCCACCCGCAGCCGCAGCTGACGGCCGAAATCAAGGACCCGAAGATCACCCAGTACCGCTTCGTGTACGTGCTCGCCCCCACCAGCGGCGGCCGCCACGTGGCGCTGTGCCTGTGCAAGGCGCGCCTGCGCCCGACCGGCGACGTGGCCGCGGCCAGCCCGGTCAGCGAAGTCTTTTCGCTGCTCTCGGCGCCGCCCGCCTACCTCGAAGGCGATGACGAAGACCTGGTGCGTTTCTTTATCGCAATGCGCAGTGGCGCGGCCTCGGCCGGCGGCGGCGCGACCGAGCCGAAAGGCAAGGTCGGCGCGATCCTGCTGCAAATGTTGCTCGAACAAGACAAGCTGCTGTGGGCGAATTCGTGGGCCGACATGGCCAACGGCCTGATCTACCCACTGAAGGCCGGCGCCGAGCGCGAAGCCAACCTGGTGTGGCGCGACGAAGGCCGCACCGCCCGCCTCGGCTGGCAAGTCCAGCCTGCGTCGGGCGCGACCCACACCGCCGCCGACCAGATCGACTACATGCTGCCGACTGACCCGCCGTGGTACATCGACAACCTGTCCTGCGGCCCGCTGGCGCTGAACCGCGGCGGCGTCGACATCTCGCTGGCCGAACTGCAGGCGCTGGTCGCCCAGGCTCCGGCCCTGACCGGCAACGACAAGAAGCGCGTGTCCCAGCTGCTGCTGGCGCACGGCTTGCAGCAGCTGATGCCTTTGCCGCAGCCGCTCACCCAGCGCCTGCGCGACGACGTCAAGCCGCGCCCCGTGCTGCTGCTCGACAGCGTGGCGCTGCCGGACGGCACGACTACCCGCTGGCATGACTTCGCCGTGCTGTCCTACGATTACGACGGCGAGCGCATCTCGTTCGACCCGTCGCAACGCGTGGTGCGCCAGATCGGCGACGTCACCGAGATCATCTCGCGCGACTCGGCCGCCGAAGCCGAGGCCCTGGCCGAACTCGACAATCTTGGCTTCCACAAGCCGGGCACCGCGCCGTTGAACGGCCTGGCCGGCGCGTTGCAGCTGGAAAGCCAGGCCCACTGGCTGCGCTTTGCCGCCGACGGGCTCGACACGCTGCCAGCGCATGGCTGGAAGGTCGTCAAGTCGCCGAAATACCGTTACGACGTTGTGGCCGTCGAAGACTGGTACGCCGACATCGACGAGCCGGCCGAAGCGGGCAACGCCTGGTTCGAGCTCGAACTGGGCATCGTGGTCAACCAGAACCGCGTGCCGCTGCTGCCGGTGCTGGTGCAGCTGATCCGCAACGCGCCGACCGACTTCGACCCCGAGGTACTGGCAGTGCATGCCGATGCCGACCAGATGCTGGCAACCTTGCCTGACGGCGTGCGCGTCGCGCTGCCATGGGGCCGCCTCAAGCCGATCCTCGGCACCCTCGGCGAGCTGTACTTCAACGACAAGATCAAATCGAAAGTGCGCCTGTCGACACTGGACGCGGCGCGCCTCGAGGAACTGGCGCGCGGCACCGACCTGCGCTGGACCGGCGGCGAACAGCTGCGCGAAACCGGCCGCAAGCTGAGCCAGTTCGGCTCGGTGCAGAAAGTGCCGACCCCGGCCAGCCTTCAGGCAACCTTGCGCGATTACCAGGCAGACGGCCTTGCATGGATGCAGTTCCTGCGCGAATACAACCTGGCCGGCATCCTGGCCGACGACATGGGCCTGGGCAAAACCGTGCAGACCCTCGCCCATATCCTGATCGAAAAGGAATCGGGCCGCATGACCAAGCCGGCGCTGGTGATCGCGCCGACCAGCCTGATGACCAACTGGCAGGAAGAGTCAGCCCGTTTCGCCCCGAGCCTGCGCGTGCTGCTGCTGCAGGGCAAAGAGCGGATGGACCTGTTCGACAAGATCGAAGAGCACGACCTGGTCCTGACGACCTACGCGCTGTTGCCGCGCGACGAGGAAAAGCTGCGCGAGCACGAGTACCACCTGGTCATCCTCGACGAGTCGCACTACATCAAGAACACGCGCTCGAAGGCGGCGCAAAGCGCGGGCCTGCTCAACGCGCGCCACCGCCTGTGCCTGTCCGGCACGCCGCTGGAAAACCACCTCGGCGAGCTGTGGTCGCAGTTCCACTTCCTGCTGCCGGGCCTGCTGGGCGACGAGAAGACTTTCAACAGCCAGTTTCGCCACCCGATCGAGCGCCAGGACGACCCGCTGCGGCGCGCGCTGCTGAACCGCCGCATCCGTCCGTTCCTGCTGCGCCGGACCAAGGACAACGTCGCCAAGGAACTGCCGCCGAAAACCGAGATGGTGCGCAAGGTCGAACTCACCGGCGGCCAGCGCGACCTGTACGAAACCGTCCGCCTCGCAATGGACAAGAAAGTGCGCGACGAGATCGACAAGAAGGGCGTCGCGCGCAGCCAGATCGTGATCCTGGAGGCACTGCTCAAGCTGCGCCAGGTCTGCTGCGATCCGCGCCTGGTCAAGGCGCTGCCGGCCCGCAAGAAAGACAGCGGTTCGGCCAAGCTGATCGACCTGATGCAGATGGTCGACGACCTGCTCGAGGAAGGCCGGAAGATCCTGGTGTTCTCGCAGTTCACCAGCATGCTGGAACTGATCCAGGCCGAGCTCGACGCGCGCCGCATCCCGTACGCGCTGCTGACCGGCGAAACGCGCGACCGCGCCGCCCAGGTGGCTGCGTTCCAGCAAGGCGCTGTGCCGCTCTTCCTGATCAGCCTGAAAGCGGGCGGCGTCGGCCTGAACCTGACCGCGGCCGACACCGTGATCCACTACGATCCGTGGTGGAACCCGGCGGCCGAGAACCAGGCCACCGACCGCGCCTGGCGCATCGGGCAGGACAAGCCGGTGTTCGTCTACAAGCTGATCGCCAAGGGCACGCTGGAAGAAAAAATCCAGCTGCTGCAGCAGAAGAAATCCGACCTGGCCAATTCGATCCTGGCCGAGGGCGA
>DASWSX010000085.1:0-4949 GCA_036402435.1 Telluria sp. | reverse complement strand
TTTCATGAGCATCGCAGACAACAGAAAAGCATTTCACGACTACTTCATCGAAGACCGCTACGAGGCCGGCATTGTGCTGGAAGGATGGGAAGTCAAAGCCATCCGCGAATCGCGGGTCCAGATCAAGGAAGCCTACGTGGTGGTGCGCGGCGACGAGCTGTACCTCTTTGGTGCGCACGTCAGCGCCCTCAACACCGCCTCCGCCTTCAGCCACCCTGAAGCCATCCGCACGCGCAAGCTATTGCTTCACCGGACCGAGATCGACAAGCTGATCGGCAAGGTCGAGCGTTCGGGCTACACGCTGGTGCCGCTGAACCTGCACTTCAAGGGTGGGCGGGTCAAGTGCGAGATCGGCCTGGCCAAGGGCAAGAAGCAGCACGACAAGCGCGCCACCGAAAAGGACCGCGACGCCAAGCGCGAAGTTGCCAGCGCGATGAAGCAGAACACCCGCTAACACCACTTTTGCTAAAAACCGGGGTCAGACCACCATTTCGAGAAATATTCCGGAATATGGTGGTCTGACCCCGTTTTTATTCGAGATTATTTCCAAACCTCATTCGCAGGCTCAGGCGCCAACATGCGAAGCTCAAGACCAGCCCTGCCATCACGCCGCACGCCAGCTTGAATGCGCTGTCGAACAGCACCGGCGCCAACAACCCCGACACCATGGCGAACGCCATCATCTGGATGAACGACAGCATCGATGACGCCAGCCCGCGGTTGTCCGGGAACAGTGCCAGCGCGCTGACCTGGATCGCCGGCATCGCCACCGCCAGGCCGAACGTGTAGATCATCAGCGGCAGCACCGCCCACGGGACGTCCGCCACGAACAGCGCGTTGTAGCCCACATTCAGCACCGCGGCCACCGCCATCACACCGAAGCCAAGCCACACCATCCGTGCCGGCCTGATCTTGTCGGCCTTCTTGCCGCCCCACGCCGATCCGAGCACCATGCCGCTGATCAGCGGCACGAACAGCCAGCCGAACGCCGTCTCCGGCAGGTGCAGGATCTCCATCACGAAGTTCGCCGCCGATCCGATATACAGCGACAGTCCGCCAAAGGACATGCCCACCGCCAGCGACAGCAGCAGGAACTGCGGATTCTTCAGCACCTTGAGATAGTTCTTGGCGATGGCGACGCCGTGGAAGGCATGCCGTTGTTCTTTTGGCAGGCTTTCCGGCAGCATCCGGTACACCAGCGCGATCAGCAATGCGCCGAAGATGGCGAGGAAGATGAAGGTCGAGCGCCAGCCGAACGTGACGTGCAGCCAGCCGCCCAGGATCGGCGCGATCGCCGGCGCCAGCCCGAACACCATCATGATGTGCGACATGACCCGCTGCGCGTGCGACTGGTCATGCGAGAACCGGTCCTGCACGATCGCTTGCCCGATCACCGACCCCGCGCCTGCCGCCAGCCCTTGCAGCGCGCGGCACACCAGCAGCCAGCCGAAGGTGGGCGCGAACGCCGCCCCCAGCGACGACAGCGTGTACACCGTCAGCGCCACCAGGATCACGGGGCGCCGCCCGAACGAGTCCGACAGCGTCCCGTAGAACAGCATCATGAACGCGAACGTGAACAGGAACACGCTGAGCGTCTGCTGCACCGCCAGCGGGCCGACCGCGAATTCGCGCCCGATCGCGGGGATGGATGGCAGGTAGGTATCGATCGCCAGGGCGCCCACCATGCCCAGGAGAGCCAGAATTACCGTCAACAGTCGCTGCATGCAATGCCTCTAAATAGTACGGCACCGCACCTGCGAGAGCCATCAAAGGGCAGGATTTTACCGGGATTTGCGGAACGTTACCGATGGGTCAGCTTTTCTAGCGCTAACGCTGCTTCTATTCCTTATGCGATCTCAACGCTGCCCTGCCCTGACGCGGCGATTATCACGGATGTGTTCGTCTGAATCCATCTCGCAGGAGTACCCATCATGCATGCCTTCCTCCGCCACCTGACCGGCAGCCAGCCAGTGCCGATCCGCCCCGAACTGCCGCTGGTGCACGTTCCAAACTATTATGAAGTGCGCAAGCTGGTGGCCGACATCGCAGCCCTCGGCGCCGAGAACCTCGATCCGAACCTGGTCAACGCCTGGGGCATCGCCTTCAACCCGTTCGGCTTTGTGTGGGTCTCGGACGAAGGCAGCGGCCTGTCCACGCTGTACGACGGCGACGGCCATCCGCAGTCGCTGGTGGTGACGATCCCGCCTCCCGCCGGTTCCACTGAGCGCGGCGAGCCGACCGGCATCGTGTTTTATGGCGGCGGCGGTTTCGTCGTCAGCAATGGCAGTTCGTCAGGTCCGAGCCGCTTTATCTTTGCGGGCGAAGAC
The DNA here is from genome assembly GCA_036402435.1 of Telluria sp. Taxonomy (GTDB): domain Bacteria; phylum Pseudomonadota; class Gammaproteobacteria; order Burkholderiales; family Burkholderiaceae_D; genus Telluria_A. The sequence goes on along the minus strand of DASWSX010000085.1, from coordinate 2,622 downwards.
GGCGTCATCTCCGGATGGGCGCCGAACGTCGACTTCACCAACGCCATCCGCGTTATCGACAACACGCCGCTGCGCTCGTCGTACAAGGGCCTGGCCCTCAGCGCCGGCGGCACCGGCCCGCTGCTGTACGCGACCGACTTCCACAACGCCCGGGTCGACGTGTTCGACGCCGCCTTCCAGCCAGTCGTCCTGCCGGGCCGCCCCTTCCATGATCCGCACCTGCCGCACGGCTTCGCGCCATTCGGCATCCAGGCGATCTCTGGCGACATCTACGTAACCTATGCGAAGCAGGACCCGCAACGCGGCCATGAGGTGTGTGGCCGTGGCCTCGGGCTGGTGTCGGTATTCAGCCCGACCGGCGAATTCGTGCGCCGCCTTGTCACGCGTGGCGCCCTGAATGCTCCGTGGGGACTGGCGCTGGCGCCGGCCAGCTTCGGCAAGTTCGGCAACCGCCTGCTGGTCGGGAATTTCGGCGATGGCGCGATCAACGCCTACGACATCGCCAACGGCCGCTTCGCGGGGCGCCTGCGCGGCACCGACCGCGAGCCCCTGCATATCGATGGCCTGTGGGGACTCGCCTTCGGCAATGGCGTCAACAACCAGCCGCTGAACACCCTGTTCTTCACCGCGGGCCCGGGCAACGAAGAGCACGGGTTATACGGGAGGATCGACGTGGCCCGCGAAGACATGCAGGCCGACATCGCCGACAGCGAGTGATCAGTCGAGCGCCATCAGGAAGCGCGACCCGCGCGGCATCCAGTTGCCTTTGATGTCGGCCGAGACCAGCACCCGCTCGGCCCTGCCAATCAGCAGCTCGCGCGGGACAAAGCCGATAAAGCGTGAGTCGGCGCTGTTGTCGCGGTTATCGCCCAGCATCATGAACTGGTCCGCGGGAACCGTCACCGGGCCGAAGTTACGCATCGCCGCAACCTTCGGCATGACCAGGATCGGACGCTGCTTGCCGCTGATCGTCTCGCTCAGGCGCAGCGCGTTCGTATAGGTAGCGGAGCCCCCGACCTGCTCGGGCATCCTGCCCGTCAGCGCCAGGCCGGCCAGTTCGCCGTTAATGACCAGGCGCTCGTTACGCATCTCCACCACGTCGCCCGGCAGCGCGATTACGCGCTTGATCAGACGCGTTGCGTCCTTCGGCGACGAGAACGTGACGATGTCGCCGCGCTCGGGCTCACCCAGGCGCGCGAGTACAACGTCGGTAAGCGGAACCTTGAGGTTGTAGGCCAGCCGGTTGACGAACACCACGTCGCCTTCCAGCAGGTTCGGCCGCATTGACCCGGTAGGCACCGGATTCCAGTCGGCCACGGCGGTGCGGAACACCCCGAACAGCAACAGGAAGGCCAGGAATCGTTTGTTGTCCCGTAATAGCTTTTTCATCGCAGGTCCCATCCGCTGTAGGTATGCCCGCAGTTTACGCCGCCAGTCTTTAGCCAGGCTTAAGCCTCAGCGCCGCAGCCCGTACCACGCGCAGGCGGCGACAGGGACGACCCAGGCCGAAGCACGGGTCCTGCATCGTCACGTCGGTGGGCACCACCAGCGCCTGCGCGCCGAGCGCGATGCACTGGCCAGCTACTTCCGCCAGCATCTGCTCGTTGCGGACCGCCAGCACCAGCGCAACCCCACTGCCGTGCGCATGCGCCAGCTAGCCGGCGCCGATCACGCCGGAAGCCCCGGTAATGACGATGACTTTCATTAACATGTTCTCCGCATGGTCATGTGATGAGGCGGCCGGCGATCGTTCCGAACACCGATGCGCCCGCGAGCAGGCACAAAAAGCCAAGGAAGCGAAGCAGCGACCGTGCCTTCGTCCCCGTGGCGCGGCTCCTTGCGAAGTAATACAGGAACCCGAACGGGCCGAACAAGATGATGGCGATATTGAGCAGGAGCGTGCGCCGGTAACCGATTGCGTCGCTGTCCCATCGATACCAGACAAAGGATGCAAAGTTAAACAGGACCCCGAGCAGCGGCATGACGACCACGTGCGGCTGATCATGGGTGTAACCCATTGCAAAGCTTTCAAGGGCCATGATCAATGCGAGCGCGTATAGCACGCGCCTGGTATCGCGGCGATCCTGAGCCGTCACGCCATGCGGAATATCTGCCATGCGTGAAACCTTCCTACTTCTGCGCCTTTGCGATCTGCATCGCGCTTGCAATCAGGCCGCTCATGTCGGACAGGTTGGCCGGCACGATAATCGAGTTGTTGGTCTTGGCCAGGCTCTCGAAGGCGTGCACGTACTGCTCCGCTACCTTCAGGTTCACCGCCTCGGTGCCGCCCGGCTCGCGGATGGCCGCGCCGATCTGGCGCAGCGCGTCCGCATTCGCTTCGGCCAGCGCGACAATCGCCTTGGCCTGGCCTTCGGCGCGGTTGATCGACGCCTGCTTCTCGCCTTCGGACTTGGCGATTTCCGCTTCGCGCTGGCCGGTCGCGATGTTGATCTGCTCCTGCTTGCGGCCTTCGGATGCGGCGATCAGCGCGCGCTTGCCGCGCTCCGCCGTAATTTGCGCCTGCATCGCGTGCAGGATCTCCTGCGGCGGGGTCAGGTCCTTGATCTCATAGCGCAGCACCTTCACGCCCCAGTTGGCGGCCGATTCGTCGATTGCGTTGAC
>DASWSX010000084.1:0-18122 GCA_036402435.1 Telluria sp. | reverse complement strand
CAGCGCGCCGCCGTAGGCGGCCGTGTAATAGTCCGAAAAGGCGCGCTTGCCGCCGGCCTGCTGGTAGTTCTCGGTGAACTTGCGCATGTCGCGCAGGGCAAACACGCCGCGCCGCGCCGCGTCCAGCGACACCGGGTTGATGTCGGTGGCGTAGATGATCGCGCGCTCGAGCAGGCCCTCTTCCTTGAGCAGGATCGCCATCGAATAGACTTCCTCGCCGGTGCTGCAGCCGGCGATCCATACCTTCAGCGAAGGATAGGTCTGCAGGAACGGCACTACCTGCTCGCGCAACGCGGCGTAGAACGGCGGGTCGCGGAACATCTCGCTGACCGGAATCGTCAGGTACTGCAGCAGCTGCGAGAATGCGCCCGGATCGTGCATCACGCGCGATTGCAGGTTGGAGATGCTGTCGCATTCCATCTCGCGCATCGCATGCAGCACGCGGCGCTTCTGCGAGGCGCCGGTGTAGTCGCGGAAGTCGTAGTTGTACTTCAGGTAGACCGCTTCCATCAGCAAGCGGATTTCGATGTCGGTGTCCCTGGTCACACGCGCTCCACGCTCGGCATCCACACCCGCAGCAGCGAGTACAGGCGGGTCAGGTCGATCGGCTTGGCCAGGTAGTCATTGGCGCCCGCCGCCAGGCACTGCTCCTGGTCGTCTTTCATCGCCTTGGCGGTGACGGCGATGATCGGCAGGCGGTCGAAGCGGCCGTCGGCGCGGATCCGGCGGGTCGCTTCCAGCCCGTCCATCCCCGGCATCATCACGTCCATCAGCACCAGGTCGATGCCGGACACCTCGTCCAGCTTGGCGATCGCCTCGAAGCCGTTGCGGCCGATTTCGACGTTCGCGCCGCGCGCTTCCAGGGCGCTGGTCAGCGCGAACACGTTGCGCACGTCGTCGTCGACCAGCAGGATGGTGCGGCCTTCGAACACCCGGTCACGCCCGCGCACCGTGCGCAGCATGTTCTGGCGCTCGCTCGAGAGCTGCGACTCGACGCGGTGCAGGAACAGGGTCACTTCATCGAGCAGGCGCTCGGGCGAACGCGCGCCCTTGATGATGATCGAGCGCGAATACTTCATCAGGTCCGCTTCTTCGGCGCGGGTCAGGTTGCGGCCGGTGTAGACGATCACCGGCGGGAACGAGCAGATGTCTTCGCGCGACATCTGCTCGAGCAGCTCGTTGCCCTGCATGTCCGGCAGCTTCAGGTCGATGATCATGCAGTCGAAGATCTCGGTGCGCAGCAGCGCCATCGCTTCCTGGCCCGAGCCGACCGCATCGATGCGCACGTCGTCGTCGGCGATCAGGCTGACCACGCTCTCGCGCTGGCGCTCGTCGTCCTCGACCAGCAAAATGCGCTTGATCTTCTGGGTGAACTTCTCTTCCAGCTTGCGGAACACCTGTTCGAGCTGTTCGCGCGAGGTCGGCTTGAGCGCATAGCCGATCGCGCCCAGGTGCAGCGCCTCGCCGCCATTGTCCTGGCTCGACACCACGTGCACCGGGATGTGGCGCGTCTCGGCGCGTTCCTTCAGCGTCTGCAGCACCGACAGGCCGGAGCGGTCGGGCAGGCGCATGTCGAGCAGGATCGCTTCCGGCGCTTGCTCGGTCGCCATCCGCAAGCCCTGCTCCGCGGTCAGCGCGACCACGCAGCGGTATTCCATGTCGCGCGCAAGCTGGTACAGGATGCGCGCGAATTCGGGATCGTCCTCGATCACCAGCACGGTGCGCTGGCCGTCGATGCGCACCGCGTCGCGGTCGTCGGCGAATACCGGCTCGGCCGCCACTGGCTCCGGTTCAGGCGCTGCCTGGACCAACGCCGGCGCGCGCGCCGGTTCCGGCTGCGTTGCCGGCACCGGCGGCGCTGCCAGCAGATTGCGCGGCAGCGACAGCGTGAACGTACTGCCAACGCCAGGGGTGCTGGTCACGCTCAGCGTGCCGCCCAGCAGGATGGTAAGGTCGCGCGAGATCGACAGTCCAAGGCCGGTGCCGCCGAAGCGGCGGCTGGTGGTGCCGTCGGCCTGGTGGAAGGCGTCGAAGATGCGCTCGTGCTGGTCGGGCGCAATGCCGATACCCGAATCGGTCACGACGAAGCGCACCGTCCCATCGGCGCCGCCGATGACTTTCATCGACACCTCGCCGCTGTCGGTGAACTTGACCGCATTCGACAGCAGGTTCTTGAGGATCTGTTCCATGCGCTGGCGGTCGGTGTGCAGCGTGCCAGGCACCGACTGGTCGATGTCGACCCTGAACGCCAGTTTCTTCTGCATCGCCAGCGGTTCGAACACCATCGCCAGCGATTCGACCGTGCGGCGCAGCGGCACGTCTTCGGGCACCAGCTCCAGCTTGCCCGCTTCGACCTTCGAAATGTCGAGGATGTCGTTAATCAGCTGCAGCAGGTCGTTACCGGCCGAATAGATGGTGCGCGCGAAGCGCACCTGCTCGTCGTTCAGGTTGCCCTGGGTGTTGTCGGACAGGAGCTTGGCCAGGATCAGCGAGCTGTTAAGCGGCGTGCGCAGCTCGTGCGACATATTGGCCAGGAACTCGGACTTGTAGCGGCTGGCGCGTTCCAGTTCCTGCGCGCGGGCGCGCAGCTCGTCCTGCGCCAGGGTCAGCGCAGAATTCTTCTGGTCCAGGTGCAGGGCCTGTTCGGCCAGCTGGTCGTTGGTCTGCTCGAGTTCGGCCTGCTGGTTCTCGAGGTTGGACTGCGATTCTTCCAGCACGCGCGATTGCTCTTCGAGTTCCTCGTTGGCGGTGCGCAGTTCCTCCTGCTGCACCTGCAGTTCCTCGTTGAGCTGCTGGGTCTCGGCCAGCGCGTCCTGCAGGCGCTGGCGGTACAGGGAGGCGGCGACGGCCGCGCCGATGCTCTCGCCGGCCAGCTGCAGGAACTCGGCGTCGCGCTTGCGCGCCTTGTGCAGGAAGCCGATCTCGATAACGCCGTTGACCATGCCCTCGTTCGCGAACGGCACCACCAGCAGGTGGCGCGGCGCGCCGGAACCAAGCCCCGACGCCACCTTCACGTAATCGCCCGGCACATTTTCCAGCGTGAGCGTGCGGTTTTCGCTGGCGGCCTGGCCGACCAGGGTCTCATGGCTGCTGAAAGCCTGTTCGCGCTGCTCGCTGTCGCGATCGAACCCGTAAGCGGCCACGCGGCGCAACGCCCCGCTGTCGTCGCGCACGTACATCGCGGCGACAGCGCCGTCCAGGTAGCGCGTCACGTACGACAGCACTGAGCGGGCCAGGTGGCGCAGCGATTCCTGGCCGGCCGCCTGCACCGCCAGTTCGGTCTGGCCGGTGCGCAGCCAGGCCTGGCGCTGCATGGTTTCCGCGTGCGCCACCTGTTCTTCGAGCGCCGCGGTGTAGGTGCCCGATAGCCGCAGCAGTGCGCGCCGGCCGAACATCGCCAGTGCCGCCGCCACGATGGCGGAGAACAGCAGGTAGATCCCGACCGACCAGTACACCACGGTGTAGGCGTCATCGTAGCGCTGCTGTCGCAGGCGCCGTTCGGCGTCGACAAACGTGTCGAATTCGCGTCGCACGCTGTCGGTGAGCACCTTGCCGCGCCCGCTGCGCACCGGTGTCACATAATCGCCGTTGGCGCGGCGCAGCGCGATCATTTCATCGGCGAACACGTACCACTGGCGCTGGGCCGACTCGACCCGGCGCAGCCGGTCCACCTGGGCCGGGCGCTCGGCCACCAGCTCCTTGAGCATGACCAGGTCGTCGGAAACGCGCGCCTTGGCCATAACGTACGGGGACAGGAAGCTTTCGTCGCCCGATATAAGGAAGCCGCGCAGGCCGGTTTCCATGTCCACCGACAGCTTGGCAGTCTCATTGGTGTTGCTGATGACGCGCTGGGTGTGTTCAACGAGGTTCAGTACGTGGACCAGATAGGCGGTAATGCCAACGAAGACGGCGACGCTGAGGGCGCCGACAATCAGCGGAAGGGCAAAATTCCGGCTGAGAATACGCCGGAACTGCGTGGTGTCGATGGTGCCTGGCATGGGAAACCCAATGATGAGAATCCCGGCAGTGTATCTTAATGTCAACGAAACCGGCGCACAGCTCGGCCTTGCCGAAGGGCATTCTTTACGGCAATAACTTCGCCAGGTACGGGGCGGTCCGGCTTGCCTTATGCGCCGCCACTTTGGCAGGCGGTCCCGCGACCACGACCTTGCCGCCGGCTTCCCCCGCGCCCGGACCGATGTCGATGACCCAGTCGCTGGCGGCCACCACCCGCATGTTGTGTTCGACCAGGATCACCGTATTGCCGGCGTCGACCAGCGCATCGAGCTGGGTTATCAGCTTTTCGACGTCGGCCGGATGCAGGCCGGTGGTCGGTTCATCGAGTATATAGAGCGTGTTGCCGCGCCCCGCGCGCTGCAGCTCGGTCGCCAGCTTGATGCGCTGCGCCTCGCCGCCCGACAGTTCAGTGGCCGGCTGCCCGAGGCGCAGGTAACCCAGCCCCACTTCACGCAGCACGTCGAGCGAGCGTTTGACCGATGCGTCGGCGGCAAAGAAATCGGCGGCGGCGTTGACGGTCAGTTCCAGCACCTCGGCGATGTTCTTGCCGTTGTAGGTGATTTCCAGCGTCTTGGCGTTGTAGCGCGCGCCCGAACAGGTCGGGCACGGCGCGTACGCGCTCGGCAAAAACAGCAGTTCGACCATCACGAAACCTTCGCCGGCGCAGTGTTCGCAGCGGCCCTTGGCGACGTTGAACGAGAAGCGGCCGGCGTCGTAGCGCCGCGCGCGCGCCTGTTTGGTGGCCGCGAACAGCTTGCGCACATGATCGAACAGGCCGGTGTAGGTGGCCAGGTTGGAGCGCGGCGTGCGCCCGATCGGCTTCTGGTCGACCCGCACCATGCGCTTGATGCCGGCCATGCCATGCACGATGCGCCCTTCCAGCGGCAGGTCGGCGGGCGCGTCGAGTTCCCCGCCCTCCTCGGCATCGGCGGCGATCTCGTGACCCAGTTCGGCCGCGGCCAGCTCCACCAGCACCTGGCTGACCAGGCTCGATTTGCCCGAGCCCGACACCCCGGTCACGCTGGTCATCACGCCGAGCGGGAATTCGGCGCTGAGCTGGTGCAGGTTGTTGCGGCTCACGCCCTCGAGGCGCAGCCAGTCCTTCGGAACACGCGGTTCGCGCCGCGCCGGCTTGTCCTTGACGAACAGGTAGCGCCGGGTCTGCGAATCCTCGATCGCCTGCAGGCCTTTCGGCGGACCGCTGTACAGCACCTGCCCGCCCTGCTCGCCCGCGTGCGGCCCGACATCGACGATCCAGTCGGCGTGGCGGATCACGTCGAGCGAATGTTCAACGACGAACAGCGAATTGCCCGACGCCTTGAGCTGCGCCAGCGCCGCCAGCAGCGCCTCGGCGTCGGCCGGGTGCAGGCCGGCCGAAGGCTCGTCCAGCACGTAGACCACGCCGAACAGGTTGGAGCGCACCTGCGTGGCCAGGCGCAGGCGCTGCAGTTCGCCCGGCGACAGGGTCGGCGTGCTGCGTTCCAGCGACAGGTAGCCCAGGCCCAGGTCGAGCAGCACGTCAATGCGCGCGACCAGGTCGGCCGCAATGCGCTGCATGACGATCAGTTTTTCCGGATGTTCGGCCGCCGTCTTCGCGTTCTTGTGAGCGCTGCCGTCGGCGTGCGGGCGCAGCAGCGCGGCCAGGCGCTCGAGCGGCATGCGCGAGATGTCGGCGATGTCGTGCCCGCCGAACTTGACTGACAGCGATTCGGGCCGCAGGCGCTTGCCCTCGCACAGCGGGCAGTCGGCGCTGACCATGTAGCGCGCCGCGCGCTTTTTCATCGACGCGCTTTCGGTATTGGCGAAGGTCTGCAGCACGTAGCGGCGCGCGCCGGTGAAGGTGCCTTGGTAGCTCGGGGTCTCCTTGCGCTTGAGCGCGCGCTTCGTTTCCTCGGGCGTGAAGCCGGCGTACACCGGCACGGTCGGCTGTTCATCGGTAAACAGGATCCAGTCGCGCGCCTTCTTCGGCAAGTCGCGCCAGGGCGTGTCGACGTCGTAGCCGAGCGTGACGAGGATATCGCGCAGGTTCTGGCCGTGCCAGGCGGTCGGCCAGGCGGCGACGGCGCGTTCGCGGATGGTCAGCGAATCGTCCGGCACCATCGACTGCTCGGTCACTTCATACACGCGACCGAGCCCATGGCAGGTCGGGCAGGCGCCGTCCGGGGTATTCGGCGAAAACGATTCGGCGTACAGCAGCTCCTGCCCGCGCGGATAGTCGCCGGCGCGCGAATACAGCATGCGCAGCGAATTGGACAAGGTGCTGACGCTGCCGACCGACGAACGTGCGGTGGGCGAGCCGCGCTGCTGCTGCAGCGCGACCGCCGGCGGCAGGCCGTCGATATGGTCGACCTCGGGCACCGGCATCTGGTGGAACAGGCGGCGCGCGTAAGGCGACACCGATTCGAGGTAGCGCCGCTGCGCTTCCGCATACAGGGTGCCGAAGGCGAGCGACGACTTGCCCGAGCCCGACACGCCGGTAAACACCACCAGTGCATCGCGCGGAATGTCGAGGCTGACGTTTTTCAGGTTATGTTCGCGCGCGCCGCGCACCTGCACGAAGCCCGCCTGCATTTTTTTGTCGGTGTCCATTGGTATCTCGGTACGGGATCATTCCCGGTTCCCATTAGACCGGGAGCCGTGCTGATCCACTGTACGGTGCCACACCCAAACGCAACGACCCAAACGAAAAAAAAGGCTATGTTCGCGAGAAGTGTGGGAAGTCGCCAATCGCAGCCCGGAGAAGCGGCTCCGGATGAGTAATACGCTTGGCGTCGATTATCCATCGCCATGCCAGGTAGTTCTGCAGGTAGACAGTTGCGACACCGTGGAACCGCTCTAGCCATCCGCGGAATCGGCTGTGATAAGCGTTCACATTCTGGATATGAATTGCGCCGATTACCCGCACACCTGCACGAAGGTTTATCGCCCGATGGCTGATCCCGTTATCCAGGGCGAAGTAGCGATATGACGCGTTGGAATCGCTCACAAGGAGCACTTCCTTGTCGATGACGGGCATGAGGCAGCGCTTGAGCTGCGCCTTGCTCACTGGGCCTTTTCCGGTGATGAAATCAAGTGTTTGGCCGGTGCGATCGCGCGCCACGAGAACACAAACCTGCTCATGTGACGTGCCCCGCTGTTTTGCCGATCCTCCGCGTTTGCGCGCAGGTCGATCCAGATGACGCGCGCCTTTTTCCGACTCCAGCAGGTACATTTCGTCTGCTTCCGTGATCCCATGTAGGCATTGGGGCCGGTCCGTCTTGGACACCGCGAGGAAGCGATGCCGCCAGCGAAAGCTAGTGCTTTTATGGATGTCACATCTGGAGGCCGCACGTCTCACCGTGTATGAGTTGAGCATGCAATCTGCAAAATCGAGCCACCTGTCCTTGTACCGTAGCCATGCCATCGGTGTGCCGGTGAGCGCGTTATAGGTTCTTCCACAATGAGTGCAGCGATAGCGCTGGAGGCCGTGGGCATGGCCATGCAGGTGGTAATGAGATGATCTACAGCGGGGACATGAAAGAGTGCTCGAAGCTGATTGTTCGATCAGCTCGACGGTCTTCTGGTACTGGGACTCGCCTTTAAGTAGTTCGAAGAGTTTAGTCCGCTGCCGAATCGACAGGCTACGGACCTCCGCCACAAAGCTCTTGAAGTCGCCAGCGTTCATGGTGCACTCCTTCGATCTGAGTTCTAAGGTAGACCGTACGAATTGCTGCCGAGTTCCACACCTTGCGCGAACAGAGCCAAAAAAAACCCCCGTTTGCACTTAGCGCGATCTTGAGCGCGCTAAGGCTTACGGGGGTTTTTCCAGGACGGCGCGCACAAGGCGCGCCGGTTGGCCTGCAATTACTTGGTGGTACGGGTACCGACAACTTCAACGGTCACGCGACGGTTCTTGGCGCGGCCTTCAGCAGTTGCGTTGTCAGCGACAGGCTGGGTCTCGCCCTTGCCTTCGGTGTACACGCGGCTCTGCTCAACGCCTTTCGACACGATGTAAGCCTTGACAGCTTCAGCGCGGCGCATCGACAGCTTCTGGTTGTATGCGTCGGTGCCGATCGAGTCGGTGTGGCCAACGGTAACCATCACTTCGGTGTTCATGCCTTGCAGCTTGTTCAGCAGCTCGTCCAGGGCCATCTTGCCTTCTGGCTTGACGACAGCTTTGTCGAAGTCGAACAGCGCTTCAGCAGCGAACGAAACTTTTTCCGAGGTAGGAACTGGTGCTGGCTCTGGCGCTGGCGCTGGTGCAGCCATTGGCACTGGTGCTGGTGCAGGAGCTGGAGCAACGTAGGCAGCGGTCGAAACAGGGTTACCCAGCTTGTAGACCAGGCCAACCGAGTACAGGTCCGCCTTGCCATTGCTTTGCATGAAGTCACGAACGCGGAAACGCTCGGCTTCCAGGCGCAGCGACAGCTTGCGGGTCAGGCCCATTTCAGCGCCAACGCCGAAGTGCGGCTTGAACTTGCCTTCGTCGTGTTCAGCTGGGGCAGCGGTGCCAACGCGGTTACCGATGAAATCGGTGTCAGCCTTGACGTACGCCACACCTGCACGTGCAAACAGCATGAAGCGCTGCGACAGCGGCAGTTTGCCGATCAGGTCAGCATTGACGCCGCGGTAGCTTACGTCGCCGGTCAAAGTGCCGCCCTGGGCGGTGTTGGTCGAGTAGGCGAAGTTGCCCAGGTCGAAGTAACCGCCTTCAATTGCCAGGAAGCGGTTGATGTGCTTACCGACGAACAGCTTGTAGCCGGTGTCTTTTTCGTCGCTGTCCCACGAGTTGACCGTCTGCAGCGGGGTCGTCAGGCGGCGCTGGAAGTCAGCGTCGTCGAAGTGAGCGCGCGAACGGCCCAGTGCGGTACCGACGTAGGCTGCGCTGTTTTTCCACAGTTCGAGGTTGCTGTCGGTGACGATCATCGGCGCCATCGAGCCGTCCTGCGCTACCGTGGTGGTCTCGACGGCGGTGGTGCCGGTCGACATATCGGTGGTCGTGGTGGTGGTGGTCTGTGCCATCACTGCCTGGCTCGCCAGGATTGCTGCGGCCATTGCGGTCAGTTTGAACATGTTTTTAGCTGATTTCATCTTTTTCTTTCGTGTTAGAGGATGTTGACCATCCACGGTTGCTTGATATGGTGCAGGCTAACGCAGTTGCGTAGCTGTGATGCCACTATTCCCCATCGCCAACTCCTGCTCCGTACGGTATCGAACATAAGGATTGAAGGTATGACAAAAGTCGCAGAAATACAACACGGCCGCACCTAAATCGTCGTTTTTTAGACACAACGCCCTGTGCGCCCCCGTGCCCGGCCTAAGCCGGCTTCTCCCTTACAATCAACGCGAACCCAGCCGCATGGCGCTGGATCAGGAGGACTCCGATGTGGTGGATGGAAAGCTGGAATACGGTGGTACAGGAATTTTCGGACCTCGGCGATGCGTCCGACATTACCCGTGTGGTGGTCCGCCTGCTGGTGGCCATCGCCCTGGGCGCGATGCTTGGCTACGAACGCGAATCGGTCGGGGCGTCGGCCGGGCTGCGCACGCACATGCTGGTATGCCTTGGTTCGGCGCTGTTCGTGCTGATTCCGCTGCAGGCCGGGATGAAAATCGAGGACGTATCGCGCGTGCTCCAGGGCGTGACGGCGGGCGTGGGCTTCCTGGGCGCCGGCGCCATCCTGAAGTCGCAGCATGACGGCCAGATTACCGGCCTGACCACGGCGGCGGGCGTCTGGCTGACCGCCGCGGTCGGGGTGGCGGCGGGAATGGGCCGCGAAGCGACCGCCGTCCTGAGCGCGGTATTTGCGCTGGTGATCCTTTCGCTGCTGCGTAATAAGAACAAATAGCCGCGCGCCTACTTCTCGACCGAAAACACGAACTTCGACTCGGTGGCGTATTCCTCGCCGGGCCGCAGGATCGTGGACGGAAACGCCGGCTGGTTCGGCGAATCGGGAAAATGCTGCGGCTCGAGGCAGAAGCCGCCGCGATACGGGTAATTCACGCCTTTGCCGGCCAGCGTCCCATCCAGGAAATTGCCGCTATAGAACTGCACGCCCGGCTCTTCGGTCCATAATTCCAGCACCCGCCCCGAGCCCGGGTCGCGCACGCGCGCGGCCAGCGTCGACGACTTCCCGATCGGCTTGTTGAGCGCGAAGTTATGGTCGTAGCCGCCGCCGAAGCGCAGCTGCTCGTGGCCGTCCCCGATGCGCTGGCCAATCGGCCGCGCGCTGCGGAAATCGAACGGCGTCCCCGTCACCGGCGCCACCAGCCCGGTCGGTATCAGGCTGGCGTCCACTGGCGTATATGAATCGGCGTGGATCTCAAGTTCGTGGCCGAGGATATCGCCCTGCCCGGCCAGGTTGAAATATGCATGCTGGGTCAGGTTCACCGGCGTGGCCTTGTCGGTCACGGCATGGAATTTCACCAGCAGTTCGTTGGCGTCGGTCAGCTGGTAGACGACGGTGGCGGTCAGGTTGCCCGGATAGCCTTCTTCGCCATCTGCGCTCAGGTAGGTCAGCGTCAGCCCCATCTGGCTGTCGCCTTCCAGGATCGACGCGTTCCACAGCACCCGGCTGAAGCCGGTGACGCCGCCATGCAGGTGGTTCGGGCCGTTGTTGACCGACAGCTGGTAAGACTCGCCATCGAGGGTGAAGCGTCCTGCAGCGATGCGGTTGCCGTAGCGCCCGATCAGTGCGCCGAAGTATGGCGACCGGTCCCAGTAGGGCCCAACCTCGTCGAAGCCAAGGGTGACGTCGGCAAATGCGCCGTCCCGGTCCGGCACGTGGATTTGCGTGATGATGCCGCCGAAATCGGTGATCTTGACGGTCATCCCGTTGCGGTTGGCCAGCGTGAACAGGGTGGCGGCGCGCCCGTCCGGGAGTGTGCCGAAGGGGGCTTGTGAAATTGTCGGCTGCATCTTTCTCCTCGCTTGTCAGCTTGCTAGCTTGCCATAAGCGGCAAAAAAGGATCGTCCTGCAGGCGTCCTAAAAATTGTGGGCCAGAGTCAGCCGTACGCCGCGCGGCTCGACCGGGTGAAAATGGATGTCTTCGATTCCTTCGCGCGGCTCGCCTGGCAGGCGCGAGCGGTACAAGTAATCGATATCGCTGGCCTTGCGGTCGAACAGATTGAATACATCCAGCGACAGCCGGGTCGACGGCGAGAACTTGTAGCCAAGGCGGGCGTAAGCCAGCGTGGTTGAACGCGAGCGTGTGCTGCCATCTTCAATCAGCGGGCGTGGGCCAAAATAGCGCGCCTGGAATCCGGCCGACCAGCGTCCCAGGTCGGTGACGGTGACGCCGAACGACGCCACCTTGCCCAGCGAGCCGGGAATGCTGTCGCCAGCCGGATCGCTGTCGCGGTAGCGCGCGTTCGAGGTGGCCAGGTCGAGATCGAACAACAGCCATGGCGCGGCAATGTAGTGGTTGTTCCACTCGATCCCGTGGCGGCGGCTGGCGCGGCTCGGTTCGGTGTCGCCGGCGTCGCCGACGAACAGCAGTTCCGAGTCGATATCGAGGCGCCACAGCGCCAGCGAACTTTGCAGGCCGGGCACGATCTCGGTGCGCGCGCCCAGTTCCATCCCGCGCGTGGCAACCAGCGGCGTGACCGGATCGGCCGGGTCGCCCGACGGCAACCGGGTCTGGGTGGTGCCGCGCGCGTCGTTGCTGTGGAATCCCTTGCCGGCATTGACGAACAATTCTGTGCGTTTCCATGGCCCGAATACCAGCGACAGCTTGGGCGAGACGATGTGCGCCGACGCCTTGCCGGAATTGCCGTCGATGCTGCTGACAACATCGAAGCGGTAGGCGTCGTAGCGCAGCCCGGCCACGGTGCGGATCGTCGGCGTCCAGCTGACCAGGTTCTCGCCGTATAGGCCGACGCTGCCCTGGCCCACGCTGTCTTCGCGCACGGTGCCGCTGCGCACGCGCGCCGTGCTGGTGTACAGGCCCACCGGAGCAAGCCGGTCGTAGCGGGCCTGCAGGCCGAGCTTGTTGCGCACGTCCAGTCCGCGCACGGTGTCGACCCAGCTCCGGGACACGTTCAGGCCGGCCAGCTTGCGCCGCTCGCTCTGGGTAAACTGGTCGCCCTGCTCCGGGTTATCGAGCAGGTAGGTGAAGTTGCTGAACAGGTCGAGGGTGGAAGCGACGGCGTACGCATCCACTTCCAGCAGCCGCCCGGCACCGCGCCGCCGCATCGCATACGACAGGCTGTAGCGCGAGGCCTGGCCGCCGTCGCTGGCGTCGATGCCCGAAAACCGTCCCAGCCTGCCGTCCGCAACGGCGCGCAGCGGGATCTGGTCTGTCGCGTTCCAGCGGTTTTTGTAGGCCATCGCGGTGATCGTGTAGCCGTCGCCGTCGCCGCCGCGCTGGTAGCGCAGCAGGCCGTTGTACTTGCGTACGTCCTCCGGCGTGTCCCACGGCCCTTTGTTGCGCGTGATGTCGATGCCGTACAGGGCGCTGCCCTCGCCGGCCCTGACCGTATCGGCCAGCAGCGCGCGCCGGTAGCCGTTGCTCCCCAGCGTCAGGCTGGCGACCCCGGCGGGCAGGCGGTCGGACAGCCGCAAGCGGGCCGACCCGGCCGACGAGAAGTCGCCCTCGCCGGCAAAGTATGGGCCCTTCTTGTAGTCGATCCGCTCGACCAGTTCGGGAATCAGGAAGTTCAGGTCGGCGTAGCCCTGACCATGCGCGTGCGAACGCATGTTGACCGGCATGCCGTCGACGTGCGTGGCGAAATCGGTGCCGTGGTCCAGGTTGAAGCCGCGCAGAAAGTACTGGTTCGCCTTGCCGTCCCCGCTGTGCTGGGTGACGATCATGCCGGGTACGAATTCGAGCAGCTCGCCGGTACGCAAGGCTGGCCGGTTGCGGATCAGGCTGGACGTCACCGTGCCCTCGCTCGCCGCGTCCGACGTTCCTACCGCGTTGTCGTAATGGCCGACGATCTTCACTGCGGCGATTGCCACTTCGGCGGTTTCATCGGCAGCGGCCGCGCCGGCCGCCACGACTACGAGCGCCACAGCGCCTTGCCTTCTGCATGTCCAGCTCATGTGTGTCCTGCCTCCAAACCGTGGGTGGGGGATGCGTCGATCCGCCATGCAAGCTTGTACGGCCACGCCGCCCGATTGGATTCCGGAGGCGTTTTGCATATAGCGACTTGCAAAGAATACAAGATTGTTAATCGAAGCGACGCACTGCAGTGTTAAATAGGGTAGACCTGAGCAATTTCGGCTGGACAAAAATCGCCGCTGTTTCATAGGAGAATGAAGCGCAAGAAATGAATTGTTACAAGTGATGTGTTTGCTTACATATGTTAGATAGCTCACATTAAATCAATGGATGTGCCTTGTATAACTGTCCCAGTCATTGCGACACAAAAAAAACCCGCATGGGCGGGTAATAACAATCAAGGAGAAGTCGATCATGCAAGCAAAGCAGCGAAAAAATATGTGGATTGCCGCCATCGTCACCGGCACCGCACTGGCGGCGGCAATGTCCCCGGCCAGCGCGTCCAGCCACCGCGAGGCACCATTCCTGACCAATGCACCGAAAGTCGACGGCACCGACTTCTACATGTTCCGCAGCTACGCGACCGGGCGCCAGGACTATGTGACCATGATCGCCAACTTCATCCCGTTCCAGGACCCGCAGGGTGGCCCTAACTTCTACCAGTTCGACCAAAACGCGATGTACGAGATCCACGTCGATAACAACGGCGACGCCAAGGAAGACATCTCGTTCCAGGTGCGCTTCAAGAACACCTCGAAGCGCACCGCGCTCACCATCGGCGGCAAGCAGGTCCTGATCCCGCTGATTAACTCGTCGACCATCAGCGGCGTCAACCCGGCCGCGCTGAACGTGCGCGAAACCTACACCATCGACATGGTCAAGGGCGACCGCCGCGCCGGCACCCGCACCCGCCTGGCCGCCACCACCGGGGGCAGCACCGAATTCGACAAACCGGTCGACAACATCGGCGACAAGACCTTCGGCGGCGCCGCCGGCTACGAGACCTACGCCAACCAGCACATGTATGACATCGCCATTCCGGGCTGTGGCAACGGGCGCGTGTTTGTCGGCCAGCGCAAGGAGCCGTTCTTCATCGCCGTTGGCAAGATCTTCGACCTGTTCAACCTCGACCCGCTCGGCCCTGAAAACGGCGGCAACAAGAACGACCTGGAAGGCAAGAACGTCAGCTCGATCGCGCTCGAAATTCCGATTGCCTGCCTGGTCGCCGCTGGCGAGCCTGTCATCGGGGCCTACGCCACGGCCAGCATGCGCCAGGGCCGCCTGTTGAATCCATCGCCCGCGTCAGGCATCAACAGCGCGGTCAAGGAAGGCGGCGCATGGAGCCAGGTCTCGCGCATCGGCATGCCTTTGGTGAACGAAGTGGTCATTGGCATGGATGACAAGGACCGCTTCAACACCTCCAAGCCGAAGGACGACGGCCAGTTCCTGACCTACGTTACCAACCCGGTGCTGCCGGCCCTGGTCCAGACGCTGTTCCCGACCGCACCGGCACCGACCAACTTCCCGCGTACCGACCTGGTCACCGTCTTCCTGAAAGGAATTGCCGGCGTCAACCAGCCGAAAAACGTGGTCGCGTCCGAAATGATGCGCCTCAATACAAGCATCGCGCCAACCCCTGTCGCGAGCCAGAACGTGCTGGGCGTGGCAGGCGGAGATAACGCCGGCTTCCCGAACGGCCGCCGGCCTGCCGACGATATTGTCGACGTGTCGCTGCGAGTAGCCATGGGCGCACTGTGCGTGCTGACCGGCGCTACCGATACGTTGCAGGTAGGCTGCAAGCCGTCCGATGCACCAGCCGGCGGCGCACCGCTGACCGACGGCGTGCGCAAGACGGCCGCTTCGTTCAAGCCGGCCTTCCCTTACCTGAATACGCCGCTGCCAGGCAATAACTAAGGGAAGGGACTCTCATGCGCACACTTCAACCCTCCAGGCGTCCGCGCCTCGCGTTCGCCGCCGCGGCGCTGGCGGCGAGCTTCCTGCTCGCCGGCTGCGGCAGCGACAACGACGATGACCGGTCGACGCCGCCGCCGACTGCACCGGCGCCAGCGCCGACTCCGCCGATGGATGCGTTTATCGCCTTCGTCAAAGCGCAGGTCGCGTCGATGCTCGATACCACCGAGCCGGTCTCGATCGATTCGGTAACTGCGACCACACCGGATAACACCGAGCCGGAACCAGTACAGTAATATGGATGACCGGGAGGGACGGCGCTGCCGTCCCTCCTTTTATCAGCTCTCACTCCCACATCCCATGCCGACAGTCCCAAGCCTTGTAACGCTCGTCCTGCTCATACACGCGCTCGCTGCCAGCGCTTTCGCCGCACCCTACATTCCCAAGAACGGCAGCCAGGTAGTCGAACGACTCCCCGCCCGCACCGATCCGGCCCAGCGCGAACTGGCGCGCCTGCGCGCCGAACTTGGCCAGAGCCCGTCCGACCCGGCGCGTGCATCCAGCCTTGCCCGGCGCTATATCGAAATGGCGCGCGCCGATGGCGACCCGCGCTACCTCGGCTATGCCGAAGCGGCGCTGGCGCCATGGTGGAACCAGCCGCAACCTCCCGACGAAGTGCTGGTGCTGCGCGCCACGCTGCGCCAGAGCACCCACCAGTTTCCCGCCGCCCTGGCCGACCTCGACGCCGCCGTTGCGCGCGACAGCGGCAACGCGCAGGCATGGCTGACGCGCGCCACGGTGCTGTCGATAACCGGCGACTTTGCAGCAGCCCGCGCCAGTTGCATGCGCCTGCACGCCCGCGCGCCGGCGCTGGTGGTGCAGACCTGCCTGTCCAGCGTCGACAGCGTCAGCGGCAAGGCGCGCGCCGGCTACACGGCGCTGCAGCAGGCGCTGGCCCAGGCGCCCGAGGCGGACCCCGGCCTGCGGATCTGGAGCGTCACGCTGCTGGCCGAAATGGCCACCCGCCTCGGCGACGAGCGCGCCGCCGAAGCGTACTTCCGCGAAGCGCTCGCTTATGACGATGCCGACAGCTACCTGTTGGCCGCGTACGCCGACTTCCTGCTTGACCACAACCGCGCCGCCGAAGTGGTCCGACTGCTGGCGGACAAAACCCGCGCCGACGCCCTGCTGCTGCGCTACGCGCTGGCGCTCAAGGCCACCGCGGCGCCCGAGGCGGCGCGCCACATCGGCGTGCTGCGCAGCCGTTTCGAAGCGGCAGCGCTGCGCGGCGACAGCGTGCACCAGCGCGAGCAGGCCCGTTTCGAGCTGTCGCTGCGCGGCGATCCGCTCGCTGCGGTGCGGCTTGCCAAGCTGAACTGGGCGGTGCAGAAGGAACCGGCCGACCTGCGCATCCTGGCCGACGCAGCCGCCGCCAGCGGCGACGCCGAAGCCACGCGGCTGGTGCGCGCATGGATCAAACAAAGCGGCATCGAAGACCGCACCATCGCGCCCGCACTCGGCCGGCTGAAGGCAAAAGCATGATGGCGCGCCTGCTCGCGGCGTGCGTGTGCGCGGCCGCCCTGCTCTGCACCAGCCCCGCGCTGGCGCACAAGCCCAGCGACAGCTATCTTGCGTTGTCGACCAAAGGCACCAGGATCGACGGCCAGTGGGACATCGCGCTGCGCGACCTCGACATGGCCATCGGCCTCGACACCGACGGCAACGGCGAACTGACATGGGATGAAGTGCGCGCGCGCCACGACGCCATCGCCGCTTACGCGTTGTCGCGGCTGAAGCTGTCCAACGGCGAAACCAGCTGCCCGCTGCAGGTTACGCAGCACCTGCTGGACGACCATACCGACGGCGCCTACGCCGTGCTGCGCCTGCAGGCCGATTGCGGCAGCACCATCGGCGCCGTGGGTGTCGACTATCGCCTGCTGTTCGACATCGACCCGCAGCACAAAGGCCTGCTGCGGCTCGACAATGGCAAGGACACCGCCACTGCCATCTTCACGCCCGACGCGGCCAGCCAGCAGCTGCAAGCGGGCGACGCATCCAAATGGCGCCAGTTCCTCGACTATGTAAAGCACGGCATATGGCATATCTGGATCGGCTTCGACCACATCCTGTTCCTGCTGTCGCTGCTGCTGCCGGCGGTGCTGGTGTACCGCGACCGCGCATGGCGCGGCGCGGCCACCTTCCGGGAGGCCGCCGTCGACGTCATCAAGATCGTGACCGCCTTCACGCTCGCCCACTCGATCACGCTGACCCTGGCGACGCTGGGCATGCTGTCGCTGCCTTCGCGGCTGGTGGAGTCGGCGATTGCCGCCTCGGTGGTGCTGGCGGCGCTGAATAACCTGTGGCCGATGTTCCAGCGCCGGCGCGCACTGGCCGCGTTCGCGTTCGGACTGCTGCACGGCTTCGGCTTTGCCGGCGTGCTGATCGACCTTGGCCTGCCGCGGGCGTCGCTGATGCTGTCGCTGGTCGGGTTTAACGTCGGCGTCGAGCTTGGCCAGATCGCCATCGTCTGCGCCTTCCTTCCGCTGGCCTTCCTTGCCCGCAACACAGTTACCTACCGGAAAGCCATTTTTAGCGGCGGGTCGGCGCTGATTGCGCTGGTGGCGCTGGTCTGGCTGGCCGAACGGGGGCTTGATATCCAGATCCTGTCCTGACGAAAGCCAGCCGTAAGCAATCTGTAAGAATCCGGGCACATTCTTACGAGGCGATTGCCATGCATATGACAAACAGGAGGTTCCCCCCAGAATCGCACGCGTAGAGATTTATCGGCCAGATCCATGTACAAAATTAAAACACAGGAGACACACGATGAAGAAGAGCGACACCAAGCCCCAGGAAGCTGTTTCGAACCGCAGGAAATTCATTGGCGCCGCCGCCGGCACCGCGCTCGCAGCGCCGATGATCGCCACCGCCCAGACCCCGAAGCAGTTGCGCTTCCAGAGCACCTGGCCAAGCAAGGACATCTTCCACGAGTATGCGCTCGACTTCGCAAAGAAGGTCAACGACATGACCGGGGGCGAGCTGAAGATCGAGGTACTGGCAGCCGGCGCGGTGGTGCCGGCCTTCGGCCTGCTCGATGCGGTCTCCAAGGGCACGCTCGACGGCGGCCACGGCGTCATGGGCTACAACTACGGCAAGCAAAGCGCGATCGCCTTGTGGACCTCGGGCCCGGTGTTCGGCATGGACGCCAACAT
>DASWSX010000083.1:0-3274 GCA_036402435.1 Telluria sp. | reverse complement strand
TTCGGCTGGTTTTCCAGGCGCGAACGGATCGCCTGCTTGTACAGGATACGGTCGGCCTGGGCCCGCGTAGCGCGTACAGCAGGCCCTTTGGACGAGTTCAGGATGCGGAACTGGATGCCGGCTTCGTCGGTGGCAATTGCCATCGCTCCACCCATTGCATCGACCTCCTTGACCAGGTGACCCTTGCCAATGCCCCCAATGGACGGGTTGCAAGACATCGCACCGAGGGTCTCGATGTTATGTGTAAGCAGCAAAGTCTTCTGGCCCATGCGGGCTGAAGCAAGGGCGGCCTCGGTGCCGGCATGGCCGCCGCCGACGACGATGACGTCGAATTCAGTTGGAAATAGCATGATGGATGCGCAATGCGAGAAGTGAGGCCAGATTATAGAGTCTTTTTGCTTTGAAGACTCGGGCCGGGGAGGATTACAACGGATTCGGGGATAATTGTTTCACGTGGAACAGTCGAGTTAGGGGCCTGACGTTATGTTCCACGTGAAACAATGGAGATGGATCACTACTTGATAAAAGCGTCGTAGCCGGTTTTGAGGATCAGCAAACACACGACCACGAGGAACAGTTTCCGGACAAATGCGCTGCCGTGTTTGATCGCAAGCTTGGTTCCGACCAGCGATCCGGCAACCTGGCATGCGGCCATCATCAAACCCAGCTGCCATAACAGGTGGCCACTGTAGCCGAACCACATCAATGCCGAGAAATTACAGGCGACGTTCACAACCTTCGCAGCGGCCGACGCGCTAAGGAAATCGAAGCCGAAGAAACGCACGAACAGGAAAAGCAGGAAGCTACCGGTGCCCGGCCCAAAGAAGCCATCGTAGAACCCGATGCCTGCACCCATCAAAACGGCAACGAGCCGTTCCGAGTTGCCGCTGTGGATAGGTGCGTGAATACTGCCGAAGTCCTTCTTCCTGAATGTGTACACGGCGACCGCGACAAGGAGAATCGGAAGCAGGGTGCGCACAAAGTCGGCTGGCACCTTGGTCACCGTGTACGCGCCGGCGAACGACAGGGCGAAGGCGGCAAGGGCAGCTGGCGCGGCCGCGCTCCACGCGACCCGGACACGCCGCGCGTAATTCACGGCTGCCGCGCCGGTACCGAAGATGCCAGCAAGCTTACTGGTGCCGAGAAGGGTTGCCGGCACCTCCCGCGAAAAGACCGAGAACATCACGGGTAGCTGGATCAGGCCTCCCCCACCCACCACCGCATCCACCAGCCCGGCGAGGAAGGCTGCGCTTCCCAGCATTACCACATCGATCATCACAACTCCGGCACGCCAAAAGGCAACATTGTACGGAAGACCGACGGGCTGGTGTAAGCTGGATGCTCATCGCACCGGAGCCATACACCATGACCGAGTTCAAGCCATTCTCTTTCAGCACCGTGCCTCACATCATCTCCGAGCCCGGCAGCACGCGGGTATTGGGCAAGCACATCGTTGAACGCTTCCCGAATGCACGCCGCGCACTCATCGTTACCGACCCCGGTTTCCTGGGAACCGGGCTGGTCGAGGCGCCACGCAAAAGCCTGGAGCAACATGGGATGGCGGTGCAGGTGTTCTCGGATGTAGTCGCGGATCCGCCCGAGGCAGTGGTATTGCGCGCGGTGGAATTCGCGCGAACCCATGACATACACATCATCGTCGGGCTGGGCGGCGGGAGCTCGATGGACGTCGCGAAACTGATCGCGGTGTTGGCCGGAAGCGACCAGCCGATCTCACAGATCTACGGCATCGGGAACGTGAAGGGTGAACGGCTGCCGCTGGTACAGGTACCGACCACCGCGGGCACCGGATCCGAGGTTACCAACATCGCCATCGTTACCACTGGCGAGACTAGCAAGATGGGCGTGGTAGCGCCACAGCTATACGCCGACCTGGCGATCCTCGATGCGGAACTGACCCTGGGCCTGCCGCCTCTGGTGACTGCGGCGACGGGTATTGACGCAATGGTGCATGCGATCGAGGCCTTCACCAGCCGCCATAAAAAGAACCCCATGTCCGACAGCCTGGCCCGCCAGGCACTTGGCTTACTCTCAGGCAACTTAATGACCGCCTGTGAAAAGGGCGGCAACTTGCAGGCAAGGCAGGCGATGCTGCTTGGCGCGTGCTTTGCCGGCCAGGCTTTTTCGAACGCACCGGTCGCGGCCGTGCACGCTCTCGCCTACCCGATCGGCGGCATCTTCCATGTGCCGCACGGACTATCGAACTCGCTGGTCCTACCGCATGTGTTGCGGTTCAACATGCCGGAGGCAACCAGCCACTACGCGGAGCTGGCATCGGTGGTCGCGCCCGATGCAACCGGTAGCGATGAAGCGCGTGCCGAGGCGCTGATTGCTGCGATGCAGCAAGTCGCGAAAATGACGGGAATTGAAACTGCGTTACGGCAGGTGGGTATTGCGGAAGCCGACCTGGACAGGCTGGCGGACGATGCAATGCTGCAGACACGGCTGTTGGGGAACAACCCGCGGGAGCTGACGAGGGCCGATGCCTACGCCATCTACGCCGCAGCACTCTGACACAAAAAAGGGCGGCTAAGCCGCCCTTCTCTTACTGCTGGGCCGGGCGCTTGCGCCCTGCCGCTGCCAGCGCCGCACCAATCTCGCCAACGATCCCGCGCCGGAACAGCAACACGCAGGCGATGAAGATCAGGCCGGTCACCATGCCTACGGACTCGCCAAGCGTACCGAACCACTCGATGTTGGTGGTGCGCGCCAGGAATGTCCCGACATCGCCCAGCTTGTTCTCCAGCGTGATGATGATGAACGCGCCGATGATCGGACCAGCCAGCGTTCCCATGCCTCCTACCAGCGTCATCAGGATCACCATGCCCGACATGGTCCAGTGGACGTCAGTCAGCGTTTCAAAGCCCAGCACGACCGTTTTGGTGGCTCCTGCGAGGCCTGCCAGCGCAGCCGACAGCACGAACGCCATCAGCTTGTATCGCTCGACGTCGTAACCGAGGGAAATGGCGCGCGGCTCGTTTTCCTTGATGGCTTTAAGCACCTGCCCAAACGGCGAATGCACCGTACGCATGATCAGCGCAAACCCGCCGATCGCGATCGCCAGCACGAAGTAGTACATCGTGATGTCGTTGGTCAGGTCCAGCACGCCAAACAGTTTGCCGCGCGGTACGCCCTGCAGGCCATCCTCGCCGCCGGTGAACGGGGCGCGCAGGGCCGCGTACGACACCATCTGCGCCAGCGCCAGCGTGATCATCGAGAAGTAGATGCCCGAGCGGCGGATCGCCAGCGCGCCCAT
>DASWSX010000082.1:0-3089 GCA_036402435.1 Telluria sp. | reverse complement strand
AAAGAACCACCTTATATCCACGGTACCGTGGCCAGCAGCGCCGTCGTACTGGTCAACCTTGGCACGCCTGACGCCCCGACGCGCAAGGCGGTGCGGCGCTACCTGAAGGAGTTCCTGTCGGACCCGCGGGTGGTCGAGATTCCGCGCCTGGTGTGGTGGTTCATCCTCAACATGATCATCCTGCCGTTCCGCTCCGGGAAGTCGGCGAAAAAATACGCGATGATCTGGACCCGCGAAGGTTCGCCGCTGAAGGTGCACACCCAGAAGCAGGCCACGCTGTTGCACGGCATGCTGGAAGAGCGCGGCCATGGCGACGTCGAGGTCGTGATGGCGATGCGCTACGGCTCGCCGTCGCTGCCCGAAGTGCTAGACCAGCTCAAGGCGAAGAACGTCGACCGCATCGCCGTACTGCCGGCCTATCCGCAGTATTCCGGCACCACCACCGGTTCGATCTACGACGCCGTGTTTTCGCATTACGCCGGCGTGCGCAACGTGCCCGAGCTACGCATGGTGCGCAACTACCATGACAACGAGGCCTACATTACCGCGCTGGAAGAGAGCATCCAGTCTTATTGGGAAGCGCACGGCCGGGGCGACAAGCTGGTGATGAGCTTCCACGGCGTTCCCAAGCGCACCTTGCTGCTGGGCGACCCGTATCACTGCGAATGCCACAAGACGGCGCGCCTGCTGGCCGAACGCCTGCGCCTGGCGCCAAGCGAGTACCTGGTAACGTTCCAGTCACGCTTCGGCAAGGCCGAGTGGCTGCAGCCCTACACCGCCCCGACCTTGCAGCAGCTTGCGCGCGACGGCGTGGCGCGCGTCGACGTCATCTGTCCCGGCTTTACCAGCGACTGCCTGGAAACGCTGGAAGAGATCTCGCTGGAAGCCAAGCATGAGTTTGAAGCAGCGGGCGGCAAGGAATTCCACTACATCCCGTGCCTGAACGAATCGCCGACGTGGATCACGGCGCTGGCCGAGATCACCGAACAGCACATCATCGGCTGGCCGACGATGCTGACCCAGTCCCAGCGCGATGCGCGCCAGCTTGACGCCGAGACCGGGCGGACCAATGCGGTGGGTATGGGCGCCGCCTGAGACGCGCGCCGACCGCTGCACAATTGACAACCTACAATTACAGCCTGTTAAAATAGCAGGCTGCCATGCATATTCCCGTGTTACGGGAAAGCAAGCCCGGCATAGCAAAGCCAGGCCACGGTAAGGACGGTGTAGGCGAAAACGCTAGCGGCGAGCAGTGACAGCTTCATGACGAACTCCTTTGGTTTTTCCATGGTAATTCGTTCCGTCTGCACAAGAATGCTCAAATCCGTAAGACTTGTAACTGTAGTTACAACTTGCTTTTAGCACTCATCGCGAGAGAGTGCTGTTAATACCCCTTGAATTTGTAGGCTAAAGCCCCATCTGCGGGGAAGTGTAACGACGAACACACGCCAAACATTCATCCAAGTCATTGATAGTAGGAGCTTTTTCGATGCAAGACCAAGAAAACAAGGATGTGTCCGCAACGCCTGGCGACGAAACCATCCAGGTTTCGGCAACGACCGAAGGCGCACCGATCGAGGAAGGCCTGACCGGCCTGGAACAGCAGCTCAGTGAGACCGAAGCCAAGCTGGCTGAGACCCACGACGCCTTCATGCGCGCCAAGGCCGAAGCGGAAAATATCCGCCGCCGCGCCCAGGAAGACGTCAGCAAGGCGCACAAGTTTGCGATCGAAGGCTTCGCCGAAGCGATGGTGCCGGTGCGCGACAGCCTGGAAATGGCCCTGAAGGTCGAGAATCCGACCGTCGAGTCGCTGAAGGAAGGCGTCGAGATGACCCTCAAGCAGCTGACCGCGGCATTCGAGCGCAACCGCCTGCTGGAAGTGGTGCCGAACGTGGGCGACAAGCTCGACCCGATGAAGCACCAGGCCGTGGCTGTGGTGCCTGCCGACCAGGAAGCCAACACCGTCGTCAACGTGTTGCAAAAAGGTTACATGATTGCCGACCGCCTGCTGCGTCCGGCTATCGTTACCGCGGCACAAGCAAAATAAATACGGCGGCCGGCGTTGTAAGCACTTGAAAGCGCGACGTTTTTCCAAATATCCGAATCATCTGAAAACACAGTAATTAAAAGGACAACATCATGGGCAGAATTATCGGTATCGACCTGGGAACCACTAACTCCTGCGTCGCGATCATGGAAAATGGTCAGCCAAAGGTAATCGAGAACGCTGAAGGCGCGCGTACCACGCCGTCGATCATTGCTTATCAGGATGACGGCGAGATTCTCGTTGGCGCGCCGGCCAAGCGCCAGGCAGTCACCAACCCGAAGAACACGCTGTTCGCGGTCAAGCGCCTGATCGGCCGCAAGTTCGACGAGAAGGAAGTGCAGAAGGACATCGGCCTGATGCCTTACTCGATCATCAAGGCGGACAATGGCGACGCATGGATCAGCGTGCGCGACAAGAAACTGGCGCCGCCGCAGATTTCGGCTGAAGTCCTGCGCAAGATGAAGAAGACCGCTGAAGACTACCTCGGCGAAGAAGTGACCGAAGCGGTCATCACCGTGCCTGCGTACTTCAACGACTCGCAGCGCCAGGCAACCAAGGACGCCGGCCGCATCGCGGGCCTGGACGTCAAGCGCATCATCAACGAGCCGACCGCGGCCGCGCTGGCATTTGGCCTCGACAAGACCGACAAGGGCGACCGCAAGATCGCCGTGTATGACCTCGGCGGCGGTACCTTCGACGTGTCGATCATCGAGATCGCCGACGTTGAAGGCGAGAAGCAGTTCGAAGTGCTGTCGACCAACGGCGACACCTTCCTCGGCGGCGAAGACTTCGACCAGCGCATCATCGACTACATCATCGACGAGTTCAAGAAGATCAACGGCCTGGACCTGAAGAAGGACCCGATCGCACTGCAGCGCATCAAGGCTTCGGCCGAGCGCGCGAAGATCGAGCTGTCGTCGTCGCAGCAGACCGAAATCAACGAGCCGTACATCGCCATGGCGAACGGCGCGCCGGTCCACCTGAACCTGAAGATGACCCGCGCCAAGCTGGAGTCGCTGGTTGAGGAACTGATCAACGCGAC
>DASWSX010000081.1:0-15019 GCA_036402435.1 Telluria sp. | reverse complement strand
GAGGCGACAGATGATTTTAGTGCAACCACCTTTTTAGTACATTCCTATGAAACCAGCAAAAGAAATCCGCGTCGGCAACATCATCATGGTTGACGCAAAGCCATTCATCGTCCTGCGCTCCGACGTCAACGGTTCGAGCCGCACCGGCTTCACCTACAAGTGGAAGATGAAGAACCTTCTGACCAACAGCCCGCTGGAAAACGTGTTCCGCGGCGACGACAAGTTCGACGTCGTTGTGCTCGACAAGAAGCCGGTCACCTATTCGTACTTCGCTGACCCGCTGTACGTCTTCATGGACGCGGACTACGAGCAGTATGAAATCGAAGAAGAGAACCTGGGCGATGCACTGCATTACCTGAAGGACGGCATGGAATGCGAAGCGGTCTTCTACGACGGCAAGGCCATCTCGGTTGAACTGCCAACCACCATCGCGCGCCAGGTGGTTTACTCGGAGCCAGCGGTCAAGGGCAACACGTCGGGCAACGTCCTGAAGGAAGCCAAGATCGAGAACGCGATCGAAGCCCATCGCCACACCGTCCAGGTACCGCTGTTCGTCAGCCAGGACGACGTGATCGAGATCGACACCCGCACCAACGAATACAAGCGCGTCGTCCGCAACTAATTGCGGCCCCGCTCCTGAAGAAAGCACGCCAGGCACTGCCTGCCGTGCTTTTTTTTCGTGCCTCCCTCATGCTATCCTCAGCAATATTCTCAACACATCAACCGGGGACAGCATGGATCGCAGGGATTTCGTACGGCTAGGGGCAGTGGCGGGCGTGGCATTCAGCGGGACGGCATCGGCTGCTCCATCAAGTGATCTGCTGGAAGCGGGAGCCGTCGAACAACAGGCGGCCATGCGCGCGGGTAAGCTGACGTCGCACTCGCTGGTATCGCAATACCTCAAGCGCATCGCCGCCATCGACAAGGCCGGCCCGCGCATCAATTCGGTCATCGAACTCAATCCCGACGCACTTGGTATCGCCGCTTCCCTCGACCGCGAGCGCAAGGCCGGCAAGGTGCGCGGCCCGCTGCATGGCATTCCCGTTCTCCTGAAGGACAACATCGCCACCGGCGACAGGATGAGCACCACGGCCGGCTCGCTGGCGCTGGACGGCGTGCGCGCCGTGCGCGATTCGCACGTGGCGGCGCAGCTGCGCGCGGCCGGCGCGGTCATCATCGGCAAAACGAACCTGAGCGAGTGGGCCAACATGCGTTCGTCGCATTCGACCAGCGGCTGGAGCGCGCGCGGCGGGCAGACGAAGAACCCGTACGCGCTTGACCGTAATACCAGCGGCTCGAGCTCCGGCTCAGGCGCCGCGATGGCGGCGAGCCTGGCCACGCTGGCCGTGGGCACCGAGACCGACGGCTCGATCGTGTCGCCATCGTCGGCCTGCGGGCTGGTGGGCATCAAACCGACGCTTGGCCTGGTAAGCCGCAGCGGCATCATTCCGATCGCGCATTCCCAGGACACCGCCGGCCCGATGACGCGCACCGTAACCGACGCCGCGCTGCTGCTGGCGGCCATGGCCGGTGTCGATGAACGCGACGCGGTGACGAAGGGCGGCGCGGGCAAGCCGGTCGACTACCAGGCCGCGCTGGCCAGGGACGGGCTGAAGGGAATGCGCCTTGGCGTAGCCCGCAATTTCTTCGGCCGGAACAAGGAAGTCGATGCGCTGATCGAAAAATCGCTGGCGGTGCTGAAGGCGCAGGGCGCCACGCTGGTCGACGTCACGGTGCCGAACACGAACAAGTACGACGACAGCGAGATGCAGGTGCTGCTGTACGAATTCAAGCCGGGCCTGGCCGCCTACCTGAGCGAATACGCGCCGCATGCGCCGGTGAAGACCATGGCCGACGTCATCGCATTTAACATCCAGCGCCGCGACAAGGAGATGCCGTACTTCGAACAGGAACACCTGGTCGCGTCGAACGCCAAGGCGGGCCTGGACAGCAAGGAGTACCGCGACGCCCTGGCCAACAGCCTGCGCTATTCGCGCGAGGAGGGGATCGACAAGGTGATCGCCGAGCACAAGCTCGACGCGCTGGTGGCGCCCACCGGCGGCCCGGCGTGGCTGACCGACTACATCAACGGCGACCATTACGGCGGCAGCTTCTCGTCGCCGGCCGCGGTGGCTGGCTACCCGCACGTCACGGTCCCCGCCGGCTACGTGCGCGGCCTGCCGGTCGGGCTCTCGTTCGTGGCAGGGGCCTGGACCGAGGCCGCGCTGATCAGGATGGCGTACGCGTACGAACAGGCGACCTTGCACCGCAAGGCGCCGCGGTTTGCCGCAAAGGCGATGGTGTAAGGCTTACTTCGGATTCTTCAGGCGTGTAAAGACCGGGCCCCACAGCGGATGCCCGTGTTCGCCGGGTGCGAGGTCGAACGACGGATCGAGCTTGAGGGCTTTTTCAAACTGCTTGCCGCACAAGGTCTTGCGCGCCGTGACGCAGTAGCTGAAGGCCTGGTACTTGAGCGCTTCGAGCTGGCGCGCTTTGCTTCCGGCCGTGATCTCGGGTGCGCCGAGGCGCTTGATGGCGCCATTGAAGTCGCCCTTGTTATACAGGTCGATGCCTTCCTTGAGCGCCACCTGGTCGGCGGCAGGAGGGGCGGGGCGCGATGACGATGCCGCCGGTGCTGTCATGGTGCCGGCGCAGCCGGCGAGCGAGGCAGCGATGCAGCCTGCATAAATAAGTCGGAGTAAATTGTTCATCCAGCGATTCTAAATTATTTCGACTTCGCCGTGAAATCGTGTGCAATCGTGCCCGACACGCCCTTCCTGACGACGACGCGCGTGATGCGGTCCGGGAAGCCTGGATTGGCTATCTTGACCATGTGGACGCCGGTCGTGAGCGTGAGCTTTTTAAGGGGCGGGCTGACGCCGCGCTCCTTGCCGTCGACGGTCACCGTACCCCATGGCTTGATGCTTAGCCTGTAGCTGGCGGTCTCGATCTTCGGGGCGGCCGGCTTGGCCGCAGCTACAGGGGCCGCGGCCCGCTTGACCGCTGGTGCGTTATCCAGTTCGGCCAGGCGCTTACGTGCCGGGGCCACGTAGCGGCCCTCCGGGTACTGGCGCAGGAAGGCGGCGATGTCGGCGGCGCTGGTGTCCGATGCGTCTTTCAGCTTGTCCCAGGCCTGGGCTTCGAGGTCGGGCCCCGCGGGCTCGATGGCCACTGGCGCGGCTGCCGGAACAACCGGCGCCGCTTGCGGGGCAGGCCGCGCAACGATGACGGGATCGTCGCCGCCCGACAAAGCGAACATCAGCGCGAGCGGCACGACCACGCCTGCCGCCAGCAGTGCGATCGCCCAGCGCGGGAAGCCCGGGTGCGGCGCGGTGACCATTTTCACAGCCAGTGCAGCGGCCGGCGCGTGGGGAGCCAGCAGCGGCACCTGGTCGACGGTGGCGATGCGCTGCGAGCCTCCTGCAGGCCGCAGGCGCGGCGCGGCGTGTTCGTGGATGCCGAGCAGGGCGCGGAAGGCGTCGATCGTCTGCGGGCGCTCCTGCGCCGGCACGGCGAGCGCGCTGTCGAGGGCGC
Source organism: Telluria sp. (assembly GCA_036402435.1). Taxonomy (GTDB): domain Bacteria; phylum Pseudomonadota; class Gammaproteobacteria; order Burkholderiales; family Burkholderiaceae_D; genus Telluria_A. The sequence continues at coordinate 11,485 of DASWSX010000081.1, read as the reverse complement.
ACAGGAAGCCTTCGCTGAAGCCTGCGATGCCCTGGCTGGCCAGTGGCGTCATCGGATCCTTGATCATGCGCGCGATCGAGGTCGGGGGCGCTACCTTGACGATGGCGAAGTACATCACCGCGGCCAGCGCGTAGATGTCCGTGAACGGTCCCTGAGGCAGCGACGCGTCGCCCGCGTACTGCTCGATCGGCGCGTAGCCAGGCTTGAGGATCACGGTCAGGCCGCGCGTCATGTCGCCGATGATCTGGCGCGCCGAGCCGAAATCGAGCAGCACCGCGTCGCCGTTGTCCTGCACGATGATGTTATCGGGCGAGACGTCGCGGTGCAGCAGCTGCATCGTGTGCAGCATCTCGAGCGCTTCCAGGATCTGCCGGAGAACGCGCAGGCACCAGGCTTCGGTCACCAGCTCGGGGCTGTTGGCGACGATGTCCTTGATGGTGCGGCCTTCGTAATACTGCATCGCCGTGTAGGCCGTGCGGTTCTGCTCCCAGAAGCGGTACACCTTGACCAGCGACGGGTGGTCGAACTGGGCCAGGAAGCGCGCCTCGTTGATGAAGCTTTTCAGCCCGAGGTCGAAGGTCTCCTGGTGCCGTTCGGCGCGCACGATGACGGCGTCGTCGTGGGCGCGCGAGGCCAGCGGGCCTGGCATGTATTCCTTGATCGCGACGCTGCGCTGCAGGGAATGGTCGAACGCCATGTAGACGATGCCGAAGCCGCCTTCGCCGAGCACGCCGGTAATCTCGAAGTCGGCCAGCCGCGTACCCACCGGCAGGCAGTTCTCGGAACCGGCGATGCGGTCGGTCGCCGTCGTCATGGCGCAGCTTTCAGCATCACTGCGTAGGCCGAGTAGTTGTCGCGCACCTTGCGCGAAGCGTCGGCGTGGGTCTGGGCGATCGCGCACAGCGCGGCCAGCCATTCGTCCGGACCCGGCGCCGTGCGCAGGGTGCGTTCCATGTCGTCCTCGATCACCCACTCCCACAACCCGTCGGTGCAAAGCAGGAAGGCGTCGCCGGGCTGGATCAATGTTTCGTCGCTGACCGCGGCAGGCGTTTCGCTGCCGGCGCCAAGCGCGGCGTACAAGATGTTGCGCTGCGGGTGGGTGCGCAGTTGCCCGGTGCTGGCGTAGCCCGCTTCGATCAACTGCTGCGTGAGGCTGTGGTCCTTGCTGACGCAAAGCAGGCGGCCTTCGCGGAACAGGTAGACGCGGGTGTCGCCAAGGTGGGCCCAGACCGCGCGCGCTGCAGTTTCGTCGACCAGCAGGACGGCGAGCGTGGTGCTCATGTCCTGGCGCTCGGCGCACTGTTCCTTGCCGCTGGCGACGCTGGCGCTGGCGTGTTCGACGCATGCAAAGAGCGGGGCGGCGCCAAACTCGGGCTGGCCGACGAAGCTTCCGATCACCGATTCGACGGCGATGCGCGATGCGACTTCGCCGCCGGCATGGCCGCCGGTGCCGTCAGCCACCACGAAGCACGCGAGGCCTGCCTTGCGGGCGTCGCCGACCGCGTCCTGGTTGGTCTCGCGCATGCCAAGCGCGCAGACGCTCGCCCACGACAGCGCCACGGGCGCCCGTTCAGACATGGCCGGCGTCCTTGTCGTAGCGGTGCACTTCCTGCTCGTACGCGTCGAGGAAAGCCGGGCCGAAGGCGCCCTTGAACTGGTCCTCCACCTCGCCTGCCAGGGTGCCGTACTGGCGCACATATTCATGCCAGAGCGCAGCCGGGCGCCGCGACGGCACCAGCGAATCGAGCACGCCCGAGGGCGCCTGGGCGGCTTCGAATTTTGACGGGGCAAGGCGCTGCATCACGCTGTCGGTCGTGGCGCGGCAGCCTGCAACCACGCCAAGCTGGTGCCCGCGCAAGGCGTGGCAGGCGTCGTCGATCGACTCGAGCGGCTCCATAAAGCCCGGCATTTTCTTGCGCAGCATCTGGGTGATGACGGTCGGGCTGTCGGGGAAAAACTTGAGCGGATTGTTGTTGCGGACCACAACCATTGTCACGTCCGCCCTGGCTTCCTGCTTGACCAGCGAGCGCAGCGCGAGCTGGTCGATCGCGCCCTGCAGCGAGGCTGCCAGGATCTTGCCGATCAGTTCCATCTGGTCTGGCGTGAGCCCGGACGGGAGGGTGTCGGCAGGAATGCCGGCCCCGCGCAGGAACGCCGCCGTGAGCGCGTCATGCGGCACGTCGCCGTGGCTTGCTGAATTATCGGCAATTTTGCTCATCTAGCTATTTACCCGAGGCGAATGTTTATGTGTGGCAATAATGCCAGATTTGTCTGCCGGATGCATCAGCCTAACGCACTCGACCGTGCGCTGTGGGACAGAAAGCGACAGAAAGTTCGCTCAAACTAGCGGATTGATCAGCGGTGCCCTGTCATCGGGGCGCTGAAGCAAAGGAGCAAGCATGAATGATGTCTTTTATGGCAATACTTTCCCGGCATGGATGGTGGCGGCAGGCATTGCCACGGCGGTAATTATCGGGCTCTACGCGCTGCGGTATGTTGTCAAATGCCGGCTCGTCAAACTGGCCAGCCGGACCGAAACCAAGGTCGACGACATCCTGCTCGAAGTCCTCGGCTCGACCTATTTCTCATTCATCGTGCTGGCCGGGCTGTACGCCGGCAGCCTGTCGCTCGCGCTGCCCGGCCGCGTGGAGCTGATCCTGTCGCGCGTGGCGGTGGTGCTGTTGCTGGCGCAGGCGGCGCTGTGGGGCGACGCCGGCATCCGTGCCTGGCGCGAGCACTCGCAAGACAAGCATGGACTGGCCGGTAACCACGCGGGCGTATCCTCGGTCGGCACGCTGTTCTTCATGGCGCGCATGGTGCTTTGGATCGTGATTGCGCTGATGGTGCTCGATAACCTTGGCGTCAACATCACGACGCTGGTGGCCAGCCTCGGCGTGGGCGGTATCGCGGTGGCGCTGGCGGTGCAGAACGTGCTGGGCGACCTGTTTGCCTCGCTGTCGATCGTGCTCGACAAGCCGTTCGTGGTCGGCGATACGATTATCGTTGGCGACGCGCAGGGGACAGTGGAGTACATCGGCGTGAAGACCACGCGCCTGCGCAGCCTGACCGGCGAGCAGATCGTCTTCTCCAACGCGGAGCTGCTGAAAAGCCGCATCCACAACCAGCAGCGCATGGTGTCGCGCCGCGCGGCGTTCTCGGTCGGCGTCACCTACGACACGACGCGCGAGCAGCTGCAGGCCATTCCGGGGATGGTGAAGGCGATCATCGAGGCGGAACCGAATGCCACGTTCGACCGCGCGCATTTTTCACGCTTTGGCGAATCGTCACTGGACTTCGACGTGGTGTATCACATCAAGAGCGCCGAGTACCTGATGTTCATGGATACCCAGCAGTCGATCTTCCTGAAGCTGTTCGAGCAGTTCGGCGAGGCCGGCATCGATTTCGCGTATCCGACCCGGGTGGTCAAGCTCGACAGCGGCGACGCGCGCGAGCCGGACCAGGATCAGGGTAAGGTCAGCGCGGCGCGCAGGGCGCCGTACGAGGTGCTCAAGCCGCGATAAAGCGCATCTTGAAGCTGCGACCCTTGAAGCTGCCGAAATCAGGCCCCAGCTTGTTGCCTGCATTGAGGCGCTTGAACGCCAGTTCAGCCACGTGACGGTCGAGCGCGACGTAGGTCTGGAACTCGGTGACGTTGATTTTGCCGACCTGCTCCTTGGTCAGGCCGGCGTCGCCGGTCAGGGCGCCCAGTACGTCGCCCGGACGCAGCTTGTCCTTTTTGCCGCCGTGGATGACCAGCGTGACCATCGGCGCCGGCATCGCTTCACGGCCTTCGTCCTCGAGTTCCTTCAGGTCGTGCCATTGCACCGGCGCGCCCTGGTATTCCTCGATCAGGCGCACCCACTTCTTTTCGTTCGGCGCGCACAGCGACAGCGCCAGGCCCGACTCGCCGGCGCGGCCGGTGCGGCCCACGCGGTGGATGTGCACTTCAGTGTCCTTCGACACGTCGACGTTGATCACGGCGCCGAGGTTGGCGATATCGAGGCCGCGCGCGGCGACGTCGGTTGCCACCAGCACCGAGCAGCTGCGGTTCGAGAACAGCACCAGGATCTCGTCGCGCTCGCGCTGTTCAAGGTCCCCGTACAGCGCAAGCGCCGAGAAGCCTTGCGAGCGCAGTTCGTCGGCCAGCTCCTGGCAATGCACCTTGGTGTTGCAGAAGGCGAGGGTGGACGCAGGCTGGAAGTGCTTCAGCAGGCGGCCCACCGCGTGGTCGCGCTCGTCGAAACCGACTTCATAGAAGCGCTGCTCGATCGCGTCGCCGGTGTGCTGCGCCTCGACCTTGATCTCGACCGGGTTAATCAGGAACAGTTCGGTTGCGCGGCGAATGTCGTCCGGGTAGGTGGCCGAGAACAGCAAGGTCTGGCGCCGCTGCGGGCAGGCGCTGACGATGCCGGCGATCTCGTCGTAGAAGCCCATGTCGGTCATGCGGTCCGCTTCATCCAGCACCAGCGTCTGCACGTGCGACAGGTTGATCGTGCCGCGCCCCAGATGGTCGCGGATGCGGCCCGGGGTGCCGACGACGATATGCGCGCCGTGTTCGAGCGACGCGATCTGCGGGCGCATCGGCGCGCCGCCGGTCAGGGTCAGCACCTTGATGTTGCCTTCGCCGCGCGCGAGGCGGCGCAGCTCATTGGCCACCTGGTCGGCCAGTTCGCGGGTCGGACACAGCACCAGTCCCTGCACGGCGAACCAGGCGGGATTGAGCTTGTGCAGGATGCCGATGCCGAAGGCCGCGGTCTTGCCGCTGCCGGTCTTGGCCTGCGCGATCAGGTCGCGCCCCTCGAGCACCGGCGGCAGGCTTTGCGCCTGGATCGCGGTCATCTCGTGGTAGCCGAGCGTGTCGAGGTTGGCCAGGAAGGTCGGCGTCAGGGGCAGGGTGGCAAAGGCGTTTGGATTCATGTTGGCGGGGCCGGCAAATAGGGGACAGGCCCAGTTTATCAGGCGACCGGGCCGAGGGATACAGCAGGTAAAACGGTCAGGCCGAAGCCCAGACGGGAAGCCCGGTCAGGTCCAGGTTCTCGTCGCGGCGCCATACGGGCAGGCCGCTGGCGTCGGTGTCGTCGAGCAGTTCGAGCTGTTCTTGCTTGAGGGAGGACTTGCGTTGGCGCGGCATGCTCGCGCGCTTTACTTCAATCGCGGACGCTGCCAGTGGGACTGCTGCCTCTAAACCCGGCAGGTCGAACGTCGCGTTATCTTTCTTGTCTCTCATGTCGACTATAAAAAACAAAAGCCCGGCTGCGGGAGTCGGGCTTTGTAGTGGTATTGGTTGCGGGGACAGGATTTGAACCTGTGACCTTCGGGTTATGAGCCCGACGAGCTGCCAGACTGCTCCACCCCGCACTGCGAATTGTACAGACTATTGGGGGATGAAGCAATGGACAATCTTCTTATCGTGTTTTCAGCGGGCAGCGAGGCGCCATAACGACGTTACCTCGGCCGCGCGCGCCGCGTGCAGCGGGTCGGTGGCGTCGCTGGCGCGCGGGTGGGTCGGGCGCACGTCGAGGCGGTCGATTACCTTGAGGCCCGCCGTTTCGATCCAGCCCATGAGCTGTTCGCGCGGGCGCAGGCCGAGGTGCTCGGCCAGGTCCGACAGGATCAGCCAGCCTTCGCCGCCTGGTTCGAGGTGCGCGGCGAGGCCGTCGAGGAAGCCGCGCAGCATGCGGCTTTCCGGATCGTAGATCGCGTATTCGATCGACGAACTCGGACGCCCCGGCAGCCATGGCGGATTACACACTGCCAGCGGCGCGCGGCCTTCCGGGAACAGGTCGGCCTGCACCACCTGCACCTGCGACTGCAGGTCGAGGCGCAGGATGTTCTCGCGGGCGCAGCTGAGCGCGCGCTGGTCCATGTCGGTGGCAATCACCTGCAAGCCGCGCTTTGCCAGCACGGCGGCCAGCACGCCGGTACCGGCGCCGATATCGAAGGCGCGCTTCGCACCCGCCGGCAGCGGGGCTTGCGCAACCAGCTGCACGTATTCGCCGCGGATCGGCGAGAACACGCCGTAGTGCGGGTGGATGCGCTCGTCCAGCGCCGGGATCTCGACCCCGTTCTTGCGCCACTCGTGCGCGCCGATCACGCCGAGCAGTTCGCGCAGCGACGCCACGAACGGCTCTTCGCCGCGGCCATACGCCTCGTTACAGGCCAGCTTCACGTCCGGCGCGCGGCGCAGCGGAATGGCGTAGTCGGCGTCGAACGGAATCAGGAGCATCGCCAGCGTGCGTGCGCGCTGCGACTGCGCCTGGCGGTGCAGGTGGAAGGCTTCGGCCAGGCTCGGCGCGGCCTTCGGCTCCTTGACGCGCCTGGCCTTGCCGCCTTTGTGGTCGGCGCGGCGGGCGAGGGCCTGCAGCAGCTGGCGCGCATTCTGGAAGTCGCCGCGCCACAGCAGCGCGGTGCCTTCGCAGGCGAGCCGGTAGGCCAGGTCGGCGGGCGTTTTGTCGTCGGCGATGACGACTTTTTTCGGTGCGGGCATGCCGCTTTCCGAGCGCCACAGGGCCGAATGTTCCTGGCCGGCCTCAGTCCAGTGGATACGCGTGGCGGGTGTCGTGTGCATTGGGGGCGATCAGTGGTGGTGCGACCAGTTGCCGTCGCTCGACTGCAGGTAGGAAGCGACCGCGTCCGGATTGCCGGTGGCGTGGCGCTTGAGTTCGCCGCATGCGCACACGCCCTGGTACGGCTGGATGTGTGAGCAGGCTGATACTTTTTGTAGGAAAACTTTTACCGGCTTCGTGCACTTGTCGCACTTGAAGGTCAGCACGCGGGCAGGCTTGGACATGGTTGGGCTCGGGACAGATACGGGAAAGCGCGCATTTTATCACCGCGGGAGCAGTCAACTGAACGAACGCCACCGCGTTAACGGATCAGGCCCCAACTGGCCGTTTCAGGAGCAGGCAGGCATGGAAAAGCACAAGCAACCCACCAAGGAAAGCGTCAGGGAGTGGCTGCGCGCCGAAATTTTGCGCCGCCGGCCGCCTCCGGACCCTTCCCAGATTCGCCGGGAGCTCGGCTGGGAGCTGGTGCGGGTGGCGCCGCCGCCCTGCAAGCGCTAGACCGGCTTACTGCACGGTCACGCTGCTGGTGCCGCCGCCGGACGGCTGCACCAGGATCTTCGTCGAAATGCGCTCGGTCATTTCCTGCACGTGCGAGATGACGCCGACCTTGCGGCCGGTGGAATGCAGGCCGTCGAGCGCGTCCATCGCGACGCGGAGCGTGTCGCTGTCGAGGCTGCCGAAGCCCTCGTCGATGAAGAGCGATTCGACGCGCACGCGGTTGGATGACAGCGACGCCAGGCCCAGCGCGAGAGCCAGCGAGACCAGGAACGACTCCCCGCCGGACAGCGAATTGACCGAGCGGATTTCGCCGCCCATGTCCTGGTCGCGCACCAGCAGGCCAAGCGAAGGGCCGCTGGCGGCAAGAACCCGTTCGAGCCGGTAGCGGCGCGCCAGGTGCGCCAGGTGGCTGTTGGCGTAACCGAGCAGCACGTCGAGCGTGAACTGCTGGGCGTAGTTGCGGAATTTCTTGCCGTCGGCCGAGCCGATCAGCTCGTTCATCTGGCCCCAGCGCCGCTCCACCAGCTGCTGCGCTTCGATCTCCGCCATCACCGATTCGGCGTTCTCGCGCCGGACATTGTCCTGTGCGACCTGCAGGCGCAGCGCGGTGGCGGCGTCGTGGGCCAGCTTGCGTTCGGCCTGGAGTGCTTCGAGCGCTTCGGTGAGCGCGGCCGCGGGCTGCGGTGCACCGGCCGGCGCGCTTTGCAGGTGCAGCTCGCGGCGCGAATGGCGCTCCGCAAGCACTGTCGCGGCGTTGGCCGCTGCGGTGTCGAGCGCCGCCAGCGCGGCGCGTTCCTGCGCAATCCACGCCGGTTCGAGGACCAGTAAACGGTCCAGCGTGGCGCCGTCGACTGCGTCCAGGCCCGGATGCTGTCCGCTGAAGCCGGCCAGCCATGCGTCCAGCCTTGCGGCCGCCGCGGCAGTCTCGCCTTCGATCGCCGCCAGGCGTTCCTTGTTATGGGCGAGCGATTCGCGCGCGCGGGTTTCGGCATGCGCCGCGTGCTCGCGCGCCACCTGGTGGGCCGCGAGCTGGTTCCGGGCTGTGTCGATTGCCGCCATCAGTTCCGTCTCGACGTCGCGCACCGCGCGGCCATCCCACAGTGCCTTTCGGTCGTGCTGCCTTGCGGCCAACTCGAGGTCGAGCCGCTCGAACGCCGCCTTTGCAGCGGCGGCAAGCGTGACCGCATGTTCCTCGCGCTTCTGCAATGCTGCATGCGCGACCTGCTGCGTCGCCAGCGTCGCCGATAGCGTGGCGTGGCGTGCAGAGTGTGTGTTCCACTGGGCGGCGGCGTCTGCCCGCTGCGCGCGGAATCCATCCGGATCACCCGCCCATGCGGCGCGCCACTGGGAAGCGCCGAAGGCTGCATCGAGGTCGTCGAGGAAACCGGCCAGGCTGGCGGCAGCATTGGCGCGGCGTTCCGCCAGTGAAGCAAGGCTGGCACTGGCCTGCGCGGCCTTCGTGTGCGCGCTGGCAGCCGCTGCTTGCAGCCTGTCGCGTTCCGCCGTTCCAAGGTCACACGCGGCCTGCGCCTTGTCGCGCGCCCCGGCTGCCGAGCGTTGGGCCTGCTCCTGCGCATCGAGTTCACGCGAGCGTGCCCGGGTCAGCTCCATCTGTGCGGCAAACCATTCAGCCTGTCCTGCTTCGGCTGCGAGCGGATTGGCCGACCACGTGGCTTGCGCTGTTGCCAGCCCCGCCTCGAGTGCTTCCTGCTCGCGGCGAAGGACAGCCATTTGCCTGGCGTTGGCCGCAATCACGGCGCGCTGCGCGCTTTGCGCGGCGACGTTTTCAGACGCGACGGCGCGGCAGCGTATCACTTCGGCGTGCAGGCTTGCGAGCATGGCGCGCAGGCTGGCGTCCTGGTGCTGGTACGGATGGTCGGCGCTGCCGCAAACAGGGCAGGGTGCGTCGTCTTCGAGCGTGGCACGCAGTTCCTCCACACTGCCGGCGCACGCCAGCTGGGCGGCGTCGTGGGAACGCTCGGACTGCGCCCGCGCCGCGTCGATGGCGCCTGCCGCTGCAACGGCTTGTGCCAGCTGCGCTTCGGCGGCGGTGGTTGCCTGGGCGAGCTCCCCGGCCCGCGCCACGGCATGCTGCAGCCTGGTGCGGCCCGCATCGAGCTCGCTCCAGGCTTTTTCGGCTGTTGCCAGGCTGTCGCGGCGCTGCTCGAGCGACTGGCGCGCCGTGTGCAGCGCGCGGGTATCAAAGGCGGTAAGTGCCTGGATCGATTGCTGGCGCGCGGTTTCCAGCGCCTGCAACCGGGTTCCGGCTTCGGCAAGTGCAGCGGCAGCGCCTTGTTCTTCAACGCGCGCCGCGTCAGCCGCGGCCTGGGCCAGCGCCAGTTCGGAGGCGAGGGCACGCTCGCGCGCGGCTTCCTGCGCCGCCTGCGCAAACAGTTTGTCCCACCGTGGCCATTGGCTTGCCAGCGCTTCAAGTGTACGGTGCGCATCCAGCCAGGACGCGAGCTCTTTGTGCGCGCTACGGTCGGTGTCGAGCTTTGCTGCGGCCTCGGAGGCTGCTGCCCTGGCCGCATCCGCGTCGCGCGTGGCCGCCGCAAGCGCCTGCGCAGCGCCGGCGTGGGACGGCGTGAGTGCGGCGATGGTCGCGTCCAAAGCCTTCGCCGCATCGAGCAAGGGTGCTGCTACGCGTTGAGCCTGTTCCGCGGCATGGACGCGACCGCCCGCCTCGGTAGCGGCCTTCGCTGCCTGTTCCTGCGCCGCTGCCGCCGCCGCCAAAGCGTCGTTGCAGGCCGCTATCGAGGACTCCACGTTCGCGCGTTCCGCGGCCAGGCGGGTGCGCTCACCGACCAGCGCGCGCGCCGGCTGGACAGCATCGATGGTCGCGAGGTGGCGCCTGCGCTCGCCTGCTGCGCCGACGGCGGCCCGGCTGGCGGCGATCGCTGCCTCGGCGCTGGCGGCCTGTTCATCGAGCTTGTCGGATTCCTGCTGCCAGCGCAGGCGCTGTTCCAGCAGCGCCTTTTTTTCGTCGACCTGGAGCAGGACTGTTTCTGCCATCGCTGCCTGCGTATCGAGTTCGGTGCGCGCATCGGGCGCAAGCGGCGTTTGTCCCGCGAGCTGCATCGCCAGCCGCTGCGATGCCGTCTGTTCGGCCTTGAAGCGTTCAAACGCGCGCCGTGAGATGGCGCTGTAGATCGCGCTGCCGGTCAAGGTCTCGAGCAGTTCGCCGCGCTCGTTTTCCTCGGTCTTCAGGAAGGCCGAGAATTCATTCTGGGCCAGCAGGACAGCGCGGGTGAACTGTTCGAACGACAGGCCGACCCGCTGCGAAATCTCCGCCAGGACTTCGGTATTCGTCTTGCCCAGCGCCGCGAGTTCAGGCAGCTGGTGAAGCGACATCGAGGACTTCTGCAGCGGCCCCGATACCTTGTTGCGCGAGCGCTTGACGCTCCAGCGCGCGCGGTAGCGCAGCGCGTCGTTGCCGACGAAGTCCACCTCCGCCCAGGCGTCTGTCGCGCCACGCCGCAACAGCGTGCGCGGGTCGTGCACCGACACGGTGTCGTCGCCGACGTCCGGCAGCAGGCTGGCGCTTTTGCGCTTCAACAGGCGCGGCGTGGCGTCGTACAAGGCCAGGCACATCGCATCGAGCAGCGTGCTTTTTCCGGCGCCGGTCGGACCGCTGATCGCAAACAGGCCGGCCGTCTTGAGCGGCTCCTGTTCGAAATCGACGCAGAACTCGCCGGCCAGCGAGGCCAGGTTGCGGCCGCTGATCTTCAATATCCTCATCGCTTGCCTGCCTCGTCGGGCAGCGCGAGCATCAGCTCGGCGAACGCGCTCAGGTGATCCGCGTGCGCCTCCTCGCCGTACTGCTGCAGGTACAGGCGGCGGAAGATGTCGTCCGGCTGAAGCTCGGCCAGCTGTTCCAGCGAGAGCGCAACGGCGTCGCTGGCCGATGGATCGCGCTTGCGGGTCGGCTCGATTTTCGCCAGCCGCACCGGCTTGCCCGCCAGCGCCGCTTCGATGCGGCCGCGCAGGCCGGGTTCCGGCGCATCGAGCAGCACCCGCACTTCAAGGTAGGGCTGGAGCTCGTGCGGCAGGTCGGCCAGGTCGAGTGCTTCGAGTGCGGCCAGCGCTTCTTCCAGCGGCGCGGGCTGCGCAGGCACGCGCAACAGCTCCACCGAGCGCGGCACCATCAGCGGCGTCACGTCGACCGCCTTGCCGCCGGCGAGGTCGACGCGCACCACCTGGTGTTTGTAACCGGTTTCGGCGAACGACAATGGCAGCGGGCTCCCGCAGTAACGCACATGTTCCTTCTGTCCGACGCGCTGGGCGAGGTGCAGGTGGCCGAGCGCGGCGTAGGCGATGGCCGGGTCGAAGATCCCGGCCGGCAGCGCCTCGGTGCCGCCGATGACTATGCGGCGCTCGGAATCGATCGAGGCCTGGCCGTCGACCATGTGGCAGTGGCCCAT
>DASWSX010000080.1:0-4217 GCA_036402435.1 Telluria sp. | reverse complement strand
TTTGACGGCCCACCCCAGGGACGAGGTGTTCTAGAGCTAGCAGCAATTAAGCTGCGAGTGCGTACGAGTTATCGTTTGCAGTTATTAATTTTCTGGATGTATTTACGAGGTAACCAGTCCTCGGTATGCCCTGCGCTGCTTCGCAACCCACGTCGAAACCAGGTCGCCCCCAACAGTCCCTATTGTAGCAAACTCCGGGCCGAAGCGCCGGTTTGCTACAGAAGCTTACAAAGTTCGTCAAGCGAACGATTACTTGTTGCTAGTGCGATTCTGGATTTCGTTGCCAATCATGCCGCCGCCGATGATGCCGGCGAGGGTGGCGAGCTTCTTGCCGTTGCCGCCCCCGACCTGGTTACCCAGCAAGCCGCCGATCACAGCGCCAGCGCCGATGCCGACATAGTTAGGCTGCCTTGGCGCCGGCTGCACGGCAGGCGCCTGGTAGCTCGGCGCGTCGTTCCGCGCAACGTGGTGATGGTGCACTTCCTTCGGCTGCGGCCGTGGACGTGGCTTCGGTTTTGGCTTCGGCTTCGGCGCAGGCTCGGGTTCATACGCGGCGAGGCGCACTGGCGCGGCAGGTTGGACGGCAGCCTGAAGCGGTGCAGGCGCGGCGGCAATCGGGGCGGCGTAGTACGCAACCGGCATCGCGCTTGCCGGGACCTGCATCGGCGCGGCCTGCATGAGCGGCGCGGCTGCGGCCACTGGCACGTTGGCCTTCGAGGTTGGCAGCAGGCCGGTGATGGCCGCGGTGCCGGCGATGCTGACGGTGATGACGGACAAAGCCGCCGCTGCCATCAGTGGGTGAATGCGTGTCGCGGTCTTGATTGATTCCATGGTCTGCTCCTGTGACGTTTGTTTGTCGTGCAGGAGTAGATTAAGGGCCGCGGCTGGTTATGGATAGACGCGCGGCTGTATCAATCGTAAGGATGTGTAATAGAAGCCGCTTTAAGCGACAAGGGCGTTCAGCTGGCCCGCGGCGATTGCCTTGACCGCACGCAGCAGGTCCAGCGGCGTGTCGACGAGGTAGTCGGCTCCCCAGGTTTGCGGCTCGATCGAACCGCAGTAGCCCCAGGCGCAGGCAACCGTGATCATGCCGGCTGCGCGACCTGCTTCGATATCGCGCAGGTCGTCGCCCACGTACCAGCACTGCTCCGGTTCGACGCCGAGACGGCGCGCGCCTTCGAGCAGCGGGGCAGGGTGCGGCTTCGGGTGCGGCGTGGTGTCGCCCGAGACGATACAGCCCGCGTGCTCAAGCCCGATCTGCGGAATCAGCGGATCGGTAAAGCGCGCCGGCTTGTTGGTGACAACGCCCCAGGCCATGCCAGCCTCGCCGATACCTTCGATCAGTTCAGGCACGCCGTCGAACAGCGTGCTGTGGACCGCCATCGCGGACTGGTACCGGTCGAACCATTCGAGTCGCAGGGCCTCGTAGCCGTCGTCGGCAGGCGTGAGCCCGAACGCGGCGCCGATCATGCCGCGCGCGCCTGCCGAAGCAGTCGGGCGCAGTACCGAATAAGGCGTTGGTTCCAGCCCGCGCACCACGCGCAGGTGGTTGACCGCAGCGGCCAGGTCTGGCGCTGTATCGGCCAGCGTGCCATCGAGGTCGAACAGGATGGCACGCGGTGCCTGCAGGGGAATGGTGCGGGTCATAAAATAAAAGCAGTGGGATTTTTACAGCGGACGGCTGCAGGCAACCATGTAGTTAACGTCGGTGTCCTGGTTCAGCGCGTAGATCTTGGTAAGCGGGTTGTAGCTCAGGCCCTTGAAGCCGTCGACCTGCAGCCCCGCCTCGCGCACGAACTGCGACAGTTCGGCAGGCGTGAGGAACTTGGCGTAATCGTGGGTGCCCTTCGGGAGCATGCGCAGCAGGTACTCGGCGCCGATCACGGCAAACAGATACGACTTCGCATTGCGGTTCAGCGTAGAGAAAAACACATGCCCGCCCGGTTTGACCAGCGTCGCCGCGGCGCGCACGATCGAGGCCGGATCCGGCACGTGCTCGAGCATCTCCATGCAGGTCACCACGTCGTACTGGCCGGCTTCCGCTATCGCCATGTCCTCGGCCGCGATGTGCTTGTAGCGCACGCTCACTTCCGATTCGAGGCTGTGCAGGTCGGCGACCTTCAGCGCTTTTTCCGACAGGTCGATGCCGGTGACGTCGGCGCCCTTGCGTGCCATCGATTCGGCCAGGATGCCGCCGCCGCAGCCGATGTCGATGACCTTTTTGCCAGCCAGCGGCACGCGCGCGTTGATCCATTCAAGGCGCAGCGGATTGATCTCGTGCAGCGGGCGGAACTCGGACGTCGGGTCCCACCAGCGGTGAGCCAGTTCGCTGAACTTCTGGATTTCGTGTGGATCTGCATTCATAGCGGGAATAATAGCGGGAAAATTGCACACGCGACGGACGCGTGGATAAAAAAAACCCCGCCGAAGCGGGGCTCAGTGAGGTGCGAACGCTTAGTTGGTGGTCGGGGTGCGCGTGCCAACAACTTCGATTTCTACGCGGCGGTTCTTGGCACGGCCGGCTGCTGTCTTGTTGTCAGCAACTGGCTGCTTCTCGCCTTTGCCTTCGGTGTAGATGCGGTTCGCATCGATACCCTTACCCTGCAGGTAGGCCTTGACCGATTCGGCGCGGCGGATCGCCAGCTTCTCGTTGTAGGCGTCCGTGCCGATCGAGTCGGTATGGCCAACAGCGATGATGACTTCCAGGTTCATGCCTTGCAGCTTGGAGGTCAGCTCGTCCAGCGATGCCTTGCCGGCTGGCTTGAGCACTGCCTTGTCAAAGTCGAAGAACGCGTCAGCGGAGTACGATACTTTTTCCGCAGTGACCACAGGAGCTGGTGCCGGCGCAGGCGCTGGCGCCGGTGCGGTTTCAGCTGGCGGCAGTGCTGGCGGCGGCGGTGCGACGCACTTGCCGTTTTCGAGCTTCTCCGGCTCGACGCAGATCGGCAGGTCGCAGCCTGGCACCGCATCGGCTGGGGTCCAGTAACCGGTGCGCCAGCACAGGCCAAACGGGTTGCGCACGATGACGCCGCGCGAGTCCGTCACATAGGCACTGTGCGGCGTCTTGCCCTTGATGTCGGTGGTGATCGGTGCGAACGGAGGCGAGGACTGCGCGAATGCACTGCCCGCAATCGCTACACAGGCGGCAAGCATGAGCGTAATTTTCTTCATTTTCTGGTCTTCCTTTCGGGGGTGGTCTCCGCAGCGGGACTGCGCAACTGTTCGTTTAGATTGCGAAACAGGCAATTAACTTCTCGACCATTTTGCCACATGCGTCCAAATAGCACGCATCGCGTTAAATCAAACGCCGATCATTTGCCAGCCACGTTGTTTTCGTGCAACATGTTGCGACAGTGGCAGCTTTCCCCTTGGACATTGTCTAAATGACCAAGGGAATGCCCTGGGGAAGGATTTGTGCTGGGGCCATAGCGCACATGCTAAAATCCCTCTCTTGTCTGCAGGGAGTTTGATGGCCACGCCACGGCGTGGAAGCACCCCTGCAGGTCGTTCCGTGCAGTTTCGCCTATCAACAAAGCCTGAGAGCAGTCGACCCGCCAATGGATCAATTCGCCAAAGAAACAATCCCTATTTCCCTCGAAGAAGAGATGCGCAAGAGCTACCTCGATTACGCGATGAGCGTAATCGTAGGCCGCGCCTTGCCGGATGTGCGCGACGGCCTCAAGCCGGTGCACCGCCGCGTCCTGTTCGCCATGCACGAGATGAACAACGTGTACAACCGCCCGTACGTCAAGTGCGCACGCGTGGTCGGCGAGACGATGGGTAAGTACCACCCGCACGGCGACGCGTCGATTTACGACACGCTGGTGCGTATGGCCCAGGACTTCTCGCTGCGCTACACGCTGGTCGACGGCCAGGGTAACTTCGGCTCGATCGACGGCGACAGCGCCGCGGCAATGCGCTACACCGAGTGCCGCCTCGACAAGATCGCCGCCGAAGTGCTGGCCGATATCGACAAGGACACCGTCGACTTCCAGCCGAACTACGACGGCAAGGAAAAAGAGCCGACCGTCCTGCCAACCCGCATCCCGAACCTGCTGATCAACGGCTCGTCGGGCATCGCGGTCGGCATGGCGACCAACATCCCTCCGCACAACCTGTCGGAAGTGATCAAGGGCGCGCTGTACGTACTGAACAATCCTGACTGCTCGATCGATGAACTGATCGAACTGATTCCGGCGCCTGATTTCCCGACTGCC
>DASWSX010000079.1:0-16799 GCA_036402435.1 Telluria sp. | reverse complement strand
CTTCGCGCCGTCAATGTCGGCGGAACAGGCAAACTGCCAATGACCGAACTGAAGGCCATGTGCGAGGCGGCCGGCTTCACGAACGTCCGCACGTATATCGCCAGCGGCAATGTCGTCTTCGACAGCGCATTGGCGGAAAAGGCCGTCGCAAAGAAGCTCGCGTCCAGCCTCGAGGAATATGCGGGCAAGCCGGTCGGTGTGATGGTGCGTACCGGGCCTGAAATGGCCGCGGTGCTTGCAGCGAATCCATTCAAGAACGACGCGCCCAATCTGACGTTTGCGATCTTTCTCGACGCTGCGCCGCCGCCCGACGCGATCAAGTCCGTGCGCGGCAAGCAGAATGAAGAGCTGTCATTGGGTGTGCGCGAAATCTACGTCACCTATCCTGACGGCAGCGGCGCATCGAAATTGAAGATCCCGGCCGCTGCGGCGGGGACCGCTCGCAACATGAACACCATCGCCCGGCTGGCAGAAATGGCTGGCGCGTAGACGATGTTCACTGTGTCAATCAAAGGAGTTTTCTGTACCGATTCGGGAGAAGTTGTACTGCTCATGAATGAGCGTGACGAGTGGGAGCTTCCCGGCGGACGGATCGAAATCGGCGAGAGCCCACGGCAGTGCGTCGAACGGGAGATCCGCGAGGAACTGGACGTGGCGGTGAGTGCAGGGGATCTGCTGGACTCCTATCTCTTCGAGGTCGTGCCTGGAAAGCACGTCTTCATCGAGACATATGCTTGCGCCCTGACCAGCCCATTTGTGCCATGCATCAGTGAAGAACATAAACGCATCGGATTGTTTTTGCCCGACGCGCTGCCCCCCAACCTTCCGCACGGATATCGTGCTTCAATTGCCGCATGGCGGCGGCTAATCTAAGGCAAACAGGAGCGAATGATGAGATTAGGCGAACTTGCCGGCACGCTGTTTATTGGGGCGGGCGTCCTTGTTGGGGTGATGAAATACAGCTTGCCCTGGCTTCATTGGGTGTTCGGCTCAATCCTGCTTGTATCAAGCGGACTGGCCATCATCTGGCTTTCTTCCCGCGAGCGCAAGACTCGTGAGATGCTGGACGGCGCGGACGTCCCTTTTCTAGGACATCGCCCACGTTCGAACGCACTCGATCACAGCGACGCTGACGACTGACGCGTCTGGAAGACCTTACAGCACCCGCCTGAAGGTGCGGCGCACCGCCTCGCGGTCCCCGAAATCGAAATGCCACCATTCGCTGTTAATGCCGACAAAGCCCGCGTGCGTCATCGCGTCGCGCAGCAGCTGGCGGTTGGCGATGTGTTCGTGCGTGATCTCGCCGCGTTCCAGCAGCTTCGATTCCAGCGCCGGGTGGGACTTCTCGCTGAGGTCATCAAACCCCGTACCCATGTCCAGCTCGCGGCCTTCTTGATCAAGAATCGTGATATCGAGCGCCATGCCGAACGAGTGAATCGATCCGCGCTGCGGGTCGGCGAGGTACATGCGCAACTCGGTGCCGTCCAGCGCATCCCAAAGCTGCTGCTGCACGCGCTGAGGACGCAGCGCATCGAGGATCAGCGGCGTGTGCCCAGGACGTTTGTCGGCCAGCCATGCCACTACTTTTTCCAGAGCCGCCGCAGCATCGCGGTGCAGCCAGGCGCAATCGAACGGCGAGTACAGGTCGCGGCCGACGAAATTGTCGGGCGTGCCGTAACGTAAATCGACAGCGATTCCTTCAATCGTCGACAGGTGCCGGAAGTCCGGGCTGCTTTCGATCTCTTCGCTGGCAATACCTTGAATCACTGACATCCCCTCTCAATACATTTACGCGCGGTCGCGCCGATGCTGTTGGCCAGTTCGCGCGCGACGTGCGACAGCGGCGAGTGGCTGGCCGTGAGCAAATACAGCTGCACCGGAATGGCCGGCGCCCAGGCACGGCGCTGCAGCTTGCTTTCGCTGGCCGATGCCGCAGTGAACGGGTCGACCACGGCCATGCCGGCGCCAGCTTCGACCAGCGACCGGGCGATCTGGTAAGTCTGCACCACGGTGTTGAACACGGGATGCACGTCCTGCGCTTCGCATGAGGCGACCAGCAGTTCGCCCAGCGGGTCGTTGTCGGTCATGCCGATCAGCTCGCCGACCAGCCCGTCCGCCGAAATCGGCTGGCGGCATTCTTCTTCGGTCCACGTTCCGGCGGGCGCGATCACCGTCATCACGCCTTGCGCGAGCGCTTCGGCCACGATGCCGGGGTGGCGCGGGTCTTGCAGCGACAGGGCGAGGTCGGCTTCGCCCAGGCGCAGTGCGTTGACGATTTCACTGGTGTGATGAGTGCCGAGCTCGCAGCGGGTTTCCGGATACTCGCGGCGCCACGACGTCATCGCCTCAGGCAGCACGCTGATTGCGATAGTCGGCGTCGATACCAGGCGCACCGTCTCGAGCGCCCGCCCCTTCAGGCTGGCGGCGAGGCGGCGAATGCCCTGCAGGTCGCGGTGCAGCTTTTCGGTTTCGACGAACAGGCGGTGCGCTTCCGGCTTCGGGTACAGCTTGCCGCGCACGCGCTCGAACAGCGGCATGCCGAGCTGAAGCTCGGCGTGCTGCAGCACTTTGGTTACCGCAGGTTGCGAGATGTGCAGTACCTGGGCGGCACCGCTGATGGTGCCGACCTGCATGATCGCGTGGAATACTTCTATATGACGCAGCCGCATCGCTTTATCCCTTGTATGGTGGACGCGCCCCGATGCGCGGTTTTCCGGAGGATATCGCAAAACCCCGGCCACCGTTAATAATCACTTCTGGATCGGAACGACCGGAGCAGGCGCTGGCGCCGGATCGGGCGTTGGCACAGGCGTTGGCACTGGCACTGGTGGAACCGGCTGGATAACCGGCGCTGGCAAACCTGGCGGCAGCGGCGGCGATGGCACCAGCGCTTCCAGCATTGCCGCCGTTTCGGCGTCCGGCGTGCCATCGATCGTGATCGGGCGGTAGCGCATCTGGAACGCGGTAATCACGTTGCGCGTTTCCTTGTCCAGCAAGCCGTTGCGTGGCACCGTGTAGCCGAAGGTGGCCAGCTTTTCCTGGAACCAGAAGGCATCCGGCAGCTGCTGCTCGAAGCCAGGCTTGGCGGCGGCAACTTTCGCTGCGTCCGGCCATACCGTCAGGCCATGTAGCGCCAGCTCGTGCCACGGGAACATCGGGCCCGGGTCCTGCTTGCGCTGCGGCGCAATGTCGGCGTGGCCGATGATGTTTTCTGGCGGGATGTTGTGTTCCTTGACGATCTTTTTGAGCAACGGAATCAGCTGGTCGATCTGCTCTTTCGGGAACGGATACCAGATGCGTTTGCCGTCGGTGGACAGCGTGAAGCCAGGGTTGACGATCTCGATGCCGATCGAGCTGGTGTTCAGCAGCGAGTAATTCTTCCAGTTCGACACGCCTGCGTGGTTAGCCTGGCGCGTTTCGTCTACCAGGCCGTAAATCACCGGCTTTTTCTCATCCGTCAGCAGGTAGTGGCTGCTGACAACCTGCTCGGTCAGGATCTTGATCGAGCTGGGCAGGTTGGCGACGGTGTAGTGCAGCACGACGAACTTGACGCGGCTGCTCTGGCTCTTGGCCGTCAGGGACTTGTCGATGTGCGGTCCGGTGGCGCAGCCGGCGAGCAGGGCAACCAGGGAGAGGGCAAGCAGCTTCTTCATATATCGGTTCCAGTAGTTTTATCGTTGTTTCGTGCGGCAATGCGGGCAGCGGCGTGGTGGGCGCGGCTGACGGTATGGGTAAATTCAATTTCTGCCGCCAGTGCGGCGCGCATCGAGGAGGCAATCGATGGATGCAGCGACGAGGCGCGGCCCGCCAGGACCACCGGACGCGGTCCGAACCGGCGCGTGAGCGCTGCGGCGAGGCGGGCCAGCTCGAGGCCAGCTTCTTCAAGAATGCGCGCGGCGACCGGGTCCTGTTCGGCGGTAGCGGCGACCGCCAGCGCCAGCTTGCCGACTTCGCCGCGTTCCTGGCCGTAGATGAACTGGCGCGACAGCGACCAGTCGCTGCCGCCGATGTGGTCGAACACAGCGCGCGCCATGGGCGACTGTTGCCAGCAGCCCGGGTCTTCGTCCTCTGCGCGCCAGATGTGGCGCAACGCCTCGCGGGCGATCCAGAATCCGCCGCCGCCGTCGTCGAGCACAACGCCGCGTCCTCCCGCACGGTGGAACTCGCCGTCGCCGTCGATCCATGCGCCGATTGAGCCGGTGCCGGCATACACGAGGTAGCCTTCGCCCGGCTTGAAGCTGTCGAGGTATGCGATTTCGATGTCGTTGCAGAGGGTGACCGCGGACGGTGCGAGGCCGAGCAGTTCTCCCAGCCAGCTTTGCAGCAGTTCGCCGTCGCCGCCAAAGCCGGTCAGGCCGGCGGACACGCGGCCTGGGCGGCCATGCGCCAGCGCCGCGGCGGCCAGTTCGCGGAAGTTGGCGCGCACCCGTTCACGGCCATCCGTGCTGCTCACTTGCAGCGCGGACAAGCCAGCGACCTGCCCCTCGGCCACGATGCTGCCGTCACGCCGGGCAAGCGCCCAGCGTGTCTGCGTGCCGCCTGCATCGATGCCTAGTCCGAGGCCGTGTTCCGGATTGTTCATGTCACTTTGCCGACGCATTCAGCACTGAAATCCGCTTGCCTTCGTTGCCCAGGCGGTCGACCGCACTGACAACCACAGCACTCGCCGGCCCCAGGCGTGCGTCGTCGGCGACCTGGAAGTCGGTCGCCGTCGCCGGCACCACCGCGAACTTCCACTCGTTGCCGTGGCGCGACCAGATTGCGTACTGGGCGTTGGCCCGGCCCGCGCCCAGCTTCAGCTTGACCCCGCCCGGAGCGCGCGTGGCGCGAACTGTTGGCGTGCCGGGCGCGGAGTTACCCAGCCATGGTGTGGCCGGCACCAGCGCAGGCGCGGTGTAGTGCACCGCCTTGAGCTGGTCGCCGATGCCCTGGCGGTTTTCCATGATCGCGGCCATGCTGAAGTGGACGTGGCCGGTGGCGCCCGGACGCGCGCGCGTCACCTTGATCTGCTGCAGCACTTCCTCAGGCGCATACGACTTGGTCGGCGCACCAATGCGGCTGGTGAACAGGCCCGGCCAGATATGGCGGCCTTTCGGGTTCTGCGCCAGCCAGTAGTCGAGCAGGACGTCGTAGGCTTGCGGAGTCTGCGAGATCGGCCAGTACAGCTGGGGGGTGAAGTAGTCGAGCCAGCCATTCTCCAGCCACAGCTCGGCGTCCGCGTACAGCTTGTCGTACTGGCTGAAGCCGGAAATTGTCGGCGGACGGCGGTCAGGACGCGCGATACCGAACGGGCTGATGCCGAAGCGAACCCAGCTTTTCTCGCGGTGGATGCCTTTGTAAATCTGTTCGATCAGGCGGTTGACGTTGTCGCGGCGCCAGTGGGCGCGGTCGAGTTTGCCGCCGGCCTGCACGTAGCGGTTCCACGACGGCTGGTCAGGGAAATCGAGCTCGGTTTTCGCGGCCGTCCCATCGAGCGCGGCGGTCTCGGCGCCGGTCGCGCCGGGCGCTTCGATCGGGTACGGATAGAAGTAGTCGTCGAGGTGCACGCCGTCGATGTCGTAGCGGCGCACTACGTCGAGGATGACGTCGAGCGTCTGCTTCGATGCCGATTCCTCGCCCGGGTCCATCCACAGGAACTTGCCGTAGCTTTTGACCGCGGCAGGGTTCAACTTCGAAATGTGGGTAGCGACGTTGGGCGACTTGGCCGTCGCGTGGCGCGCGCGGTACGGATTGAACCATGCGTGCAGCTCCAGCCCGCGCGCGTGCGCCTCGGTTACCCAGAACTTCAGCGGGTCGTACCACGGCTTCGGCGATTCGCCCTGCGCGCCGTTCAAATATTCGGTCCACGGTTCCAGCTTCGACGGGTAGATCGCGTCGGCGCTCGGGCGCACCTGCAGCACGATCGCGTTCATGTTCAGCGCCTTGGCGCGGTCCAGGATGGCGATGGCTTCGGCCTGCTGCTGGGCGCTGCTCAGGTTCTGTTTGGTCGGCCAGTCGATGTTGGCGACGGTCGATACCCATGCTGCGCGGAACTCGCGCGGCGCAGCTGGCGGTTCAATCACGGTGCCTGGCTGAGGCACGGCGGCAACGGGCGCGCTGACATCCGGCGCAGTCGGCTTCACCGTCGTACAGCTCGTCGTCAAGCCACCCAGCGCCAACGCCCCGGCGACACCCGCAAGCGCAAATGCGCGTTTTTTTAAATTAGGCTGCAAAACCGTTCCCCAAATATTTTCGTTTTTTAAACTTTTACAAACCACTTATTGCGCCACATGAACCAGGCAATGGCGAACATGCAGCCATTAAACAGCAAAGCATAAAGCAAAGACGTGTTGACCGGCGCGATCGGCAGCGCGCGAATCGGTGCATACAGGCTCTTGCCAAGCGATACGGTGCTGCCGTCGGGCTGGGCAAACTTGATGAAGCCGAACATTTTCGCGACCAATCCCGAGAACGCAAAAATAAATAGCGCGTTCATGCCGTAGATAACGAACGGTTTGGTCCAGCGCGCCGCTGCCTCGCGCACCGCAGCGTGAGGATTAACGTCGAGCAGCCAGTAGAAAGCGGCGAACACGACCGTGCCCCAGCCAGCGGCCAGCAGGCTGTACGAAGGCGTCCACAGGCTTTTGTTGATCGGCATGAGGATGGCGTCGAGGACGACTCCGAGCCACACCAGCAGCAGGCCGGCCAGCAGCATCCACACGGTTTGCTCGGGGCGCCCATGGCGCGCCAATAGCCAGCGGCCCGCGAGCACGCCAAGCAGCTGGCTGCACACTGCAGGAATGGTGCTGAGCATGCCTTCCGGATCCCAGGTTTTCGATTGCACCCACATGTGGCCATCGAGCACCATGCGGTCGAGATAAGCGCCGAAGTCCTGTCCCGGTTCCAGCACGCCCGCGCCGACGCCGGGCACCGGCACAAACAGCATCAGTACGCTGTACACGGCGTACAGTCCCACGATCCAGACCAGCTGGGCGCGCCAGCTGAAGTAGACCACGATCGGCGCGGCCAGCAGGGTGCAGATGGCGATCCGCTGCAGCACCCCGGGGATGCGGACGGTATCGAAATTGAAGTTTGGTATCAGGTTCAGCACGAAGCCGATCAGGAAAATCAGCGCCGCCCGCTTGGCCAGCTTCGCCAGCAGCTGCGGCTTGGGGGCGCCTGCGGCTGCAAGCCGGCCGAGCGACAGCGCCATCGAGACGCCGCCGATAAACAGGAAGAACGGGAAGATCAGGTCGGTGAAAGTCCAACCGTGCCATTTGGCGTGCGCCAGCTGGGGGTACAGGCTGGACCAGTCGCCCGGGTTATTCACCAGCACCATGGCGGCGATGGTGAAACCCCGGAATGCGTCGAGCGACGTGAGCCTGCCTGCCGGTTCCATCCCTTATTGCTTCTTCCCGAATTCCGGATCGATCTTGACCAGTGCGGCCATGATGAATGCCGGAATCGTTGCGATGCACACGTAGATGAAGAAGTTCGGGTAGCCCAGGTATTCCTGGATGCGTCCGCTGAACATGCCCGGGACCATCATGCCCAAGGCCATCAGGCCAGTGCAGATGGCGTAGTGCGCCGTCTTGTGGGGTCCGTCCGACACCATGATCATGTACAGCATCATCGCGGTGAAGCCGAAACCGTAGCCGAACTGCTCGATGGCGAGGGCGGCGGACACGACATACATGCTTTGCGGCTGCTCGGCGGCGAGGTAGACGAACACCAGGTCGGGCAGGTGCACCGAGAACACCATCAGCCACAGGCAGCGTTTCAGGCCGAGGCGCGAGATCAGGTAGCCGCCGGCCAGCCCGCCCAGCGTCAGCGCGGTAACGCCGACCGTGCCGTAAGCGATGCCGACCTGCGAGGTGGTCAGGCCCAGGCCGCCCTTTTCCAGCGGATCCATCAGGAACGGCGTCACCAGCTTGATCAGCTGCGATTCGCCGAGGCGGTACGTCAGGATGAAGCCGAGGATCAGCCAGATGTCCTTGCGGCGGAAGAAACTGGCGAAGGTGGCGAAGAACTCCTTCAGGTAATTGTCGCCCTGCACAACCGCGCGGTCCGAGTCCGGCCGCGGCAGGATGAAGTGGTGGTACACGAACAGCGCGACGAACATGGCGGCCAGCACGAAGAACACCACCGACCAGGCGTAGGCGACATCGCCGGTCGACTTGATCAGTTCGCCTGCGAGGTAGACCAGCAATCCCTGTCCGGCAATATTCGCCAGGCGGTAGAAGGTGCTGCGCACACCCACGAAGGCAGCCTGCTCGTGCTGCTTGAGCCCGAGCATGTAGAAACCATCGGCGGCAATGTCATGGGTAGCGGAACTGAACGCCATCAGCCACAGCACGGCCAAGCTGATCTGGAAGAACGACGGCATCTGGATGGTAAATGCCACCAGCGCCAGCGAGGCGGCGATGATGCCCTGCAAGCCGACAACCCACCAGCGCTTGGTGCGGAACATGTCGACGAAGGGGGACCACAGGGGCTTGATCACCCACGGCAGGTACAGCCAGCTGGTGTACAGCGCGATGTCGGCGTTGGAGATGCCGAGATTCTTGTACATGGTGACCGACAAGGTCATCACCACAACGTAGGGGATGGCCTGGCCGAAATACAGCGTCGGAATCCATGACCACGGATTTCTCACTTGCGCTTTTTGCATAGATCTTTCTTGATGAGGACAGGCCTGGCGCCTGCCCGCAACTTATGCGGCCAGTGCCCGCCGAACGCTGCCGTGCGCCGTCTCAAGCAGGGCCCTGGCCTGGGTGACATCGGTGTTCCGCTTCAGGGCGACGACTGCAACCTTGACGTGGAAATCGCATTGTTCCAGCACCTCGCGCGCGGCCTCTTCGGCGGCGCCTGTTGCAATCATGGTCAGGCGGACCGCACGCTGGACCAGCTTGGCGTTGGTAGGCTTCAAGTCTACCATCAGGTTGCCGTAAACCTTGTTCAAACGCACCATTAATGCACTGGAGAAGGTATTCAGCGCGATCTTCTGCGAGGTGCCCGCTTTCAGGCGGGTGCTGCCGGAAATAATTTCGGACCCAGTGTCGAGGGTGACGCCGATCTCGGCTTCGTTGGCGACCGGTGCATCGGTGTTATTGGCGAAGCCGACCGTCAGCGCGCCCAGTTCGCGCGCCGCGCGCAGGGCCCCCAGCACGTAAGGCGTGCCGCCCGATGCGGCGATCAGCAGGACCACGTCGTTCGGTCCGGCGTTGGTGGCGCGCAGGTCTGCCGCGCCCTGTGCCAGGTCGTCTTCCGCGCCCTCGACGGCGACGAACATTGCCTTGCTGCCGCCGGCCAGCAGCGCGACTGCGCGCTCGGTCGGCCACGAGAAGGTCGGGTACAGCTCGACGCTGTCGAGCACGCCGAGCCGGCCGGACGTGCCCGCACCAACGTAAATCAGGCGCCCGCCCGCTTCGATGCGCGGCAGGGCGGCAGTAACGGCCGCGGCGATACGCGGCGCGGCGGCGCGCACGGCGTTGACGGCGTTGATCTGGTCGTCCACTAACGTGTTGACCAGTTCAACGGTCGGATACTGGTCGAGTTCGGCGTGCTGCTGGTCGGGAGTTTCGGTTTTTAACATGAGGGAGCTCGGTGCTGCTGCGTTTTCATGGGACGGACACTGATAGCAATCCGATAAAACCAGTGTAATACCAAATTTGGCGCTGCCCCTATGAAAGGATCTGCCGTCATTATTCCGAAAAGTTATGTAACACGCCGCATCTCGGCCACGAAATCGTAATGGTCGCTGCGGCAATACGAATGGGTCAGCTCGACGGCCTGCCCGGATTCCAGGTAGCCGACGCGGGTGATGAACAGCACCGCCTTGCCCTCCGGGATGCCGAGCTGTCCGGCAAGTACGGCCGATGCATTCATCGCGCGGATGTGCTGCAGCGCGCGCACCGGCATGTGGCCGGTCTTGTCCAGGTGGGCGTACAGCGAATCGCCCACGCCTTCCGGGCGCGGCAGGATGGTGGCCGGGATCACGCTCACCTCGTAGGCCATCACCACGTCGTCGGCCAGGCGCAGGCGTTCGAGCCGCGCCACCCGGCTGTTGGCCGACAGTCCGAGGCTGAGCTGTTCGTCGGGGGCGGCGACCGCGATCGCGCGCTTGAGCCATTGCGAGCCGGCGCGGTAGCCGCGCTGCTCAAGCTGCTCGGAAAAACTGGAAAGGTTCGACAGCGGCTGCTCGATGCGGGGCGCGACATAATTGCCCGAGCCGCGGCGGCGCACCACCAGCCCTTGGTCGACCAGCTGGTCGATGGCCTTGCGCGCGGTTACGCGCGAAATGTCGAGCTGGTCGGACAGCACCCGTTCGGACGGCAGCGCCTGGTCGACGCGGTAGCGCCCTTCGCGCACATCCTCGATCAGCTTGCGCGCGACCTGCATGTACAAAGGTGAGTTGTCGTTCAGGTCGACCCTGAAGTCCATGATGCTGTTGCTCATTCGGTTCCGCTCATGATTGCTGACGAGTCCGTTAATGGTGCAGTGCATTCAGTGTAATAGCAATAACAAATCGTGAATATTCACCGCCACATGAAAGAACGGCGTCTGGATATACTAAAAGGTTATCGTGCGGGGCACACATTTCATTGGCACGGCCGCAGTGGCCGTCCTATCCTCGTTTGACAACAACATCGGTGGAGACAACATGAAACAAGGCAGGCGGGCGGTGCTTGGGATGGCATTACTGGGCGGGGTGGGGCATGTGCTGGGCGGCGCGCCAAGGCAGTCCGCATCCGGGCGGGCGACGCGGCATAGCCGGCCCGATGCCGAACTCAGGTTGATCGCCGACTATCCCGGATGCCAGCTGGCGAGCCTGTCGGTGCTGGCGATCCGCAACGGGGAAATCGTGTACGAGTACCAGTCGGGCCAGCGCTTTATTGGCGCCGGTGGAATGCCTGCCAGGCCGGCCAACGAGCACACGCTGTACCGCATGGCCTCGATTTCTAAAATGATGACCACGCTTGGCCTGATGCGGCTGGAGGAGGAAGGCAAGCTGTCGCTCGACCGCGACGCCGGCGACTATCTTGGCTATGCCCTGCGTAATCCCCACTTTCCCGACAAGGCGATCACCCTGCGTGCCTTGCTGAGCCACACCTCGACCCTGCGCGATGACGCCGGCTACTCCTTCCCGGCCGACAAGCCGCTGAAAGCGCTGCTGTTGCCCGGCGGAGAGCTGTACGGAAAAGGGGCTATGTGGGCGCCCACTTCGCCGCCAGGCCAGTATTTTAGCTACTCCAACCTGAACTGGGGCGTGATCGGCACGATCATGGAACGGGTCAGCGGCGAACGCTTCGACCGCCTGATGAAGCGGCTGCTGCTCGACCCGATGGGCTTGCGCGGAGGTTATAACCCGTCCGAATTCCCGCCCGAAGACCTGTCCAACCTGGCGACGCTGTACCGCAAGCGGACGGTCGACACCGAGATCTGGAACGCGGATGGACCGTGGATTCCCCAGGTCGACGACTACAGCGTACGCCCGCCCGCGCGTCCGGCCGGCATTGACAGCTATGTGATCGGTACCAACGCCACGCCATTCAGCCCGACCGGCGGCATGCGCATGTCGGCGCGCGACATGGGCAAGGTCATGCTGATGCTGATGAACAAGGGGCGTCACGAAGGCAAGCAAATGCTGCAGCCAGCCACCCTCGACACCATGTTCGCGCGCCAGTGGGCCTACGATGGCAGCAACGGCGACACCGACAAGGGCCTTTTCAACTATTGGGGACTTGGCAACCAGCATTTCCCCGACCAACCCGGCATGCAGCTGGTCGAGGGAGGCGGCTTCGGCGGCGTCGGGCACCTGGGCGAAGCGTACGGGCTGATGTCGGTCTTTGCCGCCGACCTTGCCAGCAAAAACGGCGTCATCATGCTGGTGGGCGGGGTGTCGAGCGATCCGGAAGCGTACAAGGGCAAGTATTCGGCGATGCCCCGGTTTGAGGAGCAAGTTCTCACCGCCCTGTATAAAAGTGTGATTTTTGGTGATGAGCATGCCCGGTAACGGTGCATGAGCAGTGGTTATGGCCCTTCGATCTACATTCATTAGCCCGAATAAAGGCCAGCACCTAAGCTCATGCACTGAATTTGTAACTACTGGGTCGGAAATGCAGCATGTGATCGTAATCGGAGGAGGTGTTGTCGGCCTGACGTCAGCCTGGTGGCTGCTCGAGGCCGGCTACTCCGTCACGCTGCTCGAACGCGAGGCCGCGGTCGGCACGGCCGCCAGTTACCGCAACGGCGGCCAGCTCAGCTACCGCTACGTGGCCCCGCTGGCCGACGCCGGGGTGCCGCTCAAGGCGCTGCAATGGCTGATGCAGGCCGACGGCCCGCTGCGCTTCCGTCCCGAGGCCGACCTGCGCCAGTGGCGCTGGCTGGCCAGTTTCCTGGCCAACTGCACTGCCGGCGCCAACGCGAGGACCACCGCGCGCCTGCTCAAGCTCGGCGAACTGAGCCGCAAGAAAATGGCCGAGCTCGAAGTGGTGCTGCCGTTCGAAGAATTCTCCTGGCGCGACGCCGGCAAGCTGGTGGTGTACCGCTCGCGCGCTGTCTTCGACGCGGCGGTCGGGCGGTCCGATTCGGAAGAGTCGCGCCAGGTGCTGTCGCCGTCCGAATGCGTGGCGCGCGAACCGGCGCTGGCCGACGCCCAGGGCGTGCTGGCCGGCGGCATCTTCAACAGCGGCGAGGCGGTGGCCGACTGCGCCGCGTTCTGCCGCGCGCTGGCGGCCCGGCTGGAAGCCCATCAGAACTTCCGCGGCGTGGTCCATGGCCAGGCACGCGGCTTTGTCACCGAACATGGCAAGGTGACGTGGCTCGACACCAGCACCGGCCTGATCTCGGCCGACTCCTTCGTGCTGGCGGCGGGCATCGAGAGCCGCACGCTGGCCGACACTGCCGGCATCTACCTGCCGTTGTACCCGCTCAAGGGCTACAGCCTGACCGCGCCGATCCGCGCCACCGACCGCGCGCCGGAAGTGAGCGTGACCGACTTCGAACGCAAGGTGCTGTATGCGCGCATCGGCGACAAGCTGCGCGTGGCGGCGATGGTCGACATCGTCGGCGAGGACACCTCGATTAACGCCGGGCGTATCGCCGGCCTGACCCGGCAGGTGCGCGCGACCATGCCGCACGCGGCCGACTACGACAACGTAGAAACCTGGGCCGGCCTGCGCCCTGCAACCCCAAACAGCGCGCCGATCGTCGGCGCCACCAAATATCCCAACCTGTGGCTCAATGTCGGCCACGGCCCCCTTGGCTTCACGTTCGCGTGCGGAACGGCGAGCATCCTGGCTGACCTGATGGCCGGCAAGCAGGCCTCGATTCCGATGGATGGGTTGTCGTTGCGGTCGTAGCGGACTCCGAACGGGGAACCTATACTGAATCAGGTTCGTCCAATATCCCGTAATCCATCGCATCCGTGACAAGGAGGCGCCGTGACTCCCGCGTCGGCCGTCGACAGCAGCGTGGCAAAGCCCAGCCTCAAGCGGGTGATGGGCCCGTGGCTGCTGTTGCTGTTCATCGTCGGCGACATCCTCGGCACCGGCATCTACGCCCTTACCGGCCAGGTGGCCAAACAGGTCGGCGGCGTGGTCTGGCTGCCTTTCGTGGTCGCGTTCGCCGTGGCGCTGATGACCGCCTTCAGCTACCTCGAGCTGGTCACAAAGTACCCGAAGGCCGCCGGCGCCGCGCTGTACACGCACAAGGCGTTCGGCATTCACTTCGTTACCTTCATCGTCGCTTTCGCGGTGATGAGCTCCGGCATCACCTCGGCATCCACCGCTTCGCGCGCGTTCGCGGCCAACCTGTCGAATGCGTTTGCGCTCAACCTTGAAGGGGCCGGCATCACCCTGGTCGGCCTGGGCTTCATGGCGCTGGTGGCGGCCATCAATTTCCGCGGCGTGGGCGAAAGCGTCAAATTCAACGTCGTGCTCACCTGCGTCGAACTGTCCGGGCTCCTGATCATCATCGTCATAGGGCTGCTCGCAATGTCGGCCGGTGAAGGCAACGTGGGCCGCGCGATGGAGTTCAAACCCGCCAGCGAAGGCGGCGCTTTCTGGCCGGTCATCGCGGGCACCACGCTGGCCTTCTTCGCCATGGTCGGGTTCGAGGACTCGGTCAACATGGCGGAGGAATGCAAGGATCCGGTGCGGCATTTTCCCAAGGTGCTGCTGGCAGGGCTGGTCATCACCGGGCTGATCTATGTACTGGTCTCGGTCTCGGCAATTACGCTGGTGCCGCCCGAAAAACTGGGCGAAGGCGAGACGCCGCTGTTGCAGGTGGTGCAGGCGGGCGCGCCCGGCTTTCCGCTGTGGATCTTCGGCATCATTACGATGTTCGCCGTCGCCAACAGCGCGCTGATCAACATGCTGATGGCAAGCCGCCTGCTTTACGGCATGAGTAACGAGCAGGTGTTGCCCGCCGTGCTAGGCAAGGTGCATGCAAAGCGGCGCACGCCCTATGTCGCGATCGGCTTTACCACCTTGCTGGCCTTCGGCCTGATCACGTTCGTTGGCGCTGTACCCGCGCTTGGCGGAACTACCGCCTTGCTGCTGCTGTGCGTGTTCACCGTGGTGAACGTCGCCGTGTTAGTCCTGCGGCGCGACCGCGTCGAGCACGAGCATTTCAAAACTCCCGGCTTCTTGCCCATACTCGGCGCGCTGTCCTGCGCGTTTCTGGCCGGGCCGTGGACCGGCCGCGATCCGATCCAGTACAAGGTTGCAGGTGTGCTTTTGACGATCGGCATCCTTTTGTGGTTTGGCATGCGAGTCATGGGTGCCCAACGCCCCGCGAAGGACGAGTCGACTTCATCGTGTCCATGACCCATAACGGGTGCCAATGGCGGATAATGTCGCCATGCCGAAAATTCCAGCTTCCTGCCCCTGCGGCGGTCCGTCGTTTGCCACCTGTTGCCAGCCGCACCTGTCGGGCGAATCGGTCCCGCAGACTGCCGAAGCGCTGATGCGGTCGCGCTACACCGCCTATACCCTAGGAAACGAAGCCTACCTGCGACTGACCTGGCACCCGAGCACCTGCCCAGCCGGGCCCATCGTGAATGAAAACGAAAGATCGCAGTGGCTGGGACTTGAGGTAAAATCTGCTTTACGTTTACGTCAACGTAAAGTAAATACCGAGGAGTCGCCCGACCGCGACACCGTTGAATTTGTCGCCCGCTACAAGGTCGGCGGACGCGCCCATCGCATGCACGAAGTGAGCAGCTTCGTGCGCGAGGCCGACAGCGGCGGCGTACTGCGCTGGTACTACCTCGACGGCAGTTTCCCCGAATAAGACGAAGGTCAGAAAAGGATCGCAATGCCCCATATCGACAGCAAACTCAATCCGCGCGGTGACGATTTCAAAGCCAATGCCGCGGCAATGCAGCTTATCGTCGACGACCTGCGCGTCAAGGTCGCCGCCGCGTCGGCCGGCGGCGGCGCAGCAGCCAGCGCCAAGCACGTCGCCCGGGGCAAACTGCTGCCGCGCGACCGCGTCCAGATGCTGCTCGATCCGGGCACGCCCTTCCTCGAACTGTCGCAGCTCGCAGCCTATGAAATGTACGACAACGCCGCTCCTGCGGCCGGCATCATCACCGGCATCGGCCGCGTCGCGGGCCAGGAGTGCGTGATCGTCTGTAACGACGCCACCGTCAAGGGCGGCACCTACTACCCGATGACCGTCAAGAAGCACCTGCGCGCGCAGGAGATCGCCGACCAGAACAACCTGCCGTGCATCTACCTGGTCGACTCGGGCGGCGCCAACCTGCCGAACCAGGACGACGTGTTCCCGGACCGCGACCACTTCGGCCGCATCTTCTACAACCAGGCCAACTTATCAAGCAAGGGCATTCCGCAGATCGCCGTCGTGATGGGTTCGTGCACCGCCGGCGGCGCCTACGTGCCGGCGATGAGCGACGAGTCGATCATCGTCAAGGAACAGGGCACCATCTTCCTGGGCGGCCCGCCGTTGGTGAAAGCCGCAACTGGCGAAGTAGTGACGGCCGAAGACCTTGGCGGGGGCGACGTCCACACCCGCCTGTCCGGCGTGGTCGACCACCTGGCCCAGAACGACCTGCACGCGCTGTCGCTTGCGCGCACCATCGTGTCGAACCTGAACCGTACCAAGCCGCAGCAAATGGCACTGCGCGACTCGGTCGAGCCAAAATACGCCGCCGAAGAACTGTACGGCGTGATCCCGGTCGACACGCGCAAGCCGTTCGATGTCCGCGAAGTCATCGCGCGCATCGTCGACGGCAGCGAATTCGACGAGTTCAAGGCGCGCTACGGCACCACGCTGGTGTGCGGCTTCGCCCACATCTACGGCGTCAAGGTCGGCATCATCGCCAACAACGGCATCCTGTTCTCGGAGTCGGCGCTCAAGGGCACCCACTTCATCGAGCTGTGCTGCCAGCGCAAGATTCCGCTGGTGTTCCTGCAAAATATCACCGGCTTCATGGTCGGCCGCAAGTACGAAAACGAAGGCATCGCCCGCAACGGCGCCAAGATGGTGACCGCTGTGGCCACGGCCGCGGTACCGAAGTTCACCGTGATCATCGGCGGCAGCTTCGGCGCCGGTAACTACGGCATGTGCGGGCGTGCGTTCTCGCCGCGCTTCATGTGGATGTGGCCAAATGCGCGCATCTCGGTGATGGGCGGCGACCAGGCCGCGTCGGTGCTGGCAACCGTCAAGCGCGACGGCATCGAAGGCAAGGGCGGCCAGTGGAGCGCGGAAGTAGAGGCCGCGTTCAAGCAGCCGATCAAGGAGCAGTACGAGCACCAGGGCCACCCTTACTACGCCACCGCGCGCCTGTGGGA
>DASWSX010000078.1:0-69601 GCA_036402435.1 Telluria sp. | reverse complement strand
AGCTGGAATCCATGTTGATCTTCGTCATCCCGGCGAAGGCCGGGATCCAGGCCCGCGGCGTCCGGGCACTCCGAGCGCCGCCAACCCGCTTCAACCTCCGGCTTCGACGCGCGCAACTCCGGGTTGGAACGCCGGACCCCTGCAGCTCCACGGCCGCGGTCCGCCGGACCCCGCTCAGCGCAGGAAGTCCGCCAGCGCCCGTTCGAAGGCCACTTCGCTGCCGATGGTCCCGTGGTCCGCCTCGGGAACGTCCACCACGCGCGGCGGATGCGCGAACGCGGCGATCAGGCGGTCGGTGTTCGCCGGCAGCACCACCTGGTCCTGGCCGGCGCGGATCACCAGCACGTCGCCCTCGTAGCCCTGCAGCCGCGTGGCGGAATCGAAGCGGTCGCGCACCAGCCAGCGCACCGGAAAGGCGGGGTAGTGCGCCTGGGCCACGGCGGCCAGGCTGTCGAACGGCGCCACCAGCACCAGCCGCTCCACCTTGCGCTGGGACGCCACGTAGCTGGCCACGCCGCTGCCCAGGCTGGAGCCGATCACGGAGACCGGCTCGTCCGGATGGCGCGCGCGCACGGTGTCGAACACCGCCAGCGCGTCGGCGAACAGCGCGTCCTCGCTGGGCAGGCCGCCGCTGGCGCCGTAGCCGCGGTAGGAGACCAGGTAGACGGCGCGCCCCGGCAGCAGGCGCCCGAACTGGTCGCGCCGGTTCTGGATGCTCTCGGCGTTGCCGCCGAAGTAGATCACCGGCCGGTCCCCCTCCGGGTGGAGCACCCAGCCGTGCAGCTGGATGTCGTCGCGGGCGAGGGCGAAGTCGGTCTGCGACGCGTCCACGCGCGTGCCCTGCGGGAAGTAGATCAGGTCGCGCTGCTTGGCGAACAGCCACGCGCAGACGGCGGCGTAGCCGATCACCGGCAGCGTCGCCCAGCCGAGCAGTTGCTTGCGCATGGGCTAGCCCGCGTGGCGCCGTTGCGCGGCTTCGAAGGCCGCCAGCTGCTCCGGCGTGGCCTCGCGCTGGTGCTGCGCCTTCCATTGCGCGAAGGGCATGCCGTACACGGCCTCGCGCGCCTCGTCCTTGGCCATGGTGATGCCGCGGTGCTCGGCGGCCTCGCGGTACCAGTCGGACAGGCAGTTGCGGCAGAAGCCGGCGTGGATCATCAGGTCGATGTTCTGCACGTCGCTGCGTTCGTGCATCAGGTGCTGCAGCAGGCGCCGGAACACGGCGGCCTCGATCTGGGTGGTTTCGAAATCGGTGTCGGTCATGGCGGGCCTCCGGTGGGGGCGGGGCGATCGATGGAACCGTCGCGGCGGTTCCTTGGGCGATAATGCACGGCCCGACTGTAACCCAGTCCACTTCGCGTCCACGGCATGACCGCTCCCACGACCCTGGCTCCCGCACGCATCCTCGACGGCAAGCGCATCGCCGAGGACCTGCTCGACAACCTCAAGAGCCGGGTCGACGCGCGCGTCGCGGCGGGCAAGTCGCGTCCCGGCCTGGCGGTGGTGCTGGTCGGCGGCGATCCCGCATCGGCCGTCTATGTCCGCAACAAACGGCGTGCCGCGGAAAAAGTGGGCATCCGGGCCATCGACTACGACCTGCCGGCCTCGACCAGCAACGAGGACCTGCTGGCGCTGATCGACGCGCTCAACACCGATCCGGACGTGCACGGCATCCTGGTCCAGCTGCCGCTGCCGGATCGCCGCGACGCCACCGAGCTGATCCACCGCATCGACCCGCGCAAGGACGTGGACGGGTTCCATCCGGAGAACGTCGGCCACCTGGCGCTGCGCCAGTTCGGCCTGCGCCCGTGCACGCCGCGCGGCATCACCACGCTGCTGGCCTACACCGACCGCCCGGTGCGCGGGCAGAGCGCGACCATCGTCGGCGTGTCCAACCACGTCGGCCGCCCGATGGCGCTGGAGCTGCTGATCGCCGGCTGCACGGTCACCAGCTGCCACAAATTCACCCCGGCGCAGGTGCTGGAAGCCTCGGTCCGCAACGCCGACATCCTGGTGGTGGCGGCCGGCCGCCCGGGCCTGATTCCCGGTGAATGGGTGAAGCCCGGCGCCGTGGTCATCGACGTGGGCATCAACCGCCTGGACGACGGCCGCCTGGTCGGCGACGTGGGCTTCGAGGCCGCCGCGCAGCGCGCCAGCTGGATCACCCCGGTCCCGGGCGGCGTCGGCCCCATGACCGTGGCCACGCTGATGCAGAACACGCTGGAAGCGGCCGAGGCGACGGATACGGGGCGCGGCTGGACCCAGGCGCGCTGAGTCGGGGCGCGTTGCGCCTGGCTGGTGCGGGAGGGGTCTGGCAGCGTGCCAGTGGCCTCAGACCTCTGGGCAGGAGCGCAGAAGCGTGGCCGAAGCGGGGCGGTCGCGCCCGTGGAACGGCGCGTCCCGATGCGCAAACGAGCGTCGGGACCCAACTCCGCGTTACAATATCTTGCTTCACCCTCCCGGCCCCCGCCCATGCTGCGCATCCAGGCTGAAGCACTTACCTTCGACGACGTCTCGCTCGTCCCGGCCCATTCGACGGTCCTGCCCAAGGACGTCTCGCTCTCCACTCGCCTGACCCGCGACCTGTCGATCCGGCTGCCGATCCTGTCGGCGGCGATGGACACGGTCAGCGAAGCGCGCCTGGCGATCGCCATGGCACAGCTGGGCGGCATCAGCATCATCCACAAGAACATGAGCCTGGAGGCCCAGGCGGCGCAGATCGCCTCGGTCAAGAAGTTCGAGGCGGGCGTGATCAAGGAGCCGTTCACCGTCGGCCCCGACACGACCATCGCCGAAGTCCTCAAGCTCACCCGCGCGCGCAACATCTCCGGCGTGCCGGTAGTGGACGGCGGCCAGCTGGTCGGCATCGTCACCAGCCGCGACATGCGCTTCGAGAAGAAGCTGGACGATCCGGTCCGCCACATCATGACCAAGAAGGACCGCCTGGTGACGGTGCGCGAAGGCGCCACCGACGAGGAAGTCCTGGACCTGCTGCACAAGCACCGCATCGAGAAGGTGCTGGTGGTCAACGACGGCTTCGAGCTGCGCGGCCTGATCACTGTGAAGGACATCCAGAAGAAGTCCGACAACCCCAACGCCGCCTACGACACCAGCGAACGCCTGCTGGTCGGCGCGGCCGTGGGCGTGGGCGGCGACACCGAGGCGCGCATCGAGGCGCTGGCCGCCGCCGGCGTGGACGTGGTGGTGGTCGACACCGCGCACGGCCACTCGCAGGGCGTGCTCGAACGCGTGCTGTGGGTGAAGAAGAACTTCCCGCAGCTGCAGGTCATCGGCGGCAACATCGTCACCGGCGATGCCGCGCTGGCGCTGATGGACCACGGCGCGGACGCGGTGAAGGTCGGCGTCGGCCCGGGCTCGATCTGCACTACGCGCGTCGTCGCCGGCGTCGGCGTGCCGCAGATCACCGCCGTGGCGATGGTCGCCGAGGCATTGCAGGACCGCATTCCGCTGATCGCCGACGGCGGCATCCGCTATTCGGGCGACATCGGCAAGGCGCTGGTCGCCGGTGCGTCGACCGTGATGGTCGGCGGCCTGTTCGCCGGCACCGAGGAAGCCCCGGGCGAGGTCGAACTGTTCCAGGGCCGCAGCTACAAGAGCTACCGCGGCATGGGCTCGCTGGGCGCGATGGAGCAGGGTTCCAAGGACCGCTACTTCCAGGACGCCTCCGACGCCGACAAGCTCGTCCCCGAAGGCATCGAAGGCCGCGTCCCGTACCGCGGCCCGCTGCGCGGCGTGGTCCACCAGCTCGCCGGCGGCCTGCGCGCGACGATGGGCTACGTCGGCTGCGCCACGATCGACGAGATGCGCAGGAAGCCCAGCTTCGTGCGCATCACCAACGCCGGCGCGCGCGAGAGCCACGTGCACGACGTGCAGATCACGAAGGAACCGCCGAACTATCGGGCGAGCTGATGGAGCGGGAACGGGGAACAGGGAACAGGGAATGAGGCGTCGCGCCGACATTGCCCGTTTCGATGCTCCCCGCGTCGCCGAGTGACGGCGATGCGCATGCGCGCTGCCTGACCATCACTGCCCGTATCCCCGCATTCCCAGTTCCCTGTTCCCCGTTCCCGCCTTCGCCCCCATGACCAACATCCACAGCGACAAGATCCTCATCCTCGATTTCGGCGCGCAGTACACGCAGCTGATCGCCCGCCGCATCCGCGAGATCGGCGTCTACTGCGAGATCTGGGCCTGGGACCACGATCCGGCCGAGATCGCCGCGTTCGGCGCGAAGGGCATCATCCTGTCGGGCGGTCCGGAATCGACGACGGAGCAGGGCGCGCCGAAGGCGCCGCAGGAGGTCTTCGATAGCGGATTGCCGATCCTGGGCATCTGCTACGGCATGCAGACGCTGGCCGCGCAGCTGGGCGGTGCGACGGAAGCCGCGGATGCGCGCGAGTTCGGCCACGCGGAAGTCGAGCTGGTCGCGCACGACGCGCTGCTGGGCGGGTTGACCGACCACGACGGCGAGCCGCGCATCGACGTGTGGATGAGCCACGGCGACCACGTCGCCAAGGCGCCGCCGGGCTGGACCGTCACCGCCGTCACCGACCGCATCCCGGTCGCCGCGATGGCGCTGGAGGACAAGCGCTGGTATGGCGTGC
The DNA here is from genome assembly GCA_036402435.1 of Telluria sp. Classification (GTDB taxonomy): domain Bacteria; phylum Pseudomonadota; class Gammaproteobacteria; order Burkholderiales; family Burkholderiaceae_D; genus Telluria_A. Next base: position 64,979 of record DASWSX010000078.1, on the reverse strand, counting down.
AGTTCCATCCGGAAGTCACGCACACCAAGCAGGGCCAGACCCTGCTGCGTCGTTTCGTCGCCGACATCTGCGGCTGCAGGACGCTGTGGACGGCGGCCAACATCATCGAGGACCAGATCGCCCGCGTGCGCGAGACGGTCGGCAGCGACGAAGTGATCCTGGGCCTGTCCGGCGGCGTGGATTCCTCCGTCGTCGCCGCGCTGCTGCACAAGGCCATCGGCGAGCAGCTCACCTGCGTGTTCGTCGACACCGGCCTGCTGCGCTGGAACGAAGGCGACCAGGTGATGGCGATGTTCGCCGAGCACATGGGCGTGAAGGTCGTGCGCGTGAACGCCGCCGACCGTTACTTCAAGGCGCTGGCCGGCGTCGAGGATCCGGAAGCCAAGCGCAAGATCATCGGCAACCTCTTCATCGAGATCTTCGACGAAGAGTCGGCCAAGCTGTCCAACGCGAAGTGGCTCGCGCAGGGCACGATCTACCCGGACGTGATCGAATCGGCCGGCAGCAAGACCGGCAAGGCGCACGTCATCAAGAGCCACCACAACGTGGGCGGCCTGCCGGAGAACATGAAGCTCGGCCTGGTCGAGCCGCTGCGCGAGCTGTTCAAGGACGAAGTGCGCCGCCTCGGCGTGGAGCTCGGCCTGCCGCGCGCGATGGTCTACCGCCATCCGTTCCCGGGCCCCGGCCTGGGCGTGCGCATCCTGGGCGAGGTGAAGCGCGAACACGCCGAACTGCTGGCCCGCGCCGACCACATCTTCATCGAAGAGCTGCGCAAGGCCGATCTCTACGATCGCACCAGCCAGGCCTTCGCGGTGTTCCTGCCGGTGAAGTCGGTGGGCGTGGTCGGCGATGCGCGCGCCTACGAGTGGGTGATCGCGCTGCGAGCGGTCGAAACCATCGACTTCATGACCGCGCACTGGGCGCACCTGCCGTACGATTTCCTCGGCCGCGTGTCCAATCGCATCATCAACGAGTTGCGCGGCGTGTCGCGCGTGGTGTATGACATCAGCGGAAAGCCGCCGGCCACGATCGAGTGGGAGTGAAATCAGGTCCTTCGGGGACTATCGTCAGCTATCGAAAATCTGTCGTAACGTGTTGATTTAGAAAGAAATACGTCACGGCAGCTATCGGTGACTATCGCCGGGCAGCAGAACAGGTTGGCGGTAGAACTGACGGTACGAACCGGGGGCCGGATTAAGACCCTCCCGTTTACTATCCAGACTAAACCGGTCTTTGACGGTAAAAGTCTCCTCGGGAAAGCTTGTTTCATGTGGCTTTCCGAGCATCAGCAGGTCTCCTGGCCCCTGACGGTAAAAGCCGTCACGAACAGGAGGAAAAACCTCGATGCTTACCGACACCGCACTGCGCAATCTCAAGCCTAAGCCCAAGCCTTATAAGGCTTTTGACCGCGATGGCATGTACGTGACGGTATCGCCCGTCGGTACCGTCACCTTCCGCTACGATTACCGTCTCAACGGCCGCCGTGAGACGCTGACCATCGGCCGCTACGGGCCGGCAGGCATCTCGCTGGCCCTGGCCCGCGAAAAGCTGATCGACGCCAAGAAGGCTGTCGCCCAGGGCAAGTCCCCCGCGCTGGAGAAGCAGCGCGAGAAGCGCCGGCTGACCGCCGCCAAGACCTTTGGCGACATGACCGAAAAGTGGCTGGCGGGCGCCCGGATGGCCGACAGCACGAAGGCGATGCGCAAGAGCATCATCGATCGGGACATCCTGCCGGCGTTCCAGAACCGGCAGCTCAACGAAATCGCGGCCGATGACCTGCGCGCTCTCTGCAACAAGGTAAAGGCGCGCGGCGCGCCTGCCACCGCGGTCCACATCCGTGACATCGTGAAGCAGGTCTACGCCTTCGCCATCCTGCACGGCGAGAAGGTGGACAACCCGGCCGACGACGTGGGCGCGGCGTCGATTGCGACGTTCGTGCCGAAGGATCGTGCCTTGTCGCCGCTGGAGATCCGGCTGATGTCGCGGCAGATGGAGTCGGTGGCCACCTACCCGACCATCCGGCTTGCGTTGCGCATGATCGTCCTGACGCTGGTGCGCAAGAGCGAGCTGATCGAGGCCACCTGGGACGAGGTCGATTTCGAGAACGCGACCTGGACCATTCCGAAGCAGCGGATGAAGGGGCGCAACCCTCACGTGGTCTACCTGTCGCGCCAGGCGCTCGACATCATGGTGGCGCTGCACACCTGCGCGGCCGGATCGAAGTTCGTGCTGCCATCGCGCTATGACGCCGACCGGTGCATGTCGCACGCGACCCTCAACCGGGTCACACAGATCGTGGCAGAGCGGGCCAAGGCCGCCGGCCTGCCGCTGGAACCGTTCACCGTGCACGACCTGCGCCGCACCGGATCGACGCTTCTGAACGAGGTGGGCTTCAACCGTGACTGGATCGAGAAGTGCCTAGCGCATGAAGAAAGCGGGCGCTCCTCGCGCTCGGTTTACAACAAGGCCGAGTACGCCGAGCAGCGGCGTCACATGCTGCAGGAGTGGGCCAACATGGTCGATGCCTGGATCGACGGGCAGACCTACGTGCCGAGGCTGATGCCGGAGCATGTGGTCGTGCCGGTGTTGAGCGCGACGGTCTGAAATGGCGGCCTAGGTTGTCACTTGACAACCTAGGCCGGTCGCCCCGATACTGGAGATCACTGATGGCCCGTCCCTCTCATCCGAAGAAGGAGGTCGAGGAAGCTCTCAGGCACGCCGAAGGGCAGGGTTGGCGCGTCGAAGTCGGCGGCAGCCACGCCTGGGGGCGGATTTATTGCCCGTACAACGATGGGGAGTGTCGCTGCGGCGAGTTCTGCATCACCAGCGTATGGAGCACGCCGAAGAACCCCGGCAACCACGCGCGCGCTCTGCGGCGCGTCGTGGACAACTGCACCACGCATCGCAAGCAGCGCGAGGCTGAAGGCGGTGCCGAGGAGTAGCACGATGGAATATACCTTCACCCTGAAATACCAGCTCGCCGACGACCGAGACCCGGATGGCCTGGTCGAGCGCCTGGGCGAGGCCGGCTGCGACGATGCGCTGGTCGGCATCGGCCAGCCGGGGCGGCTGGCCTTGGAGTTCACCCGAGAAGCGGACAGCGCAGACGCGGCGGTGCGCAGCGCGTTGGCCGACGTGCGCAGCGCCGTACCGTCGGCTAGGTTGATCGAGGTGGCGCCGGATCTCGTCGGGTTGACCGATGTGGCCGAGATCGTCGGCGTGTCGCGGCAGAACATGCGCAAGTTGATGCTGGCTAATCCAGGCAGCTTCCCGGCGCCGGTGCATGAAGGTAGTGCGTCGATCTGGCACCTGGCAGACGTGCTGGCCTGGTTGCAGGCCAAGGGCAGCTATTCACTGGCCAAGGACGTTCTCGACGTGGCGCAGGTGGCCTTGCAGGTCAACGTGGCGAAAGAAGGTCGCCGGTTGCCGCGCTCGGCTTCCAAGGGGCTGGAAGCCTTGGTGGGATAAGTGCTGTGGCTCGGCTTCATTCCTCACTCGAACCCGCCCGGACAGGGCGGGTTTTTCGTAGGTGGACATCCGGCTTCGAGAGGCCGAGGCGAGGGGCCTGCTTACGTTCCTCAATCCACGCTTCCACTTCGGCTAGATCCCACACGACGCAGCGCGGCGTCAGGTTGAAGCGACGCGGGAACTCGCCGCGGCGCTCCATTTCGTAGATCGTCGTTTCGGCCAGAGGGACGATCTGCCGCAGTTCTTGGCGGCGGATGGTGCGCCGGAAGGGAAGCGGGCTTTGCTTCGGAAACTGCGGCAGCGCCTCGTAGGCTTCCGTTCCCGGCAAGGGGAGCGCGTTGGATGTTTGCGATAGCTGTTCCACCTCGGACTCCATGAGTGCGCTGCATGGAGACATGGTGAAGTTCAGTACCTATCGGGACAACTTGCTGTGGCGTAGAACAGCGAACTCAAGCGCTCTTGCGGTGTCTTTTGATTTCACTCGGCGGCTACTGCAACTCTTGTTCGAGCCAATGGCGCTCTTCTTCGGCGACGAGCTGCTTCATTGCGTTCAATTCAACCGTCTGAGCCGCCCTGCGGCGGGCCTCGACCCTTTCAGGTGCCATCTCCAACTGAAATGCGGTCTGCGTGCACTCTCCCAGCACGCGCTGGAACTCCAGTTCATCGGTCCGTGCGAAAAGCACGCGTCGATGCGCGTCGTCGATCAGCATCAGCCTCACAGGATTCAAGCCAAGGAGATGGCGCCAGCGGCGATCCATTGACACGAAATAGGGGATGAAGAAGGAGCCGACCTGGCTAGCTGTGGCGATTTGCTCCATAACGCGGAGCAATGTCATGTCCCAGGCCATGCCGCGAATCTTCTGCAACATCTCAGGGGACCTGCCCATGATGGGGCCGAAGAATGGCGACCCCTGGCTAGAGGTCATGCCACTCCAAATCAGCCGCAATTCGGTAAGCGGGATCGACCCTAGCTTATGGATGCTGAAACGGAGCAATTCACGCAGGATGCGATTCTTGTCCCGTTTGCGTTCCTCATGCCAAAGTCGAGCGAACCGCAGTAGCAGCGCCTGCGCTCCCGCGCTCTTTGCTTCGTGATGATCAATATGCTCACTGGCTTGCAACTCCGCTAGGAAGGCTTCGGCATCGGGCCGGAGCAGGGCTTTCAGGTCCTCGTATGAAGCATCGAAGGCGAAGCGGCTGGGATCATTCTGAAAGGCATGCCAATTTAGGTGGTCGAGCATGCGGAAAGCGATCAGCGTATTCAGGGGGCGTTCGTTTGAGGGCTCGTCACGGGCCAGGCGCGTGTTCTCGATGAGAAACGGCATCACGTCGAACTGCACATGGCGGTTTCGAGCCTTCAGCATGAGAACTTCGATGACCCTATCGCGATCAGCCCGCTGAATTTTCTCGCCGGCGATGACTGCACGCAGCTTCTCTGCGAAATTCGAGTCGAAGCTGAGAGAGAAGTCGATCAGCACGTTCGACCTACCACCTGTGAGATGGGCATGGACGCTGGTTCCGGCCGACATGAAGAACGCACGCGGCCCTTCAAAAAACGAGGTCACATAGTCGCTGGAGGACACGCTGAGTCCGAGGTCTAAGTCAACGGCACCCGGAGCATCGGTGCAGATGACAGTGCGAATGAATGCGCATTCGGCGGCGTGGTTTGCCTCGATCGCATCGAGTGCAACCGCGTCACGGCTGAGGAGGGCGGAGAACAGAGCGTCGGCAATGGGAATGTCGGGCATGGACCACTCTTCGGGTTGGAAATATATGCCGATAGCTTTGGGTTTTTCTCCTCGGAGTGTTCCACCTCCAGCTATACGAGAATCGCTCGTAGGTTGTCACGAATGAGACTGGCCACGTCGATCGCAGGTAGCCTATGCAAACGCCCCAGTTCCTCGACGACGCTCGCTACATCGCTTGGCTGCGAAGGTCTATCGCCAGTGCGAGTGAAGGGGCCATCGGTTTCCGTCAGCATCCGATCTAGAGGGATAGCCTGCACCATCGGTGCGTGCCTCTCGTTGCCCAGCATTCCCGCATTGATCGAGAAGTAGCAGCCCAACTCCAACGCGCGCTTCGCCTCGCTCTTTGTTCCCGTGAACCAGTGGAGAACGATTTTTCCGCGCTCGGGCGGTAGATGTGCTTCGACGAGATCGAGTACCGCCTTGGCCGACCTGATGCTGTGGACTGTGATGATTTTGTCACCGGCCTGCGCGCAGCGCTGCAAAACGTGCTGAAACACCCGCTTCTGCGCATCGAGCGACTTGAAGTACCGGGGACCGGCGTCCAACCCGACTTCGCCGATATAGCGTGTCTCCCCAAGGTGTTGATCCCATAGCTCGATCTCGCTTTCACGTTCCGCGACCAATTGCGGATGTAGCCCTAGTGCCGCGCGAACATACTTCGTGCGCTGCGCTAGTTCGTGATTGCGAGGCCAAGCGCGAGGTGTCGTTGTCACCGTCAGCGTGAACACGCCGGATGCATCCGCGTCTTGGACCGCCGCGGCATGGTTCGGGTAGAGGTCAAGATGGCAGTGGAAGTCCACGAGCCCCGCAGTGGTGATCATGCGCGCATCCTCGTCAACTCGGTCTCGCCTCGGCACCGTCGATGAGCCGTGCGACTTCGCCGAGGCCACGCCGGTACACATCGGCAAGCTGATCTAGGTGCGCGGCTTCATCCGCAAGCGAGCCAGGCTTGTGGATTAAGAGGTTTGCGAGCTGCGGTTTGCCTTTCAAGCGCTCGATCGCGTACTGAAACGATCTGACCTGTACTCCGGTCGCTTGGCGCGTGTCCAAGGGCTGCGCATGAAGATCGGGAACGGTGTACGTTGTCGGGTCGTTTCCAGTACCCCAAGCCGCCGTCAACGCTGCGCGGCGGATCAGACACGGCAGGCAATAGCCACAGTGCTCAATGCCATGTCCGAGCCATCGTGCTTTGGCGGGGGATGAGCACGACAACGAATCCGTCACCAACTCTTTCAAGAGGGTCGAGTTGTGGCAAGCTGCGGCCATCTCGCCCTTCGTCTTGTCCCAGTACGGGTTTCTAACTTCTCCATCTATGTCGAGTGCGACAAGCAGGTCGTTCCACCTTGCCATGTAGTACGGGTGCGTGGTGCGGGTACTGTTTGACCCCAACCGCAGGGGGTCCAAAGGCACATTCAGCGCGATCAGCCCATTCTCGGGGACGCGCAGGACGAAACGGTGCCCAAGTCCAGTGCCCGCAAACACGCCGAGCGCGAAGAACAGGAACGACCTGCCACGCGTGCTGTCCTCGGAACCAACATCCGCCACCAGGCCCTTCTTGAAGGTCATGCCCACACGCAGCCGCTCAAAAGAGGACTTTGCGTAGTGCTTTCTCAAATCAGTGAACAGCTTGCCCTGCGCGTCGCTGATTGCACCTTCACCGAAGTGGCTGACCAGGAGGGGGGTGGCGTCGTCTTCCAGTAGGTCGATGGCTCCGATCAAGCTATCCAGTCCACCCGAGAACAGGCTGACGGAATCAAAGGGAGGAGCGATCAAGCTCGGGGGCGCTGCTTGGGCGATTGCCGCGAATCGATCTGGACGTGCCCTGAAGCCGATCGTCCAGCGATCGCCCGTCAAGAAGTCCAGAGACTTCTTGAGGATGGGCGCTGCTGCGCTCCAGCGAGCCGGGTCGCTGACCGGCACGACTAACCGTATCTCGCGCGTCCACGAATCTTGGGACTGTTCAGTGCGAGAGATGCGAGTATCGGCCGCATGTACATGGGCGGCCAGTACCATCAGGTCGATGCCGATTTCCGAAGGAAACACGCCGATCTTCTTCAGACTCGTGAGCGCGCCTCCGATACCGTGGTCTAAGGATTTCTCGCCAGCGACGAGTTGCAGGTAAGTCGTCTGTTCATCGACGCCAGCCGTCACATCAAAGCGGTCGTCTGGGCCAAAGCGGCCCGCCAGGAGTTGTCGCTTCATTGATTGGCCTCTGCGTCGCCGAGGGTCTGCAAGATTGCAAATGCGGACTCGTACACAGCGTCCACGAAGCCTTGAATCCGTTCTGGAGTGAGATTGGGTGTCTCCGCCCGTGCTCGCGTCAGTGCATCGCTCACTCCGCCTCGGATGAAGTCGCGCAACTGTTGCTCGACGCGATGCGCAGCCTGCGCATCGGTTGGCATGGTGACGGCTTTGGTTCCGATGTCGTTGCAGATGCGCGCCTCGATCGCATGGGTGGCATACAGCTCGAATACCGTCTGCATTTGATCGGGGGTAAACGTGGCCAGATCGGTGAGTCCTTCGCTCGCCAGTTCAACGATGGTTTCGATGTAAGCCTCGCGGGCAATTCCTTCATCAACCGTGCCCGCACCTGGGCAGACGTAGTCGGCCAGGCCCACGAAAATCTCAGTGATCGGGCGGCCTGCCAATGATTCCAGATTCAGGGCACGCAAGGCCTCACGCACCCCCCGCGCTTGCGCATCGGCCAAGAAGCCAAGGAGCCGCGCGCCCGCTCCCCGAGATGCACCCATGCGTTGGGCAGCTTGGCGCGAGCCCCCGGCGGACGTTGAGACGTATCTGGAGACGGCTCGGCCCAGACTGGCTCGATCGCTGCCGCCGGAGCCGGCAAATCGTGTGAAGCTGTTGCGCGCGCCAGAGAAGCGTTGCGGGTCCGCTGTCTTGGGAATAGGCGGGCGATTCGGCGGCGCCGGTGGCGCGGTGCCGTCCTCAGGCGGCTGGCCGTCAGGGCCTGCACCATCGCCCGGAGGGGCGGCAGGGGCACCACCGCCACCTGCGTCGCCCAGCCATGACGGGACGAGTGGTGTCCCGCCGCCTGGGCCACCGTAAGCTGTCGAGGTTCCCATCAGCGCCCTCCCTTCATATCCTTGAGTGCCGCTTCGGCGCTGGCTTTGAGGCCGGGATTGCCGGTGACTTTGCTCCAGTCTCCGAGCAGCTTCGTCAGGCGAGTCGCGCATTCGGTGTCTTTGATGATGCCTTGCCAGCCGCTGACGACCCAAGGCCCGCACTTGCCACTGGGCAGCGCCTCCAGGAAGTCCATTAGCCGGCTCTGGAGGCCGGGCTGCGCCCTCACAAGGACGGCGAGACCATCGACACCTGCCGGTCTGGTGTCGAAAGCGCCCGTACCCATGATCTTGCTGCGCACGGCCTCGAACACCTTCTCGGCTTCGGGCTGCACGAGTTGCTTCAACTCGGCTTCGTAGCCTTGGACGGTCATCTTGCCGCCGAACAGCTTCTCGACCACGCCAGCCAAGTGACCCAACACCGACACCGGGCCGAAGTAGTCCTTCTTGTCCTTTGTCACGAACAGGTAGGGGCGCAGATCGAGTCCAGACAGCTTCGGCAAGAGGCGCGACCAGTCGCGTACCGACTCCGACGCCTTCCACTCAGTCAACACGGCGTTGTCGGATGCAGGGGCGGGGTCGGCGGCTTTCTGCCCCTTGGGCTCACCATCTTTATCGTTAGCTACCGCAAGGCTTTTCTCCAGTGCTTCAAGGTCTTCGCACAGCCCTTGCGGATGGATCGCCGCAACGAATGCGATTTGCTCGAACAACCTTGGGATGAACCGTTCCGCGAGCATCAACTTCGCGAGCACGGGTAGTTTGATGTCGTCGCCAAAACCGCGCGCGTTCGCGGTGCGCTCGCGCAACAACAGCGTGTTGAGGAAGCGCTTGATCTGGCGCGGGTTGCCCTTGGTTCCGCTCGCTAGGATGGGGCCGATCTGGTCGCTGAGTGCAAGTGCATTGTTCGCCTTCTCGGCCTGCTTGCCGAGCGCCGTCTTGACCGTCGCGGCATCCAGACCACCGCTGGTCCAAGGCCGTTTCAGCTTCTCCCGTGCCACTGCGATCAGCTTTTCATAGTCCGCGTCGTTCTCGCCGACCTCGGCGCCAGCCAGCAACAACGTCACGTAGATCCGCGTCTCGGTCTCTCCCAAGGCCGGAATGCGGAACGGAACTTGGATGAGCTTTTCGAGGTAGTTGCGGGCGTAGTCTCTCGGTCCGGTGCTGTCGGGTAGATCGGGAAAGTGCTTGCGCACCGCGTATTCGATCATCGCCTCGTCTGCTGCGACGACGAATGCCGTCTGTGCGGTGAACACGAACAGCCGGATCGCTTCGAGGGTTTCAATGGCTGTGTCGGGCAGGCAGCGGTCGAGGTCGTCGATCAGGACAACGAGCTGTTTGATACCTGCGTCTTTCAGGAGCTGGTCGAACGCCTTGCGGAAAGCCTCCACTTCCTCTGGCACATTCTTGGACTCGCCCGGTTTCAACACGGCCTTCACCTCGTCGATAGTTGTCGAGAGGTTTTCCTTCGTCACGAGCTTGGCGGGGTCCGCCACCAACGCTTCGAGCGAGCCGACGATGGTTCCGATTTGCTCAGGCGTCGGAATGCCCGTGAATGCGGTTAAGGCCAAGCCGCCGGCCCGCTTGGCGACCTTCAGCCAGTCGATACGGCGGAAGACATCCTTGACGGCCACTGCCGCCTTCTTCAGCGCCGGACGTTTCTCGACCAAGCCCGTGACGATCCCTTCTATCAAGGCGATCTTCGCGTCCTCGAAGCCCTGGAAGCGCCATCCATTGAACTTGAGGCACAGGACATCGTCCTGGTCAGCGAGGCCGGCCTCGATCATTTCGAGCACGCTGGACTTACCCGCACCCCAGTCGCCGTGCACGCCGATCGTCACCGGATGGTCGGGCTTCGCGCGAAGCAGCCCGATGATCGTGCTGGCAATCGCCTCGTTGTTCAGCAGATCAACTTTGGTTTCGTTATCGGTCAGAATCACTCTTCTCCTCCCTGTTTATTCAGCATCGCCAGCACGTTACTCTGAGGGCGCAATAGTGCGGCCGTGCCTGCTCCGACGCAGCGGCGCAGCCGATCATCGTCCAGGTTCTCCAGGCCGTCCGCGTTGTGGACACCGATGGACAACAGTGCCAGGCATTGGCCCCGCGTCAGCCGCACCGAGACTCTCGTGAGGGGCAGGGCGGTGGAGGGCAACCCGAATTCGAGCCGCTGAAGAATCTCGTCCAAGTTCTTGAGGAAATCGGGTTGATCGGGGAAGAGCGCCGCGAGAATCTGATGGGCGGAGCGCAAGTGAAAGCGCGTTGCATCGGCGATGCCGATGATGTTGCCGTATCCGATGGCACCGCCAAATGGGGTCGTGGAGTAGTGCTTCTCCAGAACGTCAACGGGCGTTCCCTCAATCCAGTCATACAGCAGCGCAGCTCGCTTGCAGCGAGCCCAGAACTCGATCTGGTTGCGGCAATACCGTTGCAGCATTTGAGGCATTTGATGCCCGAAACGCTGCGCTACCTCGCCAGCGCGCACACTCTCTGACTGGCCCTTCTTCATGACCGGCGTGTAGATGGCGTCCAGCTCATCCAACACCTGCACCATTGCCAAGATGTGGCTGGGCGGCGTCTGCGCCACATTCAGGCGTCCCATCAACTCGACTAGGCGCAAGCTCGACTCGAACGACAAGGACGAAGAACCGCAGGCACGCCCGAGCAGCGTCAAGTGAATGAGATTGCCTTCGCGCTCGGCTAGTCCCGCCTGCAGGAGGCGATCGACCAGCGTGGTCACGTCTCGCTCCACCATCGCGACCCATTGCGGATTCGCGCGCGACGCCGAATATCCTCCGAACGTATTGACCAGCAACCCCGGAATCTCATCGGCGCGAACGCCGCGCACTTGACTAAGCAGGCGCAATGTCCATGTCGGCAGGTCGCGCTGCTGGAATGAGGACTTCACATCCTCGGGTACGCCGAGCACGTAGCGCTGAAAAAGCTGCGCACGTTCCATCGGCGTGTCCGCCAAGATGATTGCCTTGCCAGTCTCGTTGAAGCCCAGCCGGCCGGCACGACCCGCCATGTTCTTGTACTCGGCCACGGTGAACTGTCGGCCATCTTCACCGACGAATTCGTTCTCGGCGAGCACGACCGTCGATGCCGGGGTGTTGATGCCGGCCGCCAGAGTCGTCGTGGCGACCAGTGCGTGAATACCACCCGTGGCGCTGCGATACCCCTTCTCGACCGCCTCGCGCTCCGCGCGCAGCAAGTTGGTGTTGTGAAAAGCGGTGCCGCCGGCTAAGCATTCCCGCAAGTCCTGCGAGGCGCCGGTCAGGTCTTGGGTCGGCAGAACGTCGAGGATGGCGGTAGCCGGTGGCAGACCCAGTTCCTTGGCAAGGTACTTCGCGCAACCTTGGGCCGGACCGCGCATGTTACGGAAGATCAACAACTTCTCGCCCTGACCCGCCAGTTGTTGTGCCAGAGGCACGATCACGTCCTGGGAGCTGGGCTTGTCCCGGCGCTGCACGATGCGGTGTGAAGGCAGCAAGGCCTCGGTCTTCGTGCTCCCATCGGTATCGATGTGCTGGAATGTACCGCGCCGGTCGAGCACGCCTTCGACCAACGGCACAGGCCGCTCGCGCGACAGTAGGAGCGGAACGCCGAGCCAGCGGTCAAAGCTGTTCAGATTGCCGATGACCGCCGACAGGATTACGAGCTGTGGCTCGATGCCTCGTTGGCGCGCCCGCAAGAGCAGCGAGAAGATCAGTTCAACCGTGATGCCGCGCTGCGGGTCGGTGATGAACTGCCCTTCGTCCAGCACGACGAGGCCGAGTTGATTCAGAAGGCGAGGGGAGCCGAGTGCGAGGTTGAGGAAAGTTTCGTAGGTGAAGAAGCCCAAGTCGTAGCGTCCGGCCAGGACGGGTCCGATGCCATCCGTAGCATCTCCGCTGCAACGGGCCACACGCAAACCGGCGGCCGCATAACGCTCGGTGAACTCCTCGAACTTTTCGTTGACCAGTGCGCGGTAGGGTAATAGGAACGCCGCCTTCTTGCCGGAGGTGACGGCTTGAATCGCCGCCACTTCGCCGATCAATGTCTTGCCGGAGCTTGTGGGCGCGACGACCAAGAGAGAGTTGCCACCGAGCACGCCGAACTCGTTGACCGCCCTGAGTTGCAACGCGTTGAGGCCTTGCGGGAAATCCGCTGCCCATTTCTCGACAATCTCTGGAGGGAAGCCGTGGGCAGAAAACTCCGCGAACGATCCCGACATCTGCTGCACGGCTCTTGCGGGGAAGGCCGCGGCGTAGTTGTCGCCGCGCTTGAGCGTCGGGAACGTCAGTCCACCCTGCACGCTGCCCAGGAACACGGGCGTTTGCGTGACGCTGATGCGCTCCGCTTCGACGCGCGCGAGCCGGATAATCTCTCCTGCGATCTCGGGAAAGCTGACTGATTCGCCTGCTGCGCCAGTCAAGGCTTCGATCACGGCGTGGGTGAGCAGCCCGTGCCCGGTGCCCGGTTGTTCCCATGCTGATTCGTTGGTTGCGCAGGCGGCTAGGAGGATGCGCCCCTCTCCGTAGATGCCGGTGAGCGCGAATGCATTGCGCGGACGCGCCGCTGTCTCCAGCACACGCGCGGGCGCCTGGCCGCTGAAACAGCAATCGAGAATGCACAGGACCGCGCGAGCCTTCGTCGTCTTGAAGGTATCCGCCAAGCCCGCCATCGACAAGGCCGTTCCTGCGAGGTCGCTGGCATCCGTGTCGAACAACACCAGATTGCCGTCTGGAGAACCATGCCCCGCGAACGCGATGACCACCACGTCATCCGCGCTCGCGGCGGCCAAGGTGCCGAGCATGGAACCCGAAACTTCCGCGTGTGTCGCGGCTTCGTCCACCAGTAGACGGGCACTCAGACCTTCGACCGTGTCGGTGAACAATGCCCACAACGCAGTGGCGTCACGGCGCGCTCCGCTCAATTCGGGTATGGAGCTATCGAGATGCTTGTTGATGCCTACGAAGATTGCTTTGATCGCCATGCGCACCCCTTATTCGATCCGCGCAAGGAGTTGTTCGATTACGTCGCTGGCCTGCCGCTGCCGCAACGCCCGCGCTTCGCGCTGCTCAGATTCATCGCCTTCGCCCAGCTCGAATTTGGCAACCGACACCGGGCCATCCTTGCGATAGCCCTCGGTCTTATCGTCGCTCGTGAAACGGCTGCGCAGGATCGTCAGCGCAGCCTCGATGACGGCGCCATGTTTGCCACTTCGCTCGTTATGGAAGGCTTCGGCTACAGCGTCCATGCCTTCGGGTGCGTGCTCGATGCAATAAATCAGATCGTGCGCATCCTTGCGCTCGAAACGCTGGTCGAACGCGAAGGACTTCAAGCAGGTGAAGCTGACGAGGCTGGCATGCTTGATCTTCTCGGTAGCGACGCCGTTGCCACCCAGCAACTCGGCCTGGATTTCGGTGATCTGGTGCAGGTCGAAGACGATGGACGAATGCGGGATGTTCAAGGCTGAGATCGTGCCTTCGGTCGGTAGCGGTTGCACCTTGCCGCCGGCGATGTCCGGCGCGTCCGCGAGCAGTTCCAGCACCATCAGCGCGCCGTGTTCGGTGCGGGTCTGCCAACGCCACGAGAGCTTCTTCCCGGCTTCGTTTCAGCGCGCTCGAAGCCCATCTTTTTGAGGTTGTCCTCCAGCGTGTGATACGCCTCGGTGTCGGCCAGGATCTGCAGGTCGATTACGATGTCAACGTCCAGCGTGCCGGCATGCGCCGGCACCACAGGCGGTCGCGCGGCGACGAGATACCGCGGCGTGAGCCCGCCGACCAGGTAGACCGAATCCTTCCACGGCCCTAGACCGCGCAGCAGCGTCACAAGGACACGCTCGCAGTCCACCGTGTATTGGTCGCTGTAGCCGTCGAACGTTGCGGGCTTGGCCATCAGAAGCCGATCCTTTCCTTGCGGAAGTGCTCGGCCATGTCCTTGGAGCGGCCTTCGCCGCGCAATAGGTCGAGATAGATTTGGATGGGGCTGGCCAGCCACAGGCCATCGACCCACTCGCGGAACAACAGTTCGCCCGACGACTTGGCTTCAATGACACCCAAGTTGGCGCCTTCGTTGACGACACGTGCATCCAGGTCGCCGATTGCGGCATCGGCGTTCGCACCGATCAGTACCCGCACACGAACCTGGGAGACGTTAGAAAGGAACGGCGCATAGCGCTGCGCGGCGGCCTCGTGGCTGATAGCGTACTGGACATGGTGCGCGTCGAAGACTTGGCTGATTCGTGCCACTAGCGTGTCGGTCTTCGTGCCTGGCACGTAATACCGGCGCAAGGTCGGCTGACGGATAGTTGCGAGTTCCTTGGCCCATGCGTTCAGCAAGGCTGCCGGTTCCCGTAGGTAGCGCTCCTTGCTCGGACCTTGCCCACGCGCCTCCAGCCAGTCAAAGCGTTCCAGCTCGGTCAGCACTTGCGAGGCGGTGGCGGGCGACACCATAGCTTGTTGTGCCAACTCGGTGACGCCGAACCAGCTCTGATGCTGGGCCAGCAGGGTGTGAAGCACTTGGGCGCGTCGACCGGTAAACAACGTGCGCACCGACTTGGCCAGGGCCTTGGGTGGCGGCTTGTCGACGTAGAGGTATGCGCCTGGCGCGGGCAAGTAGAGGCTGCCGCCACTGTCGTAGTAGCCGACGCGCTCACTTCTGAGCAGTTCCTTCGCGCCCGGGGAGATGGACTCGGCCACGAGAAACGACAAGGGCATTTCCCTGCGCCCAGCGGGCTTCCCATGGCTCGCCGCCCGAATTTGCCAGATCACTTGGCGGACATCCCGGGGAAAGACGGCCTTCTTGGCTTCGAGCAGCAGGACGAAGGACTTGCCGGCGACGTGCAAATCGACCTGGGCATCGTACCCGCGGTCGTCGTGCGCGCCGATGGGCTCCCAGCGGCCGAGTTCGGCCTCCACCTCCGGAAGCTCCCGCAGGGCGTCAAGGAAGCGCGCAATCAACTGTTGTTCGGTCAGGCTGGACTCAAGCATGCGGGCAGCGATGGCTCGTTTACTGTTCAGTAAATATGGGCACTCTACCGAATATTCGGCAAAATGGCAATTTTTACTGCACAGTGAAACACGGCATTCTTGCCGCCGACTAGCCCTGGCGTCCCGGCGCTTCGCCGTCGGCTTTGCGGGCTCCGCCCTGCGGCTCGCGTGCCGAGTCGCGACGATCCGGCTTTGACTCCTGACGTCTTCGGCCCTCGCGGGCCAGCGCGCTCCGCTTGCCTGTTTATGTCCGCAGGGAGGGGAGGGCGGTCTTGCTGTTCCCTTCACCGTACCACGGCGTTCTCGCCGTCAAGGGCGGCGCGCGCCTTGCGCGCTGGCGTCCTGGCGGCCGGCTTCGCCCCCTGACTGCTTGCGCTGCGCCGTGCTGGCGCCGGTTCCGGGCAATTCCGCCCGAGCAACCGGAGCACGATCATGTCGCAGCTTTCCCTCTCTTCCTATGCCTCGCTGCTGGTGCGTGACGGCCGTGGCCGCTATCTGCCGGCGTCGGCCGACCAGATCCTGGACGCCGCGCGTCGGGTCATCGACCAGAAGATGCAGCGCGGTACCGAGTTCAGTTCGCCGGCGACGGTCAAGGAGTACCTATGCACCAAGCTCGCGGGCTTCGAGCACGAGGTCTTCGCGGTCCTGTTTCTCGATACACGCCATCGGCTGATCGAATACGTCGAGATGTTCCGCGGGACGATCGACGGTGCGACGGTCCACCCGCGCGAAGTGGTCAAGGAAGCACTGCAGCACAACGCGGCGGCGGTGATCTTCTCGCACAACCATCCGAGCGGGAATCCCGAGCCGAGCGCTGCCGATCGGGCACTGACCCAGCGGCTCAAGGAGGCACTGACGCTGGTCGATGTGCGCACGCTGGATCACGTCATCGTCGCAGGCGACAGGACGACGGCATTCGCCGAACGCGGCTGGCTGTGACCAAGGGGGCTTCGCCCCCTTTTTGCTGCGCCTCCCGGGCGTTGTGCAAGGGCATGCGCATACCAGGTCAAGTCAGTCTGGAAGTTCACGGCGGTGAAGACGGCAGTGGCTGCGCTTCATCGACAGGGCGTTCGCTGTCGTCACGAGGCATGGGCACTTCCACAATCTTGAGCCTGACACGATTCTGGAGATTGTTGTGCTCCTCGAAGAACCGCGCAGCCGAGTGCTTCTTGACGACGCCGTTGATCCGCATCTTGGCCGACGAGAAGCATTGCGCCATATTCGGTACGACGAGATGGAAATGTAGCGGGCGCCCCTGGTAGCGCCTCGCCAAGAAGGCGTCGGCCTTGTACAGAATCCAGCGTATGTGATTGGTGTTGAGCCGTTTGACGAGTGCGTACTTGCACTGGACGTAGATGGTTTCGTCGTCCCTTTCAAGAACGAGATCCACGCCGTTATCCACGAAGCCGAACTGAAGCCCGCGGTAGGTCACCTGGTAGCCCGCGGCCTCGAACCACAGGCCGACGTGACGTTCATACACGTATCCCCAATGCGAGGGAGACAGCGACGCATAGGGGAAGCTGTGCAGTGGTTCGCCATCGCGAACGACGTGCAGCGTCTTCGCTTCACCGTCGAACACCAACTGGCCAGCTCCCAGGGTACGTCCAAGCCGTAGTTGTTCCTTATTGCTTCCGTCGATTCGCGTTGCCTCAGTCGTCACTGCACGTGGCATTCCACGCCGCCTTCTTTCTTCTGCTTCGGTAAACGATAGACAATTCGGGCGTCGCCCGGCCGAGCCGGGCCGCGCTGTCGTGCTGCGCATCGAGCCTCGCTGCGCGAGTCTCGCCCCCTGCGGGCTTCCATCGTTCCCTCGCTCCGCTCGGCTGACGCCTTCGGCCCGGCTTCCAGCTTCGGGCCTGCGCGCTTCGCTTGCGTGGGGTCTGCGCCAACGCAACGGCCGTTGCCTGTCCAGCCGTCTCCCCTGACTTCATCACCTTGTCCGCGACTGTAGCCCGCGGCCGTGCGCCATCAAGGCGCGCCGGGCCGTGTCCTCGCTGCGCTGCGGGCCGCACCACCCCCGGCGCTTTCCTCCTTGACGGCTTCCGTCCGCGCGCTCCTGACCGTCGCGGGCGATGAACTCAGGAAAGACGGTGGCAACGAGGCCGGCCCAGGTCTCCGCGCTAACCCCACCGGAAAGCCGAAAGGCGGGCTCCGAATCTAGGAATCCGGTGTGCGGTTTCAACAGCAAACCCTTTGTCAGGAGAAAGACCATGCAACTCGCAACCCGTTTCGCTTCCCGTTCCCCGGTGCTGCGCTCGGAACGTCCCTTGTCGGATGACCAAATCCGCGCCGTGGCCCCGTCCATCTTCGCGGATGCCCCGCACGAAAGCCGCTCGGAGCGCTACAGCTACATCCCCACCGCCACCGTGCTGCAGGAGCTGCGCGGCGAAGGCTTCGAGCCCTTCATGGTGTGCCAGACCCGCGTGCGGCAGGACGACCGCCGCGACTACACCAAGCACATGATCCGGCTGCGCCATGCCAGCCAGATCAATGGCCGCGAAGCCAACGAAATCATCCTGCTGAACTCCCATGACGGGACGAGCAGCTACCAGATGCTAGCCGGCATGTTCCGTTTCGTGTGCCAGAACGGACTGGTCTGCGGCGACACCGTGGCGGACGTGCGCGTGCCCCACAAGGGCGACGTGGCCGCGCAGGTCATCGAAGGCGCTTACGAAGTCTTGCACGGCTTCGACCGGGCGCAGGCATCCCGCGATGCCATGCAGGCCATCACGCTGGACAACGGCGAAGCCGAAGTCTTCGCCCGCGCTGCGCTGGCGTTGAAGTACGACGAGGACAAGCCCGCACCCATCACGGAATCGCAAATCCTGATGCCGCGCCGTCACGACGACAGCCGCCGCGACCTGTGGAGCGTGTTCAACCGCACGCAGGAAAACCTCATCAAAGGTGGCCTGTCCGCCCGCGCGGCCAACGGTCGCCGCCAGACCACCCGCCCCGTACAGGGCATCGACAACGGCATCCGCCTGAATCGCGCCCTTTGGCTGCTGGCCGACGGCCTGCGCCAGTTGAAAGCCTGAACCCCACGCGGAGGGGCTTTCATCATCCCGGCCCCTCCATTCCTCCCGCTGTTGTTTCGCTATCGAATGGAGATACCACCATGAACGCCGTTACCAAAAACGAAACCCGCGTCGTCGCCACCGCGCTTGAAGTGGCCGACCCGACCAAGAACCTGATTCTGGTTCCGCTCTCGCGGCTGCTGGCGCGCCGCTCCAAGCGCAACGTGCGCACGACCCCGCGCACGTCCATCCCCGAACTGGCCGCGAGCATTTCCCGCGTCGGCCTGCTGCAAAACCTCATCGTGATTGCCGCCGCCGATGGCGAGCAGTACGAAGTCGTCGCCGGCGACCGCCGCCTGACCGCATTGAAGCTGCTGGCGAAGAAGAAGCGCATCCCCGCCGACGTTGAGGTGCCGTGCCTGCTGGTGGCCGACGCTTCGGCGCGAACCGTGAGCCTTGCCGAGAACGTGCAGCGCGAGAACATGCACCCCGCCGACCAGTTCGTCGCCTTCGCCGCACTGATCAAGGAAGGCCGCCCGGTGGAAGACATTGCCGCCGATTTCGGCGTATCCCCGCTGGTGGTGCAGCGCCGCTTGAAGCTGGCCAACGTGTCGCCGCGCCTGCTGGCCGACTACCGCGCCGAGGCCGTGACGCTGGAACAGTTGATGGCCTTGGCCGTCACCGACGACCACGCCGCGCAGGAAGCCGCCTTTTACGGCGCGCCGACATGGCAGCGCGGCCCGTCCGCGCTGCGCGAACGCCTGACCGAACGCGAAACCAATGCCACGCATCCGCTGGTGCGTTTCGTCGGGCTGGACGCCTACACGGTGGCAGGCGGCGGCATCCGCCGCGACCTGTTCGCCGAAGGCGATGCCGGAACCTACCTGACCGACGCCGCGCTGCTGGAAACGCTGGTGCGCGACAAGCTGGACGCGCTGGCCGAGGACGTGCGCGCCGAGGGTTGGGCGTGGGTGGATGCCACGCCGCACATCAGCCATGCCGACCGGCAAGCGTTCCAGAACGCGCCGCGCCAGCGCCGCGAACCGACCTCCCGCGAAGCCCGCCGCATCGCTTCGTTGCAAACCCGCCTCGACAAGATCGACGCCGAACTGGAAGACGCCTACGACGCCGAGGACGAGGACAAGACCGAAGCGCTGGAACCGCGTCGCGAACAGGTTGCCGGGGAACTGCAAGCCGTGGAGGAAGCCTTGCAGGGCTACGCCCCGGACGTGCGCGCCGTGGCCGGTGCCATTGTCACCCTCGACTGCAGCGGCGAAGCCGTGATTCATCGCGGGCTGCTGCGCGAGGCCGAAGCCAAGGCGCTGCGCACGCTGGAACGCTTGCGGCAGGGGTTCGGCAGCGCGGAAGGCGAAGCCGGAAACGACGACGAAGGCGAGGACGCCGAGCAGCCCAAGGCCGCGAGCCTGTCCGACCGGCTGGCGCAGCGCTTGAGTGCGCACCGCACCGCCGCGCTGCAAATCGAAGTCGCGCGGCATCCGCAAGTCGCGCTGGCCGCGCTGGTGCATGGCATGGTGCAGAGCGTCTTGCAGGACAACCACTACGGCCACGACTTGCCGCTGGGCGTGAGCCTGAAAGTGCAAGACCGGCTGGAAGACATGGCCCCGGATTGGCCGGAATCGCGTGCCGCCGTGGCGCTGCGCACGTTGCAGCAGGTCGCAGGCGAAGCGTTGCCGCAGGACGGCGCCGAACTGTTCGCCGCGCTGCTGGCGAAATCGCAGGACGAACTGGTGCAGCTGCTGGCCGTGTGCGTCGCGGCGACGGTGGACGCGGTGACGCCGCGCGCCACGCAACGCCAGCCCGGCGCGGAACTGGCGCAGGCTGTGGGGCTGGACATGGCCGCATGGTGGAAGCCGACGACCGAGGGCTATTTCCGACACGTGCCGAAGGCGGCGATTCTGGAGGCCGTGGGACAGTTCGCGCCCGAGCATGTCACCCGGCTGGCGAAGTTGAAGAAGGCCGACATTGCCAGCGAAGCCGAGCGGCTGGCCGAGGGCATCGGCTGGATGCCCGCCATCTTCCGTTCCGAAGGCCCGCAGCAGGCCGCGCAGGATGTCGTGGCGGAAGCCGAAGCGCCGGAGGCTGCCGCCATCGTGGCGGATGAGCAGCCGCAGGCCGAGGCATTGGCCGCGTGACCGTGACCGCAGGCAAGCGCCCCGGTTCTGGCCGGGGCGCTTCATTCCGAGGATTCCGCCCATGAACCGCAACACCACGAGCCGGCCGCGGATGGCGGCGACCTATGCCCCCGGCACGGTACGCGCCCGTCGCTGGCATGGTGACGGCGACGCGCGCGGCTACCGTCCGCCTCGCGGCTGGACGGCCCGCGCCGACCTGACCGAGCTGCATCCCATCACGGGCCGCTCCTTGCCGCGTGCCGAGTGGTGGATTGTCGAGACGAAGGAATAACCCAGCACCGGCCCCAAGCCGTTCCGCCTTGGGGCCGGTGGTCAAAATCCGGGCGCGGCCAGGCCGCGTCCGGTTCCAGCGTCCAAAGCAAAATCGCCCCGTCGCCGCCTTC
This sequence comes from Telluria sp., assembly GCA_036402435.1. GTDB lineage: Bacteria > Pseudomonadota > Gammaproteobacteria > Burkholderiales > Burkholderiaceae_D > Telluria_A. The sequence goes on along the minus strand of DASWSX010000078.1, from coordinate 44,162 downwards.
GACCAGGCGGCGACGGGGCGAGCGCGCAACGGCTTTGCGCGCGGGACAGCAATCGGCGCCCGCTGACGCGGGCAAGATTTCGATGGCGCCCCGCCGCAATGGGCGGGGCTTGTGGGGCTATGCCCCGGCTTGCTGCGGCAGGTTGTGCCAAAGCGTGCCGTCTTCGACGCTGGCGGTTCGCACCTGTACGTCACGAAGGGCGGTTCACCGACACGCCACCCGGCCTCGCTATGGAGCATCCACGCCACGCCTCAAGCCCGTCGCCGCAATCTGCGGCAAGGAGCGTTCTCGCTTGTCGTTGGGGTGTTGGCCTTGCCAGTGTCAGGGCACAAGCCGGTGAAGCCGTCACGCGGGGATGCCGAGTCGGCCACGTCTCCATTCGGGAGCTGGCGGCCCGTGCGTCCTTGGCTTGTCGTGAATCCTGGCGAGGGCGCGGCTGCGCCTTGGGCTTCATGGCCGCAACCTTCCAGCGCAAACAATTTCCCCGCCGCTGCGCGGCTTCCTCGCGCAGCAAATTCTTTGCGCTTCCAGGTTCTCCACGCTGTTGCGACCGCTACGCGGTGCGGCCCGCCCATCCCCCGCCGACCGGTTCACAACAAGGACGCACTGGCGCGACCTTGTTCAACCCGAAAGGAGAAAACACCATGGCCAACATCGGCACCTTCACCGCAGAGAAAGACGGCTTCACCGGCACGCTCCGCACCCTGACGCTCAACGTCAAGGTCAAGCTGGTGCCCAACGACAAGGGCGGCAACGAGAACGCCCCCGACTTCCGCCTTCAGGCGGCCGGCCACGACATCGGCGCGGCGTGGAAGAAGACCAGCGAGGCCGGGCGAGACTACCTGTCCGTGACCCTCGACGATCCTTCGTTCCCGGCAACGGTCTATGCCCGCCTGATCGAGAACGAGGGCGGTACGCACGACCTGATCTGGTCGCGCAGCAAGCCGGCGGCCTGACGGCCGCCCACCGCGCCCCGTCCATTGTGGCGGGGCGCCTTCCATCGGCGGCCTACGTCGCCGGTGCCGCGAGTTGGGCTTCCGTCGCGGCCATGAGGGTTGCCGTACTGCACCCGAGCGCGCCGGCGATCTTGAAGATGATCGCCAGCGTCGGCATGTGCTCACCGCGCTCCACCTTGCCCATATGGGAGCGCTCGATGCCGGCCAGGTTCGCCAATGATTCCTGCGCAATCCCGCGCTCCGAACGGAGCGCACGCACCGCCGCGCCGAAAGCCTTGGCCAGCTCGGCATCGAAGGTGGTGACGCCGGCCGGTCGGCCGGGCTGGACGGAGCGCTTCTGCATGGACAGAAGCGTCCGGTCGCGGGACAATTAAAACCACGTTATCTTTAACTCATCAATGGTTCGCTTCCGTGCCTTTACGGAAATCCGCATGGGCGGATTCCAACAGAATCGGGGAACCGCATCCGTGCCTTTCCAGACCTCCACAATTCCGCTTCCGCGCTTCCGTGCATGTACGGATTCGATGGCTTGCGCATCCATGCTTTTGGTCGAAAGCGCAGACCCGTCTTTGCGGTTCCGTGTTTCGACGGAAAAGCGTGTCCGTGCATCCCTGGCTTCGTGGAGTTCCTGACCATGACCCAGCCGCTGACCACCGCCGACGAGCGCGCGCAACTGCTTGCCAACGGCGCGGCGCGTGCCGCCGGCCAGAGCATCGATCCGCTGCCGGTGGTGCGGCTATTCACGCCGGATGCGCACGCGACCTGGCTGCTGGCCGCGCTCGACCCGGCCGATGGCGATACCGCGTGGGGACTGATCGACCTCGGCATCGGGATGCCGGCGCTGGGGACGGTCAAGCTGTCCGACCTGACAGCCATCGTCGGGCCGCAGCAGCGGCCCGTCCTACGCGACCTGTACTTCAGCGCTTCGCGGTCACTATCGGAGTACGTCCGGCTGGCGCAGCGCGATGGCTCGATCCCCGACTGATCGAACCCCATGGCCTCGCTGCGGGCCATCCAGACACAGGCCATTGCGGCGCATTGTGTCTTTCTCGATCTGATTCAAGACGGCTACGGTCTGGATCGGCATTCATGCGTCATGAGGGCGCGGCTCTGACCGAAAGAGACATGATGCACGGTGCGGCTTGCGGCAGGGTGTCTGATGCTGCGCGCCATTTTCGGAGCTGCGCGGCCGTCGCATTCGGACGATGCGTGCAAGGCTTCGGAGCCGATCGGTCTTGACACCCCTCGTTACGGCGTGAGTTTACGCACTCCTGATGGCGCATTGATGTCGTGATGCTGTAGATCCCGCGCCCGAGGCCCGTGGCGACGTTCCTGCCCGACAGGAGGTCGCGTCATGGCTGATCGAAGCACCGATTCCTGGTATCCGACCGCCGCGTATCTTTACGCGCTGCATCTGGACGGCCCTGCGCTGGCCTGGGAGTACCTGCGCCGCCATCCCGACTACCGGCGTGACTGGCTGCGCCGTCGTCGCCGGCCGGAGGCGGCGCACGCTTGGGGACTGCGCCTGCTGGAAGACCCGGCCCTGGATGCGCGCGACGCGCATCCGGCCTGGTTTCCCGATCACGATGGCGTAATCCAGCTCCACCCGGATGCCGACCCGCTGCCGGAGGCCCACCCCTTCGAGTTCTGGCGCATCCCCGGCCACAAGCATCTGGTCCACGACGGCAAGCGCCTGGTGCTGACGGCGCGCTGGCCTGGCTGCTGCGTGCGGCTCGCACTGTCACCGGGTCTGGCCGATGGTATGGCCTACCTCTATGCCGTCCGCGCGTGTGCTGAACCCTGCACGCACTACCGCACGATCACGACAGAGCTGGACAAGCTGACGACGGTGGACGGGGCCGTGCCTGCGGCGGCGGCCCGCTCCCGGCCCACGCCGGCCGCGCTGCTGGAATTGCACACCCTGCAGGCGCTCGACGCGACCCTTACGGGCGCGTCCTTGCGCGAAACAGCCGTGGGGCTGTTCGGCACCGAGGCGGTGGCTACCAACTGGTACACGGACGGCGGCCTGCGCTCGCGCGTGCGCCGTCTGGTGCGGCGTGGTCAATCACTGATGCGCGGCGGCTACCGCCGCCTTGCACACCTCGAATGACCTGGGGAGGGTCGTTTGGGCGCAGCCGCAAAACGACCCTCTGCGCCCGGCGCCGCTTTCCCAAGACTGCCTCCATCCGGTCGCGCTGTGTGGCCGGTCGTTCCTGACCGATGGAGGTTCATCCGATGCGACCCGCACCCTTGCGGCCTGTTGCCGTTGCCGCCACCACGCCGCCGCAACCCCAACGCTACCTCACCAACGACGAAGCCGCCGAGTATTTGCGGCTGTCGCCGCGCACGCTCGAAAAGCAGCGTGTGATCGGCGGCGGGCCGAAGTTCCGCAAGTTCGGTCGCCGCGTCATGTACGCGGTGGCCGACCTCGACGCCTGGGCCGACCAGCGCAGTTTCGAGGCCACGTCCGATCCCGAATATGCCGAGCACCATTCGGCCGACAGCCGTGCGCGCTGATCGGCGGCTCGCCGGTGGCCACCGCCATGTCCAGCCCATCGCGGGAGCGGGAACAGCTCGACCTGTTCCGCGCCTTGCCGGGCGACATGGCACCGCGCGACGCCCAGGACCTGATGGCGTATCCATTCTTCTCGCTGGCGAAATCGCGGCGCACGGCGCCGATCGACTTCCGCAGCGGCAACGTCACCATCCGCGTGGAGGGCACGCGGGAACACGGCATCGCCACGATTTGGGATGCGGACGTGCTGATTTGGGCGGCCTCGCAGATTGTCGAAGCGCGCGACGCGGGCCTGCGCCCGTCGCGCCTGATGCACGCCACGCCCTACGAGATCCTGCGCTTCATCGGGCGCGGGGTGTCGCTGCGCGACTACCAACGCCTCAAGGCCGCGCTCGACCGGCTGCAATCGACCACCGTGGCGACATCCATCCGCGAGACGACCGGACGGCGGCTGCATCGCTTCTCGTGGATCAACGAGTGGAAGGAGTTGGCCGACGCCCGCGGCACGCCGCTGGGCATCGAGCTGATCCTGCCGGACTGGTTCTATGCGGGCGTGCTCGACGCCGCCCTGGTGCTGACCATCGACCCGGCGTATTTCCGGCTCACCGGCGGCATCGAGCGATGGCTGTACCGCCTGGTGCGCAAGCACGGCGGCAAACAGCCCGGCGGCTGGCAGTTCGACTTCAAACACCTGCACCGCAAGTCGGGCAGCACGGCGAAGCCCTACGACTTTGCCTGCGACCTGCGCGCCCTGGTGGCGCGGCAGTCCATGCCGGGCTACGTCCTGGGCATCGTGCGCATGCCCGAGGACGGAGCCGAGTTGCTGACCTTCCGGCCCGTGCCGCAGACGGCACGGGGATAACTGCGGGACAACGTGTGGACGGCCTCGTGCTATCAGGCGTGCCGGGTATCGTGCTATCGGGCGTGTCCCTATCGTGCCATCAGGCGTGCGAAATCGCCGCAAAGCCAATAACGGCGCGGGTTTCGGAACCCTCTAACTTCCCTAACTCTAAATCTCTAACTTTTGAAAAGAGCGCGCCGTTTCGGTGGACAACCTCGAAACGGCACGCAGCGCAGCCACGAAAGCCCGGCCTTCCAACACGGAGGGCCGTGCCATGATCGTCGCGCTGCTCAACCAGAAAGGCGGAGTCGGCAAGACCACGCTCGCCACCCACATCGCGGGTGAACTGGCGCTGCGTGGCCAGCACGTTGTCCTGCTCGATGCTGACCCGCAGGGTTCTTCGCTGGATTGGACGCAGCGCAGAAGCCAGCAGGGCTTGCCCCGGCTGTTCAGCGCTGTGGGCCTCGCCCGCGAAACACTGCACCAGGAAGCGCCGGAACTGGCCCGCCGTGCCGATCACGTCATCATCGACGGCCCGCCGCGCATTGCCGCCTTGGCGCGTTCCGCGCTGCTGGCAGCCGAGCGCGTGCTGATCCCGGTGCAGCCCAGTCCCTACGACGTGTGGGCCAGCGCCGAGATGGTGACGCTCATCCGCGAAGCTCAGGTGTTCCGGCCGCAGCTAGCAGCGGCCTTCGTCATCAACCGGCGCGTCAGCACCACCATCATCGGCCGCGAGGCGCGGCAGTCGCTCGCCGAGCAACCACTGCCGGCGCTGCACGCCGAGGTGCGCCAGCGCATCGTGTTCGCCGACAGCGTGGCCGCTGGCCGGCTTGCACGCGAGACGGCACCGGACAGCGCTGCCGCACGCGAGATCGCCGCGCTCACCGATGAACTGCTGCGGTGGCCGACATGAGCAACGCACGCAGCAAGCGCGTCGGCATCGGCGCGCGTCCGCCCGCTAACCCGCACGCTGAGGCGTGGGTTCGCCTAGGCGACGCCGACGGCCTCCAGAAAGGCGACCTCTACACCGCGCGCCTGACCCTCGACATCACGCCCGCGATGCGCGCTCGCATCAAGGTGTCGGCGTTCACGCGGGGCGTGACCGTCGCCGAACTGCTGCGCGCTCTGCTGGAACGCGAGTTTCCGGAGACGCCCCCATGAACGCGCAATTCTCGACGGCCACGGCCACGGCCACGGCTGCGCCGCTGCCATCGCTCGCGGTGCTCGCCGGCCAGGCCGGCGCCGCGCCGCTTACCCGCGTATCGCTCGCCTATGTCGAGCAGCGCATCGACCTCTACCTACGCTTTGGCGAACCGGTGCGCATCGTCCGGCTCGACCGCTGGCGGCGAGTCGCGGTGTTTCTGCCGGGTGCCGTGTTCTGTCGCATCCGCTGGCAGGCCAACGACTACGGCACGATCCGCTGGCAGCTCATGGTGATGCAGGCATGCACGCCGCTGGACGCGGCTCAACGCATCCCCGGCGTGTTACCCGGCGCGTGCCTGCTGCTGCACGCCGAAGGCGAACCCGCCGTGCGCGCCGTGCTGGCGCAGCTCGACGCCATCGAGGCGCAAGGCATCGCGCCCGCCGACGTGTCGCCCGCGTACTGGCGCACGCTCGGCAACCGTCTCGCTGCGCGCTTGCCGCTGCCGGCGTACACCGCCGAGCGGCACGCCGCCTGGCTGGCCGGGAGAACGCTGCCATGACCACGCTTTCCACTTCCGGTACTACGCCACGTCCTCGCTCGCGTCTGCGCGCTCGCCTCGTGCTTGGCGGTCTGTCCGCTTGCGGCCTCGCTGCGCTGGCCTGGGCGTCCTTCCTGCCTGACCATATGCGGCCGCTGCCGCGCCTGACCTACAACCCGTCCGACAGTGTGGCGGTCGGTTGGTATCGCGTCGATCCGCTCGACCACCGGGCCGGCTCGCTGCCACGTCCGTTGTCCGTGGACAGCATCGTGCTCGTCCCGCTGCCGGCCGATGCCGCCGCGCTGGCTACACGGCGCGGCTACCTGCCGACGCGCGTTCCGTTGCTCAAGCGCATCGGTGCTGTTGCGCCGCAGGAGGTGTGCATCGTCGGTCGTAGCGTGCGCATCGACGGCGTGCCGTTGGCCACCGCGCTGCCTGCCGACCGGCTGGGCCGTCCGCTGCCTTCCTGGGCGCAATGCCGCCGCCTCGAGCCCGGCGAGCTGTTCCTGTTGAGCACGACCAATCCGGCGTCGTTCGACAGCAGGTATTTTGGGCCGGTTGCTGCGTCCACCGTGATTGGTGTTGCGCATCCGGTCTGGCTGGAGACACGCCGATGATGGCTGCCGATTCGCTGCGCTTCATCGTGCCATCCGGCGTGCCGTCCTGCCGGCCGTCGCCGTGTCGTCGCGCGTACCGTGCGAACGCATCCGCGCCGCACGTCGCGCAACATCCGGCACCGCTTTCCCATGTGCAGGCGTCTTGCCTCGAACGCGCCCGGCCGATGGCCGTGGCCGCGTTCGCCGGAGCACTGGCTGCAAGCAGCGCAGCGCCGCCGGGCCGCCAACGCCCGGAGCGACAGCGCAGGGCAAAGGCGGAAGGCAAGATAAAAGGTCGCGGCACATGGCCGCTTGAAAACCTTGTCTGCACACGGGGGGAGCGCGGCACGCGCCACAGGGCGGCAGCGTGCCGCGAAGGTGCGCAATGCCGCATCGGTGTTGACGAAAGCGCGTGCTTCGTCCGCTCGACTGCGCCGGTCTTGGATGGAGCCATGCCATGAGCCAGCGCGACGACGACCGTTTCCGCGTCCGCCCCGGTGCGCCGAAACAGCGCGGCGATGCCTTCATCAACAAGGTGCTGCGCCAGACCAGCAAGGCCGGCGCGAAGCTCGGCAAGGCGGCGGGCAAAGTCGGCCAGCGCCCCGGTTCTCGGCTGGGGCGAGGCCACGTAGCGGCGCGCTTCGCTGGCCGGGGATTGGGGCCGAACGCGCGGCGCATGGCGATCAAGGTCCGGCTGGTGAATCTGGCGCAGGCAGGGCCGCGCTCGACCGCCGCGCACCTGCGCTACATCGAGCGCGAAGGCGTCGATCGCCAGGGTGGGGCAGGCCGCGCCTACGGGCCGATGACCGATGCCGCCGACCTCGATGCGTTCAAGGAACGCGGCGCCGACGACCGCCACCAGTTCCGCTTCATTGTCTCGCCGGAAGATGCCGAACAGCTCGACGACCTGCGCACCTACACCCGGCACCTGATGGCGCGCATGGAGGCCGACCTGGGCACGCGCCTGGAATGGGTGGCCGTCGATCACTGGAACACCGACAACCCGCACACGCACGTCGTGCTGCGTGGCAAGGACGACACCGGCAAAGACCTCATCATCGCCCGCGACTACATCGCCGAAGGGATGCGTCACCGAGCATCGGAACTGGCGACGCAATGGCTGGGGCCACGCACCGAACTGGAGATGCAGCGCGCCATGCAGCGCGAAGTCGAACAGGAGCGGTGGACGGGGTTGGATCGCACCTTGCAGCGCGAGGCCGTGGACGGCCTGGTGCGGCCGGAGACGCTGGCCGAACCGCGCCTGCAACGTCAGCGGCAACTGCTGATCGGCCGCCTGCAGCGCTTGCAACGCATGGGCCTGGCGAGCGAGCAGCAGCCCGGCACGTGGGCCGTCCATGCCGAGGCCGAACCGACGCTGCGGGCAATGGGCGAGCGTGGCGACATCATCCGCACCATGCAGCGGGCCATGAGCGGCCGGCAGCGCGAACTGGCGGTGTTCCAGCCCAGCGAGGATGGCCGCGCCATCGTCGGTCGCGTCGTCGGCAAGGGACTGGCCGACGAGCTGTACGACAAGGGCTATCTGATCGTCGATGGCACGGACGGCAAGGCGCACTACGTCGCGCTGCCGCCGCGCTCGGAGCTGGAGCAGTATCCGACCGGCGCCGTCGTTGAAGTGAAAGGCTCGGCCGACGTGCGCGCCGCCGACCGGAACATCGCCGTGCTGGCTGCCGACGGCATCTACCGCACCGACCACCATCATGCCGTGGCCCAAGGCCAGGCCACGCCCGACCGCGACCCGCGCGAAGTGGTAGCCGCGCACGTGCGCCGGCTCGAAGCCCTGCGCCGCGCCGGCATCGTGGAACGCATGGCCGAAGGCGTCTGGCGCGTGCCCGACGACCTGGCCGAGCGTGGCCGTCAGTACGACGCGCAGCGTCTGGGTGGTGTCGCCGTAGAGGTGAAATCGCACCTGCCCATCGAGCGGCAGGCCTGCGTGATCGGGGCCACATGGCTCGACCAGCAACTGATCGGCGGCGGTCGGGGACTGGGCGACCTGGGCTTTGGTGGCGACGCCAAGCAGGCCATGCAGCAGCGCACCGTCTTCCTCGAAGAACAGGGGCTGGCCCAGCGGCGCGGGCAGAGTGTGATCCTCGCCCGAAACCTGCTGGGGACGCTGCGTGACCGGGAACTGGCGCAGGCCGCCAAAGACATTGCCGCCGAAACCGGCCTTGCGCATCGTCCCGTCACGGATGGGCAGCGCGTGGCCGGGATCTACCGGCGTAGCGTCATGCTTGCCAGCGGGCGTTATGCGATGCTCGATGGCGGCATGGGTTTCTCTCTTGTGCCCTGGAAGCCAGTGATTGAGCAACGGCTGGGGCAGCAGCTTGCTGCGACGATACGCGCTGGCTCGGTGTCGTGGGAGATAGGGCGTCAGCGATCGATTTGACGTTTCGCCACCACGGATCGATGCTTCGGTCCAGGGTTGGTTCAATCAGTTCACGGTGATGATCGTCATGAGATGTCCTGGATTGCAGTTGATCTTGCAGGAGTCGGGGCAGCGAGCGATCGGAGCGGCGGCAGAGCCTAAGCCGTGGACTTTCGGATGTAAGGAAGAATCAGGTACACCTGCAAGCAGGCAGCGAGTCCGGCTTCGAGCCAGATGAAGACATTGATGCGCGGAGCGATGCTGCACATGGGCGCGAAACGGTAGTGACCCAGCACGAGCAGGTTGCAGCCGACATAGCCCATCAGGACAAGAACACCGGCGTTGCGTGATCCGACCCGGATCAAGCGATAGCCCAACCATGCCAGCGGTGTCATCAGGAACCAGAATGCATCGATCATGGACCGATTGATCCAGGGCGGTTCCGGGTATTCGGCGAAGAACAGGAGATTGTCCGCATAGTGAAGGATGCTCCCTAGCACCGTGGCGAGCAGGATCCATTTGAGGCCGCGTTGCCAGCGCTCTGCTTTCATCGTGCCGTTACCGTAGGCGCCAGGCTCGCGAACCACTCCAGCATTCCTCGCCAGTAAGGTTCGGCCGGCGGTCGGAAATAACCCATGTGCCCGACCGTTCCTCCCGCTTGCCTGGGATCGAGGTCCTTTCGCTGCAGCGGCGCGTTGCGGTAAGCCTCGACGAACGCGTCACGCGATCGTGGCGAAGCCCACAGGTCGTCCAGCGCATTGGCCGCCACGATTGGCGTTTGTACGGTCGCGTATTCCTGCTCGATCCCGCGCATGACCGGATCGTCGAAGAAATAGCGAGGGAACTGGCACCAGTGCCGCCATTGCCGGTACGCATCCGCGGGCAGGTCTTCGCCCATGCGCAGCATCGCCCAGGGGCAGTAGCCCTTCCACCAGGTCAGCACAGGCAATACCAGCTTCCACATGGCCAATACGCGCAGGCGCTCACCCAAGGGCATGTAGCCATGCCAGCCGGCACCGGTGCCGAAGACGTAGAAGCCCGCCACCTTGCGATGGTTGGGCAGCAGACCGAAGGCGTGCCCACCGTAGGAGTGTCCGACGACGTACAACGGCACCGATGGATCCGCCATCGCGTCAACGGCGGCCGCCAGATCCAGCCGCGCCCAATCCAGCAGGTCCATGCGGAATCCCCTGAGCGAGCGCGGACGCGATCGACCGATTCCCCGGTAATCGAAGGTCAGGACCTCAAAGCCCTGGGCGCTCGCGAACCGGGCGAAGCGCTGGTAGAAGCCCTGCGGAACCGCCGTGGCGCCGGCAACAACCACGCGCCCGCGCAACGGGTTTCGGGCCGGATAGCGGCAGGCGCCCAAGACATAGCCGTCGGCAGCGACCAGTTCCACGGCAAGGATGTCATCAATCATGGCTTTATATGACAGTCGTAATAGAATGGATACGCTAAACTATGACGATTGTCATAACAAGGGTTTTTCTCCATGAGTCCCCGCCAATCCGATGCCCGGCAGCGCGTCGTTTCGACTGCGGCCGAGATGCTGGCGCGACATGGCCTCAATGCAACCAGCATCCGCGAAATGGCCAAGCGCGCCGAGGCGCCAGTCGGCTCGACATACCACCACTTCCCCGGTGGCAAGCAACAGGTCGTGGTCGAGGCGGTGCAGTTCGCCGGAGCACAAGTCAGCGCGAGCCTGGAGCGACACCTGCAGGCGGGCGCCGCGGCGGGCCTGCGCGGATTCCTGGCAATGTGGCGCGAAATCCTGCTGCGATCGGACTTCCGCCTCGGATGCCCGGTAATGGCCGCGGCTGTCGAGGAGCCGATCGATGAGGTCGCTGCCGAGGCCTTGAGCGCAGCGGCGCAGGTTTTCAGTGACTGGGAGGCGAAACTGGCCGCCTCCCTGGCTACGCAGGGGCATCGGCTCGAATCTGCATCCAGGCTTGCCACTTTGATCATCGCGAGCGTGGAGGGTGCGATCGTTTTGTGCAAGGCACACAGAAGCATTGCGCCGTTCGATCAGATTGCCGGGGAGTTGGAGCGCCTTGTCGCGTGAGCTGTACAAGCCCCGATGCATCCAACTGTCCGCACTTGGCCAACAGCGAACGGCAGCCACCCGTCCAATGAACCGGTAGGTCGATCAGAAATTTGTGGTTTGGCCGATCAAGACGCTTGGTGCGTACAAGAGGATTCGTACAAGGGAGCGGTCCTTCAAGGGGGCGTTCCTTGCGGCGAAAGCCGCTCGCGATCTTGCAGAAAGTCTCTTAACGAAGGCGTCGATCGGTTCGGGTCGCGCAAACCGGCAAGCATCTCGGATGCACACTCCGAAATCGCTGACCATCCCAGAGCGGCGAGGCGTGTATGCGTTCGAGCCGCATTTTCCTTTGTTTTTGGCGCTCAAGCGTCATTGCGTAGCTGCTGTCATGTTCACATCAATGAGGCCGACCATGGCCGCGCTTTCGCGCCACAGTCGATCCCAGGCGTCTGCGCTTCGTGCCAGCTCGGAAGGGCCGGGGAGTATAGGGTTTCCCTTGATCAGTGAGATGTAGATCCGCCCGGGCGGTGGGGTCACCACGCCGAGGGCGACTTCGGCCAGGGCTTCGCCTGAACGCTCCGGTGTGCCCACGACGTATTCCGGACGGAAGAGGGCGATCACACGGAATACGGTATGCATCAGGAAGGTAACGAGCGCCCGCATGACCGGCGAACTGTTGCGGCCCAGCAAGGTGCCACCAGTGAGCCCGGGGCTGAAAGCGATCACCCTGATCTGGCGGGTCTTGACATCGTCGAGCGCGGTGAAGGGCTGGGCGGTCATCAGGTTGCACAGCTTGGAGGCTGAATAGGCGCGGATGCCGCTGCCGAATCCGCTTTGGCGCGGGTGCGCCAGCGCCTGCGGGTCGAGCGTCTTGGGTGCGATCGGAGTGACCGCAGGGTCATGCGTTTCGCTCGTCGCTCGTAGTGATCACCAGGCGGCCGTGGTCGGCCATGTGCGGTATCAAGAGCCGCGCCATCACTATGTTGGCAAACTCACGGACGCTGGTGAGCGAGGCAAGGTGGAGTGAAATGACCTCGACTCCAGGTGGCGCGGTCGGAGCGCGGCCTCGGGCGCCGATCATGATTCGCGTGCGGGGCTGAGCGGCGATGTGCTGGATGGCAGGTGCGCCCAGTTCCGAGGTGGCACCGGTCATGACGACGATGCGCTGTGCTTTGGGGTGATTCACAGCTGATGCTCCATTTCCCGTGAACTCAGATCCTGGAGGAACGGGATTTAGCTCGTCATGCCCGAGATAGCGTGATGGCGCGTTCGGGACAAGCCGAGACGCATAGGCCACAGGCTTCGCACGCGCCTGCGTTCGGCATGAACGCTTGCTTCCAACCGTGGGCAAACCCCTTCACCTTACCGATCCATGAGAGATCGGCTCGCTCTGACTTGGGCAACACGCCAAGCTCGAACACGTCATTGGGGCAGGCGGGGACGCAGTCGCCCTTGCCCTCGCACCGGTTGCGATCGATCACCGGCACGAACTTCCCGGGCGCTTGCTTGCACAGCGCAGCTTGAGTTTTTGGCTCGTTTTTCATGAGGTCCTTGGGGGCGGGTTACTCAATGGCGGCCATTCAGGGTGGCCTAAAGGCATTGTGGCATTTAGTGACAATTGTCGTAAAGTGACTTATTGGCACGGAGTGACAGTTTCGGATAGGATGGTGCCCATGACAGAAAAAAATCTCGGCCTGCGTGAGCGGCACAAAGAGAACACCCGCCAAGAGCTGTTCAGCCTCGGGCTTAGGTTGTTCATGAAGCAGGGCTTCGACAACACCACGATCGACCAGATCGTCGAGCCGCTGGGCATCGCCAGGCGGACCTTCTTCAGGTACTTCAAGGTCAAGGAGGACTTGGTCTTTGCATGGAATGCCGAGAAGACGGTCGAGCTGGTCGCCGAACTGAACGGCAGGCCGCCTGAGGAGGCGCCTTTCGAGGCGGTCTGCGGGGCGCTCTCCAGCCTGCTCAAGCGCTATGACGCCAATCCCGACATGGCCTTCGCGCTGATGCGCCTGTTGAAGGAAACGCCTTCGCTGGTCGGCAGGGAATGCGAGAAGCGAATGATCTGGGAGCAGGCGCTTGCGGTCGCGCTCGTGCAGCGCCTGGGTGAGCACGCGATGAGTCCCCTCAAGGCGCGAATCGTCGTGGGCACGGTCATGGCCGCGTGGACGGCCGCTCTCGACGAATGGTACGAAGGCGGTGGCCAGGCGGATCTACGGCCTATCGTGGAGAAGGCATTCTCCATGGCCCGCGAGCGATGACAGCGGCCAGGTCCGACGACGTGTCGCAATCGCGCGATGGCCGCGGGTCGCTTCACGTCGCGTGCGCACTGGCGGCCATGCTTTGCATTGGCGGCTGCACGACACAGCCGCCGTACTCAAGGCCCCAGCTCGACATGCCGAAAGCATGGGCCAATGCGCGAGCTGGCACGCTCGTTGATGGCACGGGATCGGCGCGCGACGACTGGTGGACGCAATTGGGCGACCCCGTCATCGACGTGCTCGTCGCCTCTGCCTTGACCGATAACCCCACGCTCGCGCAAGCGGCTGCGCGCGTCGATGAGGCGCGCGCAGGATTGGGCGCGAGTGGCGCCAGACGCGCTCCGCAGCTTGGCGGCAATGGTGCGCTGTCGCGAGGCAAGTCGCAGAGCCAGGCGGGTGGCACCGACACGATCAGCGCCACTTCGGGTTCCTTGGGCGCCAGCCTCTCGTGGGAGCTTGATCTGTGGGGACGCGCACGTGCGACGGAAGAGGCGGCTCGCAGCCGGCTCGATGCGCGCAACGCCGATGCCGAGGAAGCCCGGCTTTCCCTGGTGGCGCAGATCGCCGATGGCGTCGTGGCCTTGCGCGCCTGCAACTATTCGCTTGCCATTCGCGATCAGGACATCGGCTCGCGTGAAATCGAGCTTTCGCTGATCCGGCAGCGCCTCGCCGTCGGCAATGTCGCGCCCGTGGAAGAAGCCAGCGCACTGAGCGCGCTGGCCTCCGCGAGAACCAATCGACTGAGCCAGGAAGAGAGCTGCACGACCCTGGTGGACGCCTTGGTTGCGCTCAGCGGTCGTGAGGCAACGACGATTCGGCACCTCATGAGCCGGCCACCTTTGCCGTCCGGCGGTGCCTCGACGGCATCCGCCATCGGCCGCCTCGATGAGGCCGCGGCCATCGTGCCCACCGCGCCTCCAGTTCGCCTGGATCTTCCCGCAACCGTTCTCCTCCAGCATCCCGCCGTCCGGTCGGCCGAGCGGGAACTTGCAGCCAGCTATGCAGAGATCGGCGTTGCGCGTGCTGAACGGCTGCCCCGCGTCGATCTGTCCGCGCTCCTCACCGGGCAGTGGATTCGCGCGCTGGGATCGACGATCCACTTCGATACCTGGTCCGCCGGTGCGGCGGTGTCCGTACCGATCTTCGATGCGGGCTTGGGCGCTGCCAACGTGGATGGTGCAGAAGCGCGGTATCGCGCAGCCCTGGCGGGCCTGGCATCCACGCTGCGTACCGGCACGCGCGATGTCGAGGATTCCCTGGCTGCGCTGTCGTCGGCCGAGCAGCGTGCGGACACGTCCCGGCAGGCCGCCAATGCGGCTGCTGTCGCGCTGCGTGCGAACGAAGCCCGGTATCACGCGGGTGCCATCAGCTTGTTCGAGCTGGAAGGCTCGCGCCGGCAGGTCAACGGCGCGCAGGAAAGCGCCATCGCCGCTGCTTCCGACCGCGCCCGGTCCTGGATCTCCCTCGTGCGCGCAGCAGGGACCCCGCCATTGTCGGCCACAGCACTGGAACAGCCCGTAGCCGAGGAAACGACCGACGCTCCGACCAAAACCCCCTTCGCCGGCAACGAAAGTCATCGCTGATGAGCCAAGAACAAGAACACCGCAGCTTGCCCATCCAGGGGCCCCTCCGAAGGCACCGGATCGCGTATCTCGTGGGCGCGATTGCCCTGGCCGTGGCGGTGCTGGTGATCGTCGTCGTCAAGCGCGACCCGACGCCGACCGAAGAGGCTGCTGCGGCGACACCGGCGCTGACCGTAACCAGCGCCGCCCCTCGGGAAGTCTCATGGCCCATGGCGATCAGGGCTTCGGGCGCAATTGCTGCATGGGAAGAAGCCAGCATAGGCGCACAGATTGGTGGCTATCAGCTCATCGATGTTCGCGTCAATGTCGGGGATGTCGTCAAGAAGGGGCAGGTCATCGCACGTTTCGATCCGGCTCTGCTGCAGGTGGATCACGCGCAACTGAAGGCGGATGCCGATCAGGCCGCCGCCAACCGGCAGCGTGCTCTGACGCTGCAAAGCAGCGGCGCGATGAGCGATCAGGACGTGCTCCGGCTCGTGACTGAATCCAAGACCGCCGAGGCGCTGCTTGCTGCCAATCAGTTGCGGCTGCGTTACACCGACGTCACGGCGCCAGACGATGGCGTCATCAGCGCCAGAACGGCAACGCTCGGCACCGTCGTTCCTGTGGGTCAGGAACTGTTCCGCATGATTCGCCGGGGACGCCTGGAATGGCGCGGGGAATTGACCGCCGAGCAGCTCGCCCAGGTCGAGGTCGGGCAGGAGGTCGCGCTTGAGCTTCCCGACGGCAAGACCGCGAAGGCGACGGTTCGCCAGACCTCGCCCATCCTGGACAGTGCCTCGCGCCTGGCCATCGTTTACGCCGACATCCAGCCGGGAAGCACGGCACGGGCCGGCATGTACGCCGACGGCAGGCTTGGACTCGGGACTGGTCCGGCGCTGGTCGTGCCCGCCGAGAGCGTGGTCATCCGCGACGGGCGCAGCCATGTCCTGGTACTGGCCGACACCAGCGCCACGCCCCGCGTTTCGCTGCGAGGTGTCACCGTCGGCCGGCGCAGTGGTCGGGAGATCGAGATCACCGAAGGGCTTGGCAAGAACGAGCACGTCGTCGTCCAAGGTGCAGGGTTCCTCAAGGATCGTGATCTGGTGCGCATCTCCCAAGGCCAGCCTGCAGGAGCGGCCAGGCCATGAACTTCGCCACCTGGTCCATCCGCAATCCCATCCCCTCGATCCTGCTGTTCGCGTTGCTGGCGCTCGCTGGGTTGTGGGGGTTTCAGAAGCTGCCTACGCAGGACTTGCCCGACCTGGATCTGCCGATGGTCACTGTGGCTTTGTCGCAGCCGGGCGCGGCCCCTGCACAGCTTGAAACGGAGGTTGCACGCAAGGTCGAAGACGCGCTGGCGACCTTGAGCGGCCTGAACCACCTGAGCACATCGGTCACGGACGGCCTGGTGTCGATCCAGGTGCAATTCGTGCTGGAAAAGAACCTGTCGGACGCGCTGATCGAAACCAAGAACGCGGTGGACGGTATTCGCTCCGACCTCCCGCCCGACCTACTGCAACCGACGGTCAGCGCATCCAACAGCGTCGGTGCTCCCGTGCTGACCTATGCCATCGCGTCGTCCCGCCTCAACGAGGAGCAGCTTTCCTGGTTCGTGGACGACACTGTCGCCAAGGCGGTTCTCAGCGTGTCCGGCGTCGGCCGGTTTGAGCGGCTGGGTGGCATCGAGCGCGAGGTTCGGGTTGAGGTTGATCCACTGCGCATGTCTGCCCTGGGTATCACGGCGGCGGACGTTTCCCGGGCGTTGCGCCAGGTGCAGCAGCAATCCTCGGGCGGTCGTGGCCAGCTTGGCGGCGAAGAGCAGTCGGTTCGCACGATCGCCACGGTTCGCCAGGCATCGGAGCTTGCGGGTCTGCGAATCGCGCTGTCCAACGGCAAGAGCTTCAGGCTGGACCAGATCGCGACGATCGTCGATGGTCAGGCCGATCCCATGCACGCAGCCCTGCTCGATGGTGAGCATGTAGTCGGCTTCAGCGTGTACCGCGCCAGGGGCTTTGACGAGGTGCGGCTGGCCGAGGGCGTTCGCGAGGCCCTGGCCGGTCTTCAGCAGGCCGACCCGACGCTCAGCCTGACGGAGATTTCAGGGTCGGTTGGCCAGACGCTGGAGCAGTACGAGGGCTCCATGGCGATGCTGTACGAGGGCGCCATCCTCGCGATGGTCGTCGTCTGGCTTTTCCTGCGTGACTGGCGGTCGACGCTGATCGCCTCGACCGCTCTGCCGCTGTCCATCCTTCCGGCTTTCGCGGCCATGGCCTGGCTGGGCTTTACGCTCAACACCGTGACGCTGCTGGCGCTGGCGGTTGTCGTCGGCATCCTGGTCGATGACGCCATCGTCGAGATCGAGAACATCGAGCGCCACCGGCACATGGGCAAATCGATCCGGGAGGCCGCGGAGGATGCCGTGACCGAGATTGCCCTGGCGGTCATGGCGACCACCATGAGCCTGGTAGTCGTCTTCCTGCCGACGGCCATGATGAGCGGCATCGGCGGCCTGGTGTTCAAGCAGTTCGGCTGGACCGCCGTGATCGCCGTGCTCGCTTCGCTGCTCGTGGCGCGCCTGCTCACGCCCATGATGGCGGCCTACCTGCTCAAGCCCGAGCCGATTCCCGAGAAGGAAGATGGCAGGGTCATGCGCTGGTACATGGCAGTGGCGCGCTGGTGCCTGGAACACCGCAAGACCACCCTGGGCGGCGCGGTCCTCTTTCTGGCGGCTTCGCTCGCCCTGGTGCCTTTCATCGAGACGGGTTTCATCCCGGCCTCCGACAGCGGCACCACGACCGTCAGCATTGAGTTGCCGCCGGCCAGCTCGCTGGAGGACACATTGGCGGTCGCCGAGTCGGCCCGCAAGGCCATCGGCGACGTGGATGGCATCGCCCATGTCTTCGCCACGGTGGGCAATGCGCAAAGTGCTGGCCCCGGTGGATCGCGGGCGGGCGAAGTTCGGCGCGCTTCGCTCACGCTCACGCTGGGGCCACGCGGCGATCGGCCGTCGCAGCAGGTTATCGAAAAGGCCGTGCGGGAACGCCTGGTGGACATTCCCGGAGCGCGCTTCGCCGTCGGTGGTGGCGGGCCAGGTCAGAAGCTATCGATCATCCTCGCCAGTGACAACGCCGAGGCACTCAAAGCGAGCGCGCAAGCGGTGGAATCCGAGCTGCGCGACGTCAAGGGCCTGTCGGGCATCGCGTCAACGGCCAGCCTTGAGCGCCCCGAGATCATCATTCGCCCCGACCCGGAGCGCGCCGCCGAGCGCGGCGTGACGACCGCAGCGATTGGCGACGTGGTGCGGGTGGCGACCAGCGGCGATTTCGACTCGCAGGTGGCGCGCCTGAACCTCGACAACCGGCAAGTCTATATCCGCGCGCGCATTCCCGATGCCGCACGGCAGGACATCGACACGATCGGCAACATGCGCGTGCCGGGGCGCGACGGGCCGGTGCCGCTTGCCAGCGTCGCCAGCCTGTCAGTGGAGAGTGGCCCCGCACAGATCGACCGCCACGACCGCCTTCGCAACGTCACCATTTCGGCTGACCTGGGAGGCACCGCGCTCGGAACGGCGCAGGCGGCTGCCGCCAACCTGCCATCGATCAAATCCCTTCCGTCCAGCGTGAAGGTGATCGAGGCCGGCGACGCCGAGATCGTTGCCGAACTTGGCGCGGGCTTCGCCATGGCGCTCGTGGTCGGCGTGCTATGCATCTACTGCGTGCTGGTGCTGCTGTTCAGGGACTTCCTTCAACCCATCACCATCCTTTCCGCCATCCCCTTGTCCATCGGTGGTGCGTTCCTCGCGCTGCTGGTCACGAGAAGCGAGTTGAGCGTGCCTTCGATGATCGGGCTGGTCATGCTCATGGGGATCGTCACCAAGAACTCTATCCTGCTTGTCGAGTACGCGGTCATCGGCATGCGCGAGCGTGGATTGCCTGTTCACGACGCGCTGCTGGATGCGTGCCACAAGCGTGCCCGTCCCATCGTGATGACCACCATCGCGATGATCGCCGGCATGTTGCCCATCGCGCTGGGGCTCGGCGCGGATTCGAGCTTTCGCCGGCCGATGGCCATGGCAGTCATCGGAGGCCTGATCACATCGACCGCCCTCAGCCTGCTGGTCGTGCCGGCCGTGTTCCTGTACGTGGATAGGTTCGAAAAGTGGATGGCGTCGCTCGGTTTTTTTCGACACACCGAGCGTGCCACCGCAGGCGCGCGAGGCGCTTGAAGGTTGACGCACCGGTCGTCGCCCGGATGGAGCAGTTCCGCGCCTTGTCCGTCGCATCAATGCGTGGCAGAGGCATTTTTCACGTCGTCCTTGAAAGGGATCAATCATGTCGTCACACCTTCATTGCGCAACCCGGCTGCGACGTCAGCCGTCCTACGCGGCGCTGCCGATTCTGCTCGCCGGCATTTTTTCCGCACCCGTCGCCTCGGCGCAGACCGACGACACGAAGAAGTCTGCGACAGGTCAGGCGATGGCCGAAACCGCGCGCGGTGAATCGACGTGGGGGATCGGCGTCGCCGGCGGCATGCAGTATCGCGTCTATCGCGACTTCGACAACCGTGTGCGCGGCCTGCCGATGATCACCTATGAGAACAAGTGGATTCAGGTGGCCGGCCCTGGCCTGGACGTCAAGCTCCCATCGGTCGGGCCAGTGTCGTTCAGGCTGCGTGGCCGGTATGCCGTGGAGGGGTTTGATTCCGGCGACTCGCCGTACTTCGCGGGTATGCGCGATCGGGATTCCAGCTTCTGGGTCGGTGGCGCTGCCATCTGGCGTGCCGGCATTGCCAATCTCTCTGCCGAAGTGCTTGCCGATGCCATGGACAACAGCAAGGGAAAGCGGGCCACGCTGCAGATCGACCGGCGCTTCACCGCAGGCGTCTTTGGCTTGACACCGCGGCTGGCGGCCGAATGGGTGGATAGCAAGTACGTGGACTACTACTACGGCGTGAGGTCGGACGAGGCGCAGAGCTGGCGCCCGGCCTACAGCGGCAGCTCCACGGTCAATACCGAGATCGGGCTTCGCGTGGATTGGCAGCCCATGCCCAAGCACACCCTGTTCCTCGACATGGGCGCCAAGCACATGGGCAGCTCGATCCGCAACAGCCCGCTAGTGGAAAAGAGCACGCAGTACGGCGTGGGACTCGGCTACCTCTATCGGTTCTGAAAGGCGACCCATGGCATCGCCCATTCAGGGGCGTTTGCCGGGTATCGCATTCGACTCGAAACGAAGGGGATGCAGTGCACGTCCGCATTAGCGCGTTCACCGTCCGCCCCATGCCACCTGCGTTCATCTTCATCATCAATGTGGAAGGGCGGTTATGGCCATTTTTGGGAAATCCAGACGTTTCAGGAATCTCGACGGCAGCGAAGCTCCCGGCACCGTGGTGCCGGCATTTCGGATGCTGGTCGTCGATAGTCTTGCAGGTCGGGGCCGCGGTGTACCTAGAAAGGCATCTGTGCCGTGTGTGGTGCCCGATCTTGCCGCGATCGCCACTCCACCGGGCGCGGGTGAAGGCGCGCGTCTGACCTGGATCGGGCATGCGAGCTGGCTGGTTCAGCTCGAAGGAAAGTCATTCCTCATCGATCCGGTCTTTGGTGAGCTTGCCCTGGGGCCAGGGGGGCGGAATGTTCCGGCTGGCCTGCGCCCCGAGAATCTGCCGCCCATCGACGCGGTGCTGATCAGTCACAACCACTACGACCATCTCGACCTTCCGTCTTTGAAGAGTGCCGACGCGCCGGTGATCGCCGGCCTTGGCATGACGTCGTTCCTCGCAAGAAAGAGGATTTCCGCGAGTGAGTTGGATTGGTGGCAGTCGATCGACATCGGCCCCGTGAGGGTGACCTTCGTGCCTGCCCAACACTACAGCCGCCGCGGCCTAACCGACGCCAACGAAACGCTGTGGGGTGGATTCGTTGTCGAGGGAGCCTCTGCCTGCATCTACCACTCGGGTGATACCGGGTATTTCGACGGGTTCCGGGAAATCGGCCGTCGTTTCCCGGCGATCGACGCCGCGCTTCTACCCATCGGTGCCTACGAGCCGTCCTGGTTCATGCGCCGCCAGCACATGAATCCCGAGGAGGCCGTCAAGGCATACATGGATCTTGGTGCCGGGTACTTCTTCGCCATGCACTGGGGGACGTTCAAGCTGACCTACGAACCGCTCGACGAACCGCCGGTTCGCTTGGCTGCGGAGTGGGAGCGCCTTGGGCTTCCTGCATCGGGAAAGCGGGTCCTTGCCGTTGGCGAAACCGCGAACGTGTGGCGGTTCCCGAATGACTAAGGCTGTGCCCGCCTTGGGCAAGGGAACTGCACCGAGGCAAGGCGCGCTGCGGCATGCTCATTCGGCGGCAGTGCCCGCAGGCTGCTTTGCGCAGGCCGGCGTTGCCGTTCCTGCGTGGAAGGGATGGATGGCGATCGGTGCGGTGCTCTGGAGCGGTTCGGTGCTGGCCGACGAGGGGTGTGACCGCAAAGGGGTCGCGGCGGAATCCACGGTCAATCTGCGTGTCGATAACGACCTGTTCGGTGGACTCGGGCAGGACCAAGGCTATTCCAATGGGTTCCTGCTGACCTTGGTCTCACCCAACTTGGTCCATCGCGCCGATGACCCGTGCCTGCCTGACATTGCGAGGCGGTTGAATCGCACGTTCTCCACGTTGCAGCCTGGTGGATTCGATGAGCTGAACATGACCATCGGGCTGGGGCAGATGATGTACACGCCCACGGACCGCGTGCCACGCGAACTCATTGCCGACGATCGGCCATATGCCGGCGCGCTGATGTTCAGTGTGGGCTACAACGCCCGTAGGGGCGACCATCTGCGCACCTCGCAGTTGCGGCTGGGTATCGTCGGCCCCGCCGCCAAAGCCAGGGAGGTTCAGGACTGGTGGCATGGCGTCATTGACGTGGACCGCTTCAACGGCTGGGACAACCAACTGCACAACGAGCCCGTGGTCCAGTTCATCCACGAGCGACGCAAGCGTTTTGCACCGATGCAGTCTTCGGGGCCATGGCGCTGGGACGCGATTGCACATTGGGGCGGCAGCCTGGGCAATTTCGCCACCTATGCCAATTCCGGGATGGAACTGCGTTTTGGCTACCTGCTGCCGGATGACTTCGGGACGGCGCCGCTGCGACCCGCCGGTGAGAACACGTCCCCGATCCGAACGAGCGCGACACAAGGTTGGCGCGGCCACCTGTTTGTCGCTGCCGATGCGCGCTGGGTCCTGCGCGACATCACGCTCGATGGCAACACTTTCCGCTCTAGCCACCGCGTGAACAAGCGCCCATTCGTGGCCGACATCGGTTACGGCATCGCGATCACCCACGGCCATTGGCGTTTCGCCTTCGCCCGCTACAACCGCACTCGCGAGTTCGAGGGACAGCGCGAGAGGCCGAGCTTTGGCAGCTTCACCATCGGCAGGCGTTTCTGACGACGCTTGCGCCAAAGGAGAAACAAGATGGAACCCCCGAAATCGCAAAATGTTGTCGTGATGACCGGAGCCACAAGCGGCTTTGGCTCATTCACCCTGCAAGACCTCGTCGCCTCTCCGAGCACGAGGATCATCGTGGGCGCTCGTGGAAAGAACCGCACCGTGCCGGAAGGCGTCGATGTTCTCCCGCTCGATCTCGCCTCCCTGACCAGCGTGCGTGACTTTGCCGGCGCCGTGATACGGCAACTCGGTGATAAGCGCATCGACATCCTTGTGCTCAATGCTGGCTTGCATGGCACAGCAGCCGATCAGCGGAGCGCGGATGGCTACGGCCTGACGTTCGCGGTCAATCACCTTGCTCACTACCTGCTGGCGCGACTCCTTCTGCCGCACATCGCCGAGCATGGCCGGGTGGTGATCACGTCGAGCAACATGCACGATCCGCCCATCAAGGCGATTGGCCCCAAGACGCTGGAACTTCAGGAATGGGCGCATCCGACGAAGGGTGGCTCGGGCGACGGCATTCGCTCCTACAGCGCCTCGAAGCTATGCAACCTCATGACGGCGTTGTACCTGGCCCGGCAAGACACGGTGGTAACGCGCCAGATTGGTGTCATCGCTTTCAATCCTGGGCTTGCGGGAGGCGCAGCCGGCCGGGAAGCGTCAGCTCTGCAAAAGGCGATTCTCGGCATCGTGATGCGCACGATCTTCCCTTTGATCGGCCTCTTTCGTCCCGAGTTCGTGATGAATGCGCCCGAACACTCGGGCAGGATGCTGGCCGACGTGGCGCTGGGAACACTCTCCCTACCGAACGGCCGCATCTACGTCTCCTTGGTCAAGGGAAAACCTACGTTCCCCGATCCCTCGGCGCTGGCATGCGACCGTGAGGCACAGGACCGATTGTGGCGGGAGAGTGCCGATATGGTTGGTCTTGAGGAGTCACTCGCATGAGTTTCTCGACAGGGTTGGTTCGCCCCATAGGTCACCTAACCGGGAGCTTCTTGCAATGGACAACCTGACTCATGCCTTGGTCGGCGCGGCTTTGGGGCAGGCAGGGCTCAAGCGCCGGACAGCGCTCGCGATGCCGGCATTGATGATCGGGGCGAATCTGCCCGACATAGATGTTCTGTGTGCCTTCTTTGGCAACGGCCTCGTGTGTCGGCGAGGCTGGACGCACGGCCCGGTCGGATGGCTCGTCCTGCCCGCGGTTCTCACGCTAGCGCTGCTGTGGTTCGACAGATGGCAAACGCGCAGAGCGCCGCGGCCGGCCGCGAGGCCAGCCGTCAGGCCCGGTCAGCTTCTCCTGCTCAGCTATATCGGCGCGCTGTCTCACCCTTTGCTCGACTTGATGAACAGCTGGGGCATCCGCCTTCTGATGCCGTTCTCCGAGCGATGGTTCTACGGCGACGTCCTTTTCATCGCCGACCCTTGGATCTGGCTCGCGCTTGGCGTGGGAATCTGGATTTCCCGACGCCGCGAGCGCTCGGGCACAGGCAGAGCCGAGCGCCCGGCGGTAGCTGCCCTGTTGGTGGCCACGCTCTACAGCGGGGCTATGGCTGCCGGTGGGCGGGTTGCGGAACAGCGTGTCGCCCGCCAGTTCGAGGCTTTGGGCCTGGGGCAGCCGCTGCAGGTGCTGGCCAACCCGGTCCTCGCCGACCCGTTTAGGCGCCGGATCATCGTGCGGACGGCGGATGCGTACGGCTTCGGCGACTTCCGCTGGTTTCCGTCGGCTCACCTGTCGTTGGATCGCCAACTCGTCCCTACGCATATGGACCAGTCAGCCATTGCCCTGGCGGCCCGGCAGAGCAAGGTGGTGGCCGATTTTCTGTATTGGTCGCGCCTGCCGTTTGCGACGGTCCACTCCAGCGCTGGAGGAACCGCCGTGACGGTAGGTGACGCGCGGTTCGGGGCGCGGCCGGACGCCGGAATTTTCTCGGTAACGGCCACCGTGCCGGAAGAGCAGGGCGATCAAGCAGGTAGCCGGGTTCCAACCGATCATTAGCGACGCGGTATCGAGACGTCCAACTTGCGGCAGTCTCAGTTGCCTCGCATGAGCAGCACGATCCGGCCAGGCGGGCGTGGGCCGAGTTCCGCATTCTTGACGATGGACAGGGCATCCGTGAACGGTGCTTCCAGGCCGATCGAGGAGCGCAGCTTGCCTTCGTTAGCCAAACCCGCGAGTTCCTGCAGGTTCTTGAACCCCGCCGTGGCGAACACCATGCTGTAGCGCCCTGAAACGAAGCCGCGCAGCATCCTGCCAGGGGTGGGGTTGATGTCGACGAAGCGGCCTTTCGGTGTCAGCAACGCCAATCCATCGGAAACGGACAGCGTTCCGAGGGTGTCGAACACCGCGTCGTAAGGCCCGTTCGATGCGAATGACGCCTTGTCCGCATAGGTGAATACCGGATCGACGCCGGCGGACCTGACGCTGGCCACGGAGGCTGGGCCGCAGGAGCCGCTGACGTGCGCGCCATGCGCCAGCGCCAATTGCACTGCGGCACTGCCCACGGCGCCGCTGCAGCCATTGATGAAGATGCGCGAGCCCGGCTGCGCCCTGGCGGCACCGACGATGGCGGCCCAGGCGGTCGCTGCCGGAATGGGAATACATGCGGCCTCGCTGAACGAAAGGGAAGCAGGCTTGCGAACCACCAAGCGGGCGTCGGCATCGACGACTTCGGCAAAGGCGCCCTGTTTCTTGATTTCGACCGTGCCGAACACTTCGTCACCGGCCCGGAAGTCCGTGACATCGGTGCCGACCTGCTCCACCACACCGGCGAAATCCGAGCCCATGCCTTGCGGGAACTTCCTGCCGGTGACGATCTTCATGACGCCTTGGCGGATCTTCCAGTCGAGCGGATTGATGGCCGCGGCCCTGACC
The DNA here is from genome assembly GCA_036402435.1 of Telluria sp. Classification (GTDB taxonomy): domain Bacteria; phylum Pseudomonadota; class Gammaproteobacteria; order Burkholderiales; family Burkholderiaceae_D; genus Telluria_A. The sequence goes on along the minus strand of DASWSX010000078.1, from coordinate 19,003 downwards.
CTAACCCGCACCCGTCCCGGAGCGAGCTCCGGCAACGTGTGCTCGCCCAAGGACATCGTTTCTGGGCCGCCGTAGCGGCCGAATTGCACTCGTTTCATGGATCTTCCATTTGCTGGTTGATGGGGGCCGTCTGGCTGCTTCTATGGGTTCGAACTTGCCGAGGCATTGGAGTCCCCGGCGATGTTGGTGGTGACAGACCGCGGACTTTCCTCGTTGCCCAGCGTGGCCAGCATGACCGAGGTCTGCCAATCGAAGTACGGATTGAACGTGAGCCTCGCGTGGACCTTGCCGTCCTCGCGGTAGCCCCAGTCCGAGTACCACACGGGCACTCCCTGTTCGCAGGCTTGAGCCACGCGTTCGGCTTGACCGTTCAGACAGATGCGAAGGCTGCCCTTGTCGCCATAGAGCGGATTGGCCGGTGAGAACATCAGGCCCATGTGCGAAAACTGGCTGATGTGCTGCTCGGGAAGCCGGTCGCCTCGGATCAGGATGCGTGCGGCGTCGGTCAATGCCTTCGGTTTCGTTCCGTACCAAATCAACCGGCTCTGCGGGTTCGTGAAACGGTGCTGGAAGACATCGAGCAGGTAGTCCGTGTCGAGAACGGAATCGTGCTGCGCGACCACCATGAAGACTGGCTTGTCGTAGGTCTGCTCGCGCAGGAGACGCCGCGCGATGACGCTGGTGCGATAGAACTGCGCGTATCCGTTGGTCGGCACGTTCATGTATCGAACTGGGGTTTGCATGGGGAACGAGCCATTGGGGCTCATCAGCCAGGGACGGACCCGGGCAGCCAGCGGCGCAACCCAGTCGAACGGCATGCTTTTGAAACCGGGCGAGAACAGCACCAGGCCCGCGATCTCTGGATGGCCGTAGGCGTACTCCAACACAAGGTTGGCGCCGGTGGAAAACCCGCCCAGGTACACCGGCCCGTCGACATCGTTCTCAAGCGCCAGCGCCTGCTCCTGGACGGTGCGCTGCCATTGCTCGGCCGTCACGGCCAGCAAGTCGTCGGGACGCGTGCCATGGCCGGGAAGCAGTACCGTGCGCACGAGAAATCCCTGTGCGGCCAATGCATGCGCGACGTCATGGAACGACCAGGGCGAGTCGCCCAGGCCGTGGACCAGCAGAATGCCTTTTTGTGGCGGCGCATCCACGCCTTGTGAAGCGGGGCGCCATTCCTGCGGACCGTTCCACTGCAATTCCGCTTCCTTGTCGGGCAGCTGGAAATTGCGCGCCGCGCGCATTGCCATGAGCGTTTCGCTTCGGTAGTCGTCGAAGCTCACCGAAGCGATCGGCTCATCGACCTTTGGCACCGTCGTGCAGGCACCCAACAGGCTCGAGGCGGCCAAGGCAAGCGCCGCCAACGCAAGGATTCCGAACAGGCGAGAGGCCCAAGGGCGATGCCCCGATTTACGCCAATTCGGCATGGTCTTCTTTCGTCAGACGGATGTTGCCGGCTGCCACGTTCTCTTCCAGATGCGCGATGGCACCCGTCCCTGGAATGGCGAGCATCACCGGAGAGTGGGCCAGCAACCAAGCCAGGGCGATCTGAGCGGTGGTGGCGCCATGCCGGACCGCGATGCGCGCCAGGCGCCCGTCGTCGAGCCGTTGCGAGCCGCCGCCCAGCGGGAAGAACGGGCAGAAGGCAATGCCTTCGGCAGCGCATGCGTTCAACAGGCTGATGTCGTCGCGCTTGCCGAGATGGAAGTGGTTCTGAACCGCCACGACCGGTGCGATCGAGCGCGCCTGGGCGAGGTGCTCGATATCGACATTGCTGATGCCAAGGTGCCGGATCAGCCCTTCCTCGCACAGCTTGGCCAATGCCTCGAAGCGCTCGGCCAGCGACTCGCCGTGCGGCACCGCCATCTCGCCGATGCGCAGGTACACCAGGTCGAGATGGTCCAGCCCCAGGCTTTGCAGGTTCTCTTCGACCAACCGGCGCATCTCGGCACCGGTGGCGGGCCGGTGGCTGCCGTCCGGGTTGAACACCACGCCGACCTTGGTCGCGATCACCAGGTTGGAAGGGTAGGGGTGCAAGGCCTCGCGGATCAGTGCATTGGCGCGCACCGCGCCATCGCCGCTCTGGTAGAACTCGGCCGTGTCGACCAGGTTGACGCCAAGTTCGACGGCCCGGCGCAGTACTGCGCGCCCGGTTTCCGGATCGCGCGCCGCGCCCCGGAAACCGTTGCAGGGCAGACGCATGGCGCCGAAGCCAAGACGATTGATCAGCAAATTGCCGCCCAGACGGAATTCACTCTGATCGGAGACGGGCAGATTCATTTCATGCTCCCGGTAGGGGTTGGATGGATTCATCGACAAGGAAAGCGCGAACCGGCGCGGGCGGGCGGTGGTGATCAAGCGCAGCCAAGTCGTTCGGCAAGCCAATCGAACACGTACTCGGTCGCGGTGGCATAGCCGCCAATCTGGCAGTGGGACTGCGCTGTCGAGATTTCATCGAACAGCAAGTACTTCTTGGGGGCCTGTAATGCGTCGTAGAACGGTTTCGCTCCGTGGAATACCTCGCCCGTGCCGTCCAATACGAGCGTTTCGCAGGTCACATTCTCCAGAATGGACGCGTTGTCATAGGGTTGCAGTGCATTCACCACATCCTCGATCGAGTCCGGTACGCCGTGCTTCCACGCGTAATCGCGCACTAGATTTCTCAGCTGTTCCGGAATCTCATCCAGCGCGTGCTCTTTGAAGCGCTCAAGCTGCGCGATGATCTGGCGCCCCCAACTGATGTTGCCGGGGTCGGTGATGCAGACCTTGATTCGCTTGTCGAACGCTGCCGCGCGAGGTGCCAGATAGCCGCCGAAGCTCAAGCCCATCAATGCGATGTTGGAAGCGTCGATTCTCGGAAACTTCTCAAGCGCGAAATCGATCAGTGGCGTGACGACCTTCTCCCAGTCCGGGCGGAACGTGAGATTGTTCAACCTCAGTGCGAATCCCTGGCCTGGACCATCGTAGGTAATGCAATGAATGCCGCGCTGAAGCGCGCCCTCGCAGACCCATCGCGTGTCTTCGGCCCAGGTATCCCGGCCGGGCGTGACGATGAGCAGCGGAGCCTTTTCCCCCGCGTGGGACGACCTGTAGAAATAGCCGGGAAGAAAACTGTGCTCGTACGGGATTTCAATGCGCTCGCCGGGGTAGCCGGATAAATTGATGTAGCGCTCGTAGCAGGTCGAGCTGGCGACCGCGTACTCGCACATGCGCTTGTCTTCGAACCGGCTGAAGTACAGCAGCGCGCCGCGCCAGTAAGTCGAAGCCCGGAGGTAAGCGGTCGATGCGGTAACCCGTTTGCCTTTCCTTTCTGCTTCTTCAGCCCTGTCTTGCAGCCGGCTGGCCAGCGCGGCCCACGCGTTGATCCAGGCTTCTTCATCGCTGCCGTTGAGCTGGTACACCACGTCCATGACTTCACCGAAATCGGTCATTCCGTAGGGCATCAGGCTCAACGAGTGCTTGATCAATGCATCAATCAAGATGTTGTCACTGAAGAATTTCGGTTGCGCCCAATGCTTCTCCGACAGTGTCGGGGCACTTCCACTGGCGCCTTCTCCATACTTGTTGTTGGAATCGGTCGGATTCCTGCCTTGGGTGTTCATGCGTTGTTCCCCGGGATGTTTGCGTCTGACGAATGCGGACCTGGCGGCCGCTACTTGGGCGCCCCGAGGGACGCGCCGTGGAGGAAAGTACTGACGGCTTGGCTGACGATCTCGTCGACCTCGCCATCGGACAACGGAGCGGAGGCCAGGCCCGAGGCTGCGCGCAGCTTTGCATTGCTGGCCACCATGCTGATGAACTGTTCGGCCAGCGACTTGGCGGGCACCGCGCTTGAGAGCCCCTGTCCGGGCCGCTGCTGTTGCGCGATCCATGCCGCCAGAATGCCTACGGCCTTGCCGTAGCTGACGTCCCACATGGCTTGCGCGACATCGGGAAAGCGCCGCCCCTCGTTGACCAGTAACCGGTGCAGCGCCAAGGTACGTGGAGACAGCGCCGACTTCAGCAACTGCCTGCCCAGGCGTGGAAGTACATCTGAGGGTTCCCCGGCGATGTTTAGCTGTTCCAGCGGCTTCGCCACTTCCGCGCACAGGCGAATCATCGCCTCCTTGAACAAGCCTTCCTTGCCACCAAAGTGGCTGTAGATGGTGCTGCGCGAGCCGCCGACGCGATTGATCAGGTCATCCACGGCCACGCCATCGAAGCCGCGCTCAAGAAACAGCTCCGCCGCCACGGAAGTCAGATCCCGCAGGCGCTGAGCCCCTTTCGCCGTCCGGTGCTTGGGAGGGAGAGTTCGCTCTTTGTCAGCCAAGTCGGTTCGCCTTTGTTGATTTCTAGATGTACTGTACTATACAGTACAAAACAGAGCTTGCCAACCACCCTTGTCTTTTCCAACCGAGGCGATCGCGACCGCTGACTGGGGCGGCGGCGACCAAATGAATGGATTCCGCGATGGAGATCAGGCATCTGCGATGCTTCATGGCCGTAGCCGAAGAGCTTCACTTCGCGCGGGCGGCTGAGAAACTGCACATTGAGCAGTCGCCGCTTTCGCGTGCCATCAAAGAGCTAGAAGAGGATCTGGGCGTTCAGCTATTCGCGCGCACGACCCGCAGTACCCGACTGACGCGCGCGGGCCGAATGTTCCTGGAACACGTGCCTCGTGTATTTGCCTCGCTGCAGCAGGCTCGTGACAGTGTGAAAGCCGCTGCCAACGGCTTCCACGGCCAATTGCGCATCGCTTTATCTGATGGCATCACGCCGACTTGCTTCTCGGCTCTCTTGGCACTTTGCCGACAGGAGGAGCCTGAGATCGAGATTCGCTTGACCGAGATTCCCTTGTCGCAGCAGCTCAAGGGACTGCACGAAGATCTCTACGACGTTGGCTTTGCTCAGTTGGATGAAGTTGGTGATGGGCTCCTTGCAGAGCCCATTTGGCACGATCAATTGATGGTGGCGGTGCCTGCACGTCACCCCTTGCTCGCGTATAAGCGCATACCTCTGGACGAGATGCTGCGCTATCCCTTGGCACTCTGCGATCCGCATACATGCGAAGGGCATGCCCGCCAAATTGACCGCGCTTTGCGTCAATCGAGTCTGGAGCCGTTGATCGCCGAACGAGTTGCGTCGTTCGATCTGATGATGACTCTGGTATCGGCTGGCTTTGCGCTGGGCTTGGCGGGCGCGTCGCAGATTGCCGCCAGCCGCGAACCAAGCGTGGTTGCCCGTCCACTTGCTGACCGTTCACACGTGCTCACGACTTACCTGTTGCGCGTGGACAAAGAGCCGTCGGATGCCCTGGCTCGTTTCATCGAACGAGTCTATGCCATTGAACCACCAAGAGGAAAAGTCTCTGCTATGCGAGAACGAACTGACCCACCAGAGGAGATCGAGCCATGAAGAAGATCATCCCACTTCTGTTTGCTGCAATGCTGGCGGCTTGCGGAAAACCCGAGCCGACCGAGACGAGTGGCAAGTCTGTGCCCATCGAAACGGTGGAATCGCTCGCAGCCAATCCCGGACGCCTGAAGGAACTGCGACAGCAGTGCAAGACCGACCGCGCCAAGCTGGGCGATGAACTCTGCAACCGCGTGGCCGAGGCGACGAATCGGCGCTTCATGGGTGATGGCGAAACCCCATACACGCCGCCGAAGGAGCAGCCGAAATTCTGACCGTGGGCGAATAGCCACCGATCTTCCGCTTCGTCGCTCGACACGCCGCAGTTCGCCCATGCTTGCAGCGTTTTCCTGCCATTCTCCCTCGCACGAAATCTTGCTTTTTACTCGACCTTTGTCCCGATAACGGTCTTTGACCGGCCCTTGACCTGACCTCGATTCTCGCGGTTGCGGCACGCCTTTGTGCCGCATGCCACACGGGAGAAAGCGGAGGCTGGGATGCAGGGTCAAGGCGTGCTGTTCGGGCAAATCGGTGTCGTGTTCGGCATCGTGATCGCCGGCGTGTGGGGTGCCACGCAATGGACAGCCGCCGCCCTGGGCTATCAGGTACGCCTGGGTTCGCCCTGGTTCGACTTCTTCGGCACGCCGATCTATCTCCCTTGGCGGCTGTTCGAGTGGTGGTACTTCTACGGCGCCTATGCACCGCGCGTCTTCGACACCGGCGGCGCCATCGCAGGCGGTAGCGGTCTGGTGGCCGTGGTGGTCGCGATCGCCATGTCCGTCTGGCGTTCGCGGCAGTCGAAGCTGGTCACGACCTATGGTTCCGCGCGTTGGGCTGATGCCGGAGACATTCGCAAGGCTGGCCTGGACAAATCGGACGGCGTTTTCCTCGGTCTGCATCGCGGTCAGTACCTACGGCATGAAGGACCGGAGCACGTCCTGACCTTCGCGCCGACGCGCTCCGGCAAGGGCGTTGGGCTGGTGGTGCCCACGCTGTTGAGCTGGCCCGCCTCGGCCGTCATCCACGACATCAAGGGCGAGAACTGGCAGATCACTGCCGGCTGGCGCTCGCGTTTCTCGCACTGCCTGCTGTTCAACCCCACCGATCCGAAGTCGGCGGCCTACAACCCGCTGCTGGAAGTCCGGCGCGGCGCACATGAAGTGCGCGACGTGCAGAACATCGCGGACATCCTCGTCGATCCCGAAGGCGCGCTGGAGCGCCGCAACCACTGGGAGAAGACCTCGCACGCGCTGCTGGTCGGCGCCATCCTGCACGTGCTCTACGCAGGCGAGGACAAGACGTTGCGCGGCGTCGCCAACTTCCTCTCCGACCCGGCGTGTCCGTTCGAGCTGACGCTGCATCGGATGATGACGACGCGGCACTTGGGCGACGCGCCGCATCCTGTCGTCGCGTCGGCTGCGCGTGAGGTTCTCAACAAGTCGGACAACGAGCGTTCCGGCGTGTTGAGCACCGCCATGTCCTTCTTGGGCCTGTATCGCGACCCCACGGTGGCCGAAGTCACCTCGCGCTGCGACTGGCGCATCGCCGACCTGATCGCTGCCGAGCATCCCGTCTCGTTGTACCTGGTGGTGCCGCCTTCGGATATCAGTCGCACCAAACCGCTGGTGCGGCTGATCCTCAACCAGATTGGCCGCCGCCTGACCGAATCGCTCGACGGCAGCGACGGCATCGCACGCCGCCACAAGCTGCTCTTGATGCTCGACGAGTTCCCGGCGCTGGGCCGGCTCGATTTCTTCGAGACGGCGCTCGCCTTCATGGCCGGCTACGGCATCCGCAGCTTCCTCATCGCGCAGTCGCTCAACCAGATCGACAAGGCCTACGGCCAGAACCATTCCATCCTCGACAACTGCCATGTGCGGGTGACGTTCGCCACCAACGACGAACGCACGGCCAAGCGGATCTCCGAGACGCTGGGCACCGCCACGGAGCTACGCGCGCAGCGCAACTACGCCGGCCATCGGCTGGCGCCGTGGCTGGGGCACCTGATGGTGTCGCGGCAAGAGACGGCCCGCCCGCTGTTGACGCCCGGCGAGGTGATGCAACTCCCGCCCGACGAGGCCGTGGTGATGGTGTCCAGCGTGGCACCGATCCGCGCGAAGAAACTGCGCTACTACGCCGACGCCAATTTCAAGCGGCGCGTACTGCTGCCGCCTGCACTCGCTGCCGGGCGCTATACCGACATGCCGCCGGCCCGGCCTGACGACTGGAGCTGGCTGGCGATTCCCGTCATGCCGGCGGCACCCGTCACGGCCTCAGGCCTGGCCGACGGCGACACCGGCACCGCCGACGACGGCGGCCCGCGCCGGCAGCCGGAGCTATCCGAGGTCGCCGAATACAGCCCCGAACCGCGGCCCGCCGACAGCGACCTGGCGCTGCTCGATGACGACGACCTGCCGCTCCCGCTTCCTCGCCAGCTCGACCCGGCCATGCAGCGCACGGCTCGGTTGGCGTCCCTCGACCCCGACGACGGAATCCAGCTATGAGCCAGTACCGCCTCAATCTGTTCATTCCGCGCGAGCACGCCAAGCGCCTCGACGAGCTGGCTGCCAAGAAAGGCGTGTCCAAGTCGTCCATCGTCGCGGCGGCGCTGGCGTCCTGGTTGTCGCCCGACGCCGGCGACCAGCGCGAGGCGGCCATCGCTAAGCGGCTCGACCGGCTGACGCGGCAATTCGAGCGCCTGGAGCGCGACCAGAACATCGCCATCGAGACGCTGGCCCTGTTCGTCCGCTACTTCCTGACGGTCAGCACGCCTGTTCCAGAAGCCCATCAGGAAGCAGCCCGCGCACAGGGCAAGGCACGCTTCGAGCAGTTCGTCGAACAGCTTGGCCGCCACCTGCTGCGTGGGCGCAGCCTGGTGCGCGACGTGGTGGAGGAACTGCAGCCGGATACCGCGCGGCTGGACGATGCGGCAGCGCTGGCCCAGGCGCAGGAGCGTGCGTCATGAGCACCGTGCCACGGTCCTTCGCCACCACCTCGCTCGACCGGCGCATCCGCATGTTGCGCACGGCGATGGGGCCGCTGATCGCCGCCGCGCTCGAAGACCCGGACGTGGTGGAGATCATGCTCAACCCCGACCATACGCTCTGGGTCGACCGGCTGTCGTCGGGTCGCGCGCCGCTTGGCGCGGAACTGTCCGAGGCGGACGGCGAACGCATCATCCGCCTGGTCGCCGCCCACGTCGGCGCGGAAGTGCATCGCGGCCAACCGCTGTTGACCGCCGAGCTGCCGGAAACCGGTGAGCGCTTCGAGGGCATCCTGCCGCCGGCGGCGCCAGGGCCGGCATTCGCGCTGCGCAAGCGCGCGGTCGGTGTCATCCCGCTGGAGCGCTACGTCACCGACGGAATGATGACCGCCGAGCAGGCTGCGTTCCTGCGCGGCGCGGTGCGCGAGCGGCAGAACGTCCTGATCGCCGGTGGCACCAGCACCGGCAAGACCACGCTTGCCAATGCCTTGCTCGCAGAAATTGCCGCCACCGGCGACCGCGTGCTGGTGCTCGAAGACACGGTGGAACTGCAATGCGCGGCGCGCGACCACGTGCCGCTGCGCACGCGCGCCGGCGTCGTGTCCATGACCGAGCTGGTGCGCGCCACGATGCGCCTGCGCCCCGACCGCGTGATCGTCGGCGAGGTGCGTGGTGGTGAGGCGCTGGATCTCATCAAGGTATGGGGCACCGGCCATCCGGGTGGCATCGCCACGATCCATGCAGGCTCCGCGCTGGGCGCGCTGCTGCGCCTGGAGCAACTGATTCTCGAAGTGGCCGTGAACCCGCCGCAGGCGCTCGTCGCCGAGGCCGTCAACGTCGTCATCCACATCGCCGGCCGCGGCCGGCGCCGTCGCATCGAGAGCATCGCTCGCGTCCTCGGCTTCGATGGCGTGGGCTACCGCCTGGCGGATGCGCTGCAACCACCGCTTCCTGAGCTGCCGCTGTCTTCCCCGTCCCCCGACCTCTCTGGAGAACTGCCATGACGCAGACGCATGCCCATGCTTTCCGCATTTCCGTAAATCCAGCTTCGTGTTTGGCGCGTCTGCGCCGCCTGGCCAGGCCAGCGCATCACGGCCTGATGCTGGCCGCCGCGATGCTGATGACGGCCGGCACGGCGAAGGCCGCCGGCTCCTCGATGCCTTGGGAAGGCCCGCTGCAGTCCATTCTCGAATCCATCCAGGGGCCGGTCGCGCGCATCGTCGCCGTCATCATCATCATCGCTACCGGCCTCGCGCTGGCCTTCGGCGACACGTCGGGCGGCTTCCGCAAGCTGATCCAGATCGTGTTCGGGTTGAGCATCGCCTTCGCGGCGTCCTCGTTCTTCCTGTCGTTCTTCAGCTTCTCCGGCGGGGCCGTCGTATGAGCACGGCCACCGACCTGCCAGGCTTCGAGGTGCCGCTGCATCGCTCGCTGACCGAGCCGATCCTGCTGGGCGGCGCGCCGCGCACCGTGGCGATCGCCAACGGCACGCTGGCCGCCGCCGTGGGCTTGGGCCTGCAACTCTGGATTCCCGGCGTCGTGCTGTGGATCGTCGGCCATTCGCTGGCGGTATGGGGTGCGCGCGTCGATACGCAGTTCATGCCCGTGTTCGCCCGGCACATCAAGCACAAGCCGCTGCTGGACGTGTGACGGGAGATTGCTGCGATGCTGAATCTCGCCGAATACCGCCAGCGCCCGGCCTTGCTCGCCGACTGGCTGCCGTGGGCCGGCCTGGTCGCACCCGGCGTCGTGCTCAACAAGGATGGTTCGTTCCAGCGCACGGCGCGGTTCCGTGGTCCCGACCTGGACAGCGCGACGCAAGGCGAGTTGATCGCCACGACGGCGCGCTTGAATAATGCGCTGCGCCGGCTCGGTGCCGGCTGGGCGCTGTTCGTCGAGGCCGAGCGCCGCCCGGCGGCGGACTATCCGCACTCGGACTTCCCCGAACCGCTGTCCTGGCTGGTGGACGAGGAGCGCCGCGCGACCTTCGAAGAATCGGGCAACCACTTCGAGAGCGGCTATCACCTCACGCTGCAATACCTGCCACCGGAGGAATCCCGCGCCCGCGCGGCCGAGCTGCTCTACGAGAACACGCCGACTGCCGGCGTGGATTGGCGCGAACGCCTGACCGCGTTCGTCGCGGAAACCGGGCGCATCTTCGACTTGCTCGATGGCGTCATGCCGGAAATCGACTGGCTCGATGACGCCGAAACGCTGACCTACCTGCACGCTACCGTCTCGACGCGGCGCTACCGCATCGGCGTGCCGGCCGTGCCGTTCCATCTCGACGCGCTGCTGGCCGACATGCCGCTGATTGGCGGGCTGGCACCGATGCTGGGCGACGCACACCTGCGCGTGGTGACGGTGCGCGGTTTCCCGACCTTGACCTGGCCGGGGATTCTCGATGACCTCAACCGGCTGGGCTTCGCCTACCGCTGGAGCACGCGCTTCCTGTGCATGGACAAGGCAGAGGCTGAAAAGGAACTCGGCCGCCTGCGCCGCCAGTGGTTCGCCAAGCGCAAGAACGTCCTGGCCTTGCTGCGCGAGACGATCTTCCAACAGGAAAGTCCGCTGGTCGATTCCGACGCCAGCAACAAGGCCGCCGATGCGGACGCCGCCCTGCAGGAGTTGGGCAGCGACCAAGTGGCCTTTGGCTACGTCACTGCCACAGTGACGGTGCTCGATGCCGACGCCGACGTGGCCGACGAGAAGCTGCGCAGGGTGGAGCGAGTCATCCAGGGCCGGGGCTTCGTGACCATTCCCGAAACTCTCAATTCCGTGGAGGCGTGGTTGTCGTCGGTGCCGGGCAACGCCTACGCCAACGTGCGTCAGCCCATCGTGTCGACGCTGAACCTGGCGCACCTGATGCCGGTGTCGGCGGTGTGGGCCGGTCCGGAGAAGAACGCGCATCTCGACGGCCCGCCGCTGATCGTCACTCGCACCGAAGGCGCGACGCCGTTCCGGCTGGTGACGCACGTCGGCGACGTGGGGCACACGCTGGTCGCCGGCCCGACCGGCATGGGCAAATCCGTCCTGCTCGCCACGCTGGCGATGCAGTTCCGCCGCTATCGCGGTTCGCGCATCTTCGCCTTCGACATGGGGCGCTCCATGCGGGCAACGGCGCTGGGCCTAGGTGGCGAGTATTACGACCTGGGCGCCGATGGCGCGATCGCGTTCCAGCCGCTCGCGCGCATCGACCAGGAGGGCTATCGCACCTGGGCGGCCGAATGGGTCGAAGGCCGCCTGTCGCACGAAGGCGTCGCCGTCGGCCCCGACGAGAAGGCGGCCATCTGGTCGGCGCTCGGCAGTCTGGCCGGCGCGCCGGTTGAACAGCGCACGCTCACGGGCCTGTCGGTGCTGCTGCAATCGAACGCGCTGCGGCAGGCGCTCGCGCCCTACGTGCTCGGCGGCGCCCACGGCAAGCTCCTCGACGCCGACCACGACCGCTTGGGCGGCGCCGATGTGCAGTGCTTCGAGATGGAGGAGCTGATGCACAGCAAGGCCGCGGTGCTGGCCGTGCTGGGCTATCTGTTCGCGCGCTTCGAGGAGCGTTTCGACGGCGCGCCGACGCTGCTGGTCCTCGACGAGTCCTGGCTGTTCCTCGATGACCCAGTATTCGCCGCGCGCATCCGCCAGTGGCTCAAGACGCTGCGCAAGAAGAACGTCAGCGTCATCTTCGCCACGCAGTCGCTGGCGGACATCAAGGATTCCAGCATCTCGCCGGCGATCATCGAGAGCTGCGCCAGCCGCATCTTCCTGCCGAACCCGCAGGCGACCGAGCCGCAGATTCGCGCGATCTACGAAGGCTTCGGCCTCAACAGCCGGCAGATTGAGATCGTCGCCACCGCGCAGCCCAAGCGCGACTACTACTACCAATCCCGCTCAGGCAATCGCCTGTTCGACCTCGACCTGGGGCCGGTCGCACTCGCGTTCGCGGGTGCCTCGACGCCCCAAGACCAGCGCGCCATCGACGGCGTGCTGCGCGACGCCGGAGCGCCGGGCTTTGCCGGCGCTTGGTTGCGCCATCGCGGCCTCGATTGGGCGGCCGACCTGCTGCCATCCGCGCCATCTGCCGCGTCCTTCCTCGCTCCCCAACCACAGGAGATTTCACCATGAAGATTCGCCTTCTCACCCTCGCTGTTGCCGCGTTGCTCGGTGTCATGCCCGTTGCGCAGGCGCAATGGGTCGTCGTCGATCCGACCAACCTCGTGCAGAACACGCTGACCGCGGTTCGCACGCTGGAGCAAATCAACAACCAGATCCAGCAGCTCCAGAACGAAGCACAGATGTTGACGAACCAGGCGCGCAATCTAACCAGCCTGCCGTTCAACGTGGTCAACCGGCTGCGCTCGACGCTCGCCACAACCGAACGGCTGATCGCGCAGGCGCAGGGACTGGCGTTCGAGGTGCAGAGCATGAACGCCGAGTTCGCGCGCCTGTACCCGGAGCAGTACGCCGCCACCGTGAGCGGCAACCAGATGTACCAGGACGCGCGCCAGCGTTGGCAGAACACGCTCAACGGCTTGCAGACCGCGATGCAGATGCAGGCGCAGGTGTCGCAGAACCTGTCCGACGACGATAGCGTGCTGACCGACCTGGTGAGCCGGAGCCAGTCCGCGACCGGCGCGTTGCAGGCTATGCAGGCGACCAACCAGCTTCTGGCCCTGCAGGCGAAGCAGTCCATCCAGGCGCAGCAGCTCCAGCTCACGCAGGGCCGCGCGACGGCGCTGGAACTGGCACGGCAGGCCGCCGCCGTCGAACGTGGCCGCGAAGTGACGCAGCGCTTCCTCGGCACGGGCACGACGTACACGCCGCAGTCTGTCACCTTCTACGGCAACTGACGGGCAAGGCCATGAATCGCGCGCCCGTCCTGTTCGCCTTCGCGTGCCTGCTGGCCGGCTGCGACCGGCCGCAGGCGCTGTCGGTCGATGCGCTCGCCGCCGACCCGGCGCGGCTGCACGCGCTCGCCGCGCAGTGCCACCGCGGCGAGCAGGACGGCGCGTTCTGCGCGCGGGTCGCGCAAGCCGACCTGCATCGCTTCCTTTCCGGGCAGGCCGGCCCGGACGAATACCAGACGCTCGCCGACCTGCCGTCGATTCCGGCCAGCTTCGACGAACCCATCGCCGCAGTGGAGGGCCGGCCATGAACGACGTCGCCATCATCGACCGCTTCCTCAACACGTTCTCCACCTACATCGACTCCGGCTTCGGCCTGCTGCGCGGCGAAGTCGCGTTCCTGACCGCGACGCTGGTGGCGATCGACATGACCTTGGCCGGTCTCTATTGGGCGCTCGGCCACGCGACCGGCCAGGGCGATGACGTGATGGCCAAGCTCATCCGCAAGGTGCTCTACGTCGGCGCCTTCGCCTACATCATCGGCAACTTCAACTGGCTGGCCGGCATCGTGTTCCGCTCGTTCGCGGGCCTGGGCCTGACCGCGACCGGTTCGCTCAGCATGGAGACGTTCCTGCAGCCAGGGCAGCTCGCCAAGACCGGCATCGACGCCGGCATGCCCATCCTCGACCAGATCAGCGAGATGGCCGGCTTCCCGGAAGTGTTCATCAACATGACACCCATCGTCGTGATGTTCCTCTCCTGGCTGGTGGTCATCGTCTGCTTCTTCGTACTGGCGGTGCAGCTCTTCATCACGCTGATCGAGTTCAAGCTGACCACGCTGGCCGGCTTCGTGCTGGTGCCGTTCGCGCTGTGGAACAAGACCGCATTCCTTGCCGAAAAGGTGCTCGGCAACGTCGTGTCGTCCGGGGTCAAGGTGCTGGTGCTGGCGGTCATCGTCGGCATCGGCACGGGGCTGTTTGCCGAGTTCCAGGTGACGCCGGACGAGCCCTCCATCGACCACGCGCTGGTCGTGATGCTGGCCTCGCTTGCCTTGCTGGCGCTGGGCATCTACGGACCGGGTATCGCCACGGGGTTGATTACCGGCGGGCCGCAGCTCGGCGCCGGTGCGATGGCCGGCGCAGCACTGGGGGCAGCGGGAACCGCCGTCGCGGTCGGCGCTGCTGCTACCGGCGTCGGCGGTGCCGTGGCGGCCGGGGCGCGCATGGCGCCAGCCGCCGCGAAGATGGCCGCCAGCGGCGCACGTGCCGCCGCTTCAACCGCTGGCAGTGCGCGCTCGGCATTCCAAGCCGGTTCTGCCGCCGCGGGCGGTGGCGCGAAAGGTGCGATGGCGGGCCTCGGCAACGTCGCCAGGACCGGCGCACAGGCAGTCGGCCAGAAGGCCGCTGCCGGAGCGCGTTCGTTCGGGCAACGCGCTGCCGCCGCGTTCCGCGCGGACGGCGCTGGGCCGGCGGGCGGTGCTGCCGCATCCGGCCAGGCCGCTGGCGAGGCCCCGGCCAACGCCACCCACCAGCCGCAACCCGCGTGGGCCAAGCGGTTGCACCGCCGCCAGCAGATTGCCCATGCCGCGACTACTGCCGCGCACACGTTGCGCGGCGGAGACGGTGGCGGCTCGGCGCAAGGCCCGAGCTTGGGCGATTCCGATTCATAAGGAGAACGAGCCATGCGATTCAAGCGACCACAGGTGCGCTACGCCGATACGCCGCAGCCTGCCACCCCGTATCAAGCCGCCGCGCAGGCGTGGGACGAGCGCATCGGCTCGGCCCGCGTGCAGGCGAAGAACTGGCGGCTGATGGCCTTCGGCTGCCTGGTGCTCGCGCTACTGATGGCCGGCGGCCTGGTGTGGCGTTCGGCGCAATCCATCGTCACGCCCTACGTGGTGGAAGTGGACAAGACCGGCCAGGTGCGCGCGGTCGGCGAAGCCGCCACGCCGTACCGGCCGGCCGATGCGCAGATCGCTTTCCACCTGGCGCACTTCGTCACGCTGGTTCGCTCGCTGTCCATCGACCCCATCGTGGTGCGGCAGAACTGGCTCGATGCCTACGACTACACCACCGACCGCGGCGCGGCCGTGCTCAACGAGTACGCACGCACCAACGACCCGTTCGCGCGCGTCGGCAAGCAGTCGGTGACGGTGCAAATCACCAGCGTCGTTCGCGCCAGCGATTCGTCGTTCAACGTGCGTTGGACGGAACAGCGATTCGTCAACGGCACACCCGCTGGCACCGAACGCTGGAACGCCGTGGTTTCCATCGTCCTGCAAACCCCGCGCACCGAGCAACGCCTGCGCAAGAACCCGCTCGGCATCTACGTCAACGGCCTGTCGTGGAGCCGCGAACTCGATGCGTCCGAAGGAGCCAAGCCATGAACCTGCCTTTCCACCTTTACGTTTTCGTGCTGACGCTCGTGGCCCTGTCGGGCTGCGCCTCGCAGGGCAAGCCGCCACCGCGCATTTCGCTCGATGAGCCGGTCCAGGCCCAGCCGCTGCCCGAGCTACCGAAGCCGGTGGAAGTGGTGGAGGTGCCGAAAGTGCTGCCGATGCCAGCGCAGATGAAGCCGCTGTCTGAAGCGGACGACGCCAAGCCCGCGCCGGAGCCTGCCGACGAAACTGTGCGCGTCTCGCGCGCCAACGCCGAGGCGCGCATCGCGCCCACGCGCGAGGGCTACGTCAATGCGATTCAGGTCTGGCCCTTCACCGATGGCGCGCTGTATCAGGTCTATGCCGCACCGGGGCGCGTCACCGTCGTTTCGCTCCAGCCCGGCGAGGAACTGGTGACGGTGGCCGCAGGCGACACGGTGCGCTGGATCGTCGGCGACACGTCCAGCGGCAGCGGCGACGAGCTGCGCGTTAACGTGCTGGTGAAGCCCATCCGCTCGGGCCTCAAGACGAACCTGGTCATCACCACCAGCCGACGCGCCTACTTGATAGAGCTGACCTCGACCGACAAGGTGTGGATGGCCTCGGTGTCCTGGGACTATCCGAAAGACCGGATGCTGGCCTTGCAGCGTCAGGCGCAGGCCGCGCAGGCAGCGACTCCGGTCGATACCGGCTTGTCGCTGGAAAAGATTCGCTTCCGCTACGCGGTCAGCGGCAGCAATCCGCCGTGGAAGCCGCTGCGCGCCTTCGACGACGGCGAGAAGGTCTATATCCAGTTCCCGCCCGGCATCGCCCAAGGCGAGCTGCCGCCGCTGTTCGTCATCGGCGCGCAGGGTGACGGCCAACTCGTCAACTACCGTTTCCGCTCGCCGTACTACATCGTGGATCGGCTGTTCGGCGCGGCCGAACTGCGCCTGGGCGGCGACAAGGGCGACGTGGTGCGCATCGAGCGCACGGATGGCACGCGGGGGAACTGACCATGAGCCAGGACGACACCCCGGACGTGCCCATTCCCGATGCCGCGCCAAAGGTCGCACCGGAGAACGTGGCGCTGCGGGCGCAGCCGCGCCCGGTGACGCGCCTCAATCGGCGCACGCTCGCCATTCTCGCCGGCGGCCTGGCCGTCACGGTCATGGCCGCCACCATGTGGTCGTTGCAGCCGACGCAGCACCGCAGCGGCAGCGAGCCGGCCGAGCTTTACAACGTCGACCGCGTATCGCGCTCGGAAGGGCTGGACCGGCTTCCGACCGACTACTCGAAGCTACCGCCGCAGGTGCCAGAACTGGGACCGCCGCTGCCGGGCGACCTGGGGCCGGCCATCGTGAAGTCGCAGCCGCCGGCGGTGGCCAGCTACTCGCCACCCGGACAGGACGCGGCGGCGGCCGAGCGCGACGCACTGCGCAAGGAGGCCGAAGCGGCGGCGGGTTCGTCCGTGTTCTTCCGCTCCAGCAACCAGCGTGTCACCGCCGGGCCCGCGCAGACCGCTTCGGTCGCACCGGCGTCTGGCCTCGCGGACTTCGACCCGCAAGCCGCCGGGCCGGCCTTGACGGCGGCGCAGCCCGCCGACCCGACCGCCGTGCAGAACCGGCAGGACCAGAAAGAGGCATTCCAGGAAGCCGGAACCACGGAAACGCGCAATTTCGGCAACCTGACGCTGCCGGCCTCGCCGTATCAGGTAATGGCCGGGACGGTGATCGCGGCAGCGCTGGTGACGGGCATCAAGTCCGACCTGCCGGGCGACGTGATAGGCACGGTGACGGAACCGGTGTACGACACCGCAACCGGCCGCTACCTGCTGATCCCGCAGGGTTCGCGCATCTTCGGCCGCTACAACAGCCAGGTCAGCTACGGGCAGAGTCGCGTTCAAGTCGTCTGGAATCGGATCATCTTGCCAGACACGTCTTCGCTGACGCTCGACAACCTGGCCGGCACCGACCCGGCCGGCTATGCCGGCCTGGAGGATGGCGTCGATTGGCATTGGGGTCGCATCTTTGCTGGCGCGGCGCTGACGACGCTGCTGGGCGTCGGTGCCGAGCTGGCGGCACCGGAGAACCGACAGGACGGCGATCGCGTCATCATCGCCGGGCGCGACAGCCTGCAGGACAGCGTGAACCAGGTCGGGCAAGAGATGACGCGGCGCAACCTCAACATCCAGCCCACGCTGACCGAGCGACCGGGCCTGCCGATGCGCATCATCGTCAACCGCGACCTGGTGCTGCGGCCGTACCAGCCGCTGTTCTTCAGCCGGGGGACTTCACGATGAGTACGGCGCGCAAGTTGCGGCTGGGGCCACTACCCAAGACCGAGAGCGTTAAATTGACCTTTGCGTGCCCAGCCACGCTCAAGGCCGACCTCGACCGCTACGCGGCCGTGCACGCTCAGACCTACGGAGAAGCGGTCGATGCGACGACGCTGATCCCGCACATGCTGGAGGCGTTCATGGCCGGGGATCGCGGTTTCAGGAGGGGAGGGCACGCAGCTCCGAAGCCTGCGACGAAATGACGAGTGCAGGAAGACCTCTGCGCTTGCCTGCGCTATCCTAGAGGCCGATTGACGATGGTCTTGCCAGAGTCGTCGCCCCTCAAATCCCTCCATCTTCCGCGCCAGACAAAGGTCTTGCCGGGTGACGGTAAAAGCGACGGTAAGGCCTCATGTCGATCACAGCCAATCCCTTTAACCACGCGGGTTTGGGTGGCCTGTTGATGATGGAGTGGGAGTGACCGCGCGGTAGCGTCAACCTGAAACGGCCTGGGGAGGCCTCGTGGGCAAATGGATATTGCTGGCCCTGGTGGCCGGATACGGCGCGTGGTGGTACTTCCACGCCGGGCGGCAGATGGACGAGGACGCGATCGAGGCGCAGTACGCCGTCGAAGGGCAGGCGATGGCGAAGCTGGACGCGGATTACCTGTGCAGCCGCATGGCGGACGACTTCCGCCATGACGCCATCGCCTTCACCCTCAACGACGGCACGCAGCGCGAGTCGCTCGACAAGGAGCAGTCGTGCGAGGACCTGCGCGAGGGCTTCCGCGCGTTCAAGCGGCTCAACGCACTGACCAACGGCGCGATGGGCCTGTCGGTGCAACACCGCATCATCGAGGTGGCGCTGTCCGACGACCGCAAGAGCGCGGACGTGGAGGCGGTGGCGACGGTGCGCCTGGGCGGGCGCCTGCTCAGCAAGACGCACTCGATCGACCGCGTGATCCGCCGCAACGGCCGCATCCTGCACGCCGAGTCGCAGTCGAAGTCCTGGGTCTACATCCCCGCGGCGAGGTAGGCGCGCGCGGCGCGCCTGGTGCCGTCATCCCCGCGAAGGCGGGGATCCAACTGACGGCTGCGTCACGCCCGCCGAAGGTGATACACGGAACGTTGGGTTCCCGGCTGCGCGGGAACGACGTCATT
>DASWSX010000077.1:0-13979 GCA_036402435.1 Telluria sp. | reverse complement strand
CACCAGCACGTCGCGGTGCTGTACGCGTAGCGGATTGGTGGCAAAGCGCGGGTCGGCGCCAAGGTCCGGCCGGTTGCCGGCCTCGACAAATTTCTGGTACTGGCCGTCGTTGCCCGTGGCGACGATGATGTGCCCGTCGGCACAGGCGAAGGTCTGGTACGGCACGATGTTGGCGTGCGCATTGCCCCAGCGCTTGGGCGGCTTGCCGCTGTTGAGGTAATTGCTGCCCATGTTGGCCAGCATCGCCACCTGCGTGTCGAGCAGGGCCATGTCGATGTGCTGGCCTTCGCCGGTGCGGTCGCGGTGCATCAGCGCCGCCAGCACCGCCACGGTGGCGTACATGCCGGTCATCAGGTCGGTGATCGCAACGCCGGCCTTTTGCGGGCCGCCGCCGGGCAGGTCGTCGCGCTCGCCGGTCACCGACATCAGGCCGCCCATGCCCTGGATCAAGAAATCGTAGCCGGCGCGGTGCGCGTACGGGCCGTCCTGGCCAAAGCCGGTTACCGAGCAGTACACGATGTCCGGATTAATTTCCTTCAGGCTTACGTAATCGAGGCCGTAGCGCTTCAGCTGTCCGACCTTGTAGTTCTCCAGCACCACATCGGCGTCGCGCGCCAGTTCGCGCACGATGGCCTGGCCTTCGCTGCTGGCAATGTCGACCGTCACCGAGCGCTTGCCGCGATTGGCCGCAAGGTAATACGCGGCCTCGGTGGTGTCGTTGCCCTGGGCATCCTTCGCATACGGCGGGCCCCAGGCGCGGGTGTCGTCGCCGGCGCCGGGGCGCTCGATCTTGATCACGTCCGCGCCGAGGTCGGCCAGGTTCTGCGAGCACCACGGCCCGGCCAGCACGCGCGACAGGTCGAGCACGCGGATATGGCCCAGCGCCTTCGGATTTTGTTGTGTCATGAGGTAGGCTATCCGTTGCAATTCAGGCAGCGATTATAGCTGTCTTTGCGGCTGTCCCAGCTGGGCATTCCGGGCCAGCGTCTCGCTGAACAGGTCGCGTTCGTCGTCGATGATGCGGTCGATATCTTCCTCGTCCAGGCCCAGCGTGCCGAGCACCGATGCCGACAGCTGCAGGCTCGCTTCCAGCGTTTCGGGCACCACCGTCGTGGCGCCGGCCTGCTTGAGCGCCAGCGCGTGGCGCGCATCGCGTGACCTCGCCAGCAGCGGAATTTCGGGGAACTCGCGCCGGATGCCGCGCACCGCCTGCAGCGCCGCGATCGGATGGTCCATCGTCAGCACGATAGCCGGCGCCGAAGCGGCATCGACCCGGCGCAACAGTTCGGCGCGCGAGGCGTCGCCGAAGAACACCGGCAGGTCCAGCGCGCGCATCTTGGCCACCAGCTTCGCATTGTTTTCGAAAGCCACGAACGGGATGTCCTGCGCCGCCAGCAGCTTGCCCAGTTGCTGGCCGACGCGCCCGTAACCGGCGATGATGATGCGCCCGCGCACGTGCTCGAGCGCCACGCCGTCCCTGGCCGCCTCCAGCTCGTCGTCGTGGTGCTCCCAGTTGTCGCCGATCATGCGTCCGATGCGGGTCAGCAGCGGCGTGATGAACAGGCTCAGGCCGACCGCCAGCACCACCAGCTGGCCCAGTTCGGGTGTCACCAGCTTGCCCGCCACCGCGTAGGCAATCACGATGAACGCAAATTCGCCACCTTGTGCCAGCATCAGTCCGCCCTCGATGGCGCGGCCGCGGCCCAGTCCGCCGTAGCGGAACAGCGCCGCGATCACGCTGGTCTTGATTGCCACGAGGCCCAGTACGGCGGCGGCCAGCCACAACGGGTTGAGCGCGATCTGGCGCACGTCCATGCCCATGCCGACCGTCATGAAGAACAGCCCCATCAGCAAGCCCTTGAACGGCTCGATCATCAGTTCGATCTCATGCTTGAATTCGGTTTCCGCCAGCAGCAGGCCGGCGATCAGTGCGCCCAGCGCCATCGACAACCCCGCCATCGCGGACAGGCCGGCGATGCCGAGCGTGGCGAGCAGGATCAGCGCCATGAACACGTCCGGCTGGCGCTGGCGCGCAAAGGCGCGGAACAGCGGATGCAGCAGGCGTCCGCCGACCAGGTAGATCAGGGTGATCGCGATGGCCGCCTTGACCATCGCGCCGACGATCAGCCACGTGGGGTCGCCACCGGTGCTGGTGCTCATCGCGCCAATCAGGATCAAGAGCGGCACCACGGCAAGGTCCTGCAGCATCAGCACGGAAAACCCGGCCAGCCCAAGCGGCGTGGTTGAGGTGTGGCTTTCGTTCATCAGCTGCATCACCACCGCCGTGGATGACAGCGACAGCACGAAGCCGAGCACGATCGCGGTTTCGATCGGATGGCCCAGCAGCAGCACCGCGCCGCCGATCAGGGCCGCGCACATCCATACTTGCGCCAGGCCGGCGCCAAAGACCCACTTGCGCAGCGCCCACAGGCGCGCGGCGGACAGCTCAAGGCCGATCATGAACATCAGGAACATCACGCCCAGCTCGCCGAGCAGCTTGACGCCGTCGGAATTGGGGAAGGTCAGGTAGCTGAGCCACTTGACGTCGTCGGCGAACAGGGCCAGCCCGAACGGGCCGAGCAGCGCGCCCACGGCCAGGAACCCGAGTACCTGGCTGATGCGGAAACGCTGCAGCAGGGGAATCAGGATGCCGGCAAGGGTGAGGAACAGGAGGATCTCCCGCAGGAACGGGAAGGCGTGTTGCTCTTGCACAGGGTGGGCCTTTGATCGTTTGGATTGCCTATTTTATACGGCAGCGGACCAATAACCCTTAGCGTATTTTTGGACAAGCAAACCGATGGACAGGCCACATGGCCCATCCATCAAAATACCCGCACTGACTTTAAACCTGCTTGGCGTGATACCCCTCGGCCAGCGGGTCCGGATAGCATCCGGCCTCATCCTGCACCGGCTCGTCGCGCTGCCACAGGAAGCGCCCCAGCGCGTCGTCCAGGCTCGGCAGCAACATCGCGCGTTCGCTGTGCAATGCCGTAAACAGCGGCCGCGGCGCGATATACGCAATGGATGCGCCAGGCTGCGCTTCAAGCCGGCTGGCGTCGACGCCGGCCAGGCCGGCCGCCTTGTTGGCCAGCTCCACCCAGGTAATCGGATGGCCGTTGGTCAGGTGCCACACGCCGCACTCGCGGTCTATCATCAGGTCGAGGCAGGTATTGACCAGGTCCGGCACGTAGGTCGGCGACACGATGATGTCGCTGGCCGCCTTGAACGCGTCGCCGTTGCCGAGCGTTGCCAGCGCCTGCGTCACGAAGTTGTGCTGGTCCCACGGCCCGAAGAACGAGCTGGTGCGTACAACCAGCGCTCCCGGATGGCGCTCCAGCACGGACGTTTCCGCCTCCGCCTTGCTCTTGCCGTAAATGTTAATGGGCGACACCGCGTCGCTCTCGACGTAGGGATCATTCTGGCGGCCGTCGAACACCAGGTCGCTCGAGAACGTGGTCAGGTGCACGCCATGGCGCGCGCAGGCCGCGGCCAGCACGGCGGGACCGTAGGCGTTCTCGCGGAAGCAGCGCTCGATATCGTTCTCGGCCTCGTCCACGCGCACATAACCCGAGGCATTCACCACGGCCCATGGCTTGTAGCGGTCCAGCGCGCGCTCGACCGAATCCGGGTCTGCGATGTCCATGTCATTGCGGCTGAGCAGCTGGTAGGCCAGGCTGCGCTCGCGGCACAGGCGCGCGAACGCGCGGCCCAGCGTACCGGTGGCGCCGGTAATCAGGATCGGGCGCGCGTCCTTGCCGACCAGCCGGTGGCCGTCGGCGGAAATCGAGGTCAGCGCCAGCGGCGTGGCCACTGGCTGGCACACGAAGCGGCTGGAGCGGCGCCACCAGCCCTGGCCGCGCAACACCGGGTGCGACAGCGGCGTCTCGTCGGCCAGTTCGCGCATCATGCGCGCCAGCGCGGTCGGGCGCGGCTCGGGCGAGCGCACGTCGAACGGGCCCGGCTCGTAATAGCCGTGGTTGCGGGTGACGAGGCTGTTCCAGTCGTACGAGCCGAGCAGCGCCCAGACGGTGATCGCGCGGATATCCACGCCATTGAGCTGGGCCTGCTTGCCCGCTTCCCAGATTTCCAGCAGCCAGCGCAGCTGGTCTTCGCGGTTGGCGTCGATGTGGGCTTCGGTCACGGCCAGCGGGATCTGGTAGCGGTCCCATGCTTCCTGCAGCAGCGGGCCGATGCCGGCGGTCGGGGTGGCCAGGACGCGCGCGCATTCGATGTCGGCGCACGGAATGCCGCCGATGTTGCCGCGATGATGCTCCGGATAGCGCTCGGGACGGTGGTCGAGCCAGCGCTCGCTGGTGACGTAGTAATTGACGCCGATAATGTCCGGCGGGCAGGGGTTGTCGCGGAACCAAAGGATGTCGTCTTGCGGGATGCCGCTGCTGACCAGGTAGCTCCACAGCGCGTGCTCGGGATCGACCATGCCGCACAGCAGGTCCCAGCCCAGCCAGCGGCGCTCATTGTAGAACGCGGCCGCGTCGGCCATCTCATGGGTGCCGTAGGTCTTGCCGAGGTCGTCCGTCTGGACCAGTTTGGCCTCCGGATTGTGCTTGCGGATTTCGCGCATCGACAGCACCACCGCGCGGCACTGCACCAGCAGCGCCTGCAGGAAGGTCAGGTCGTCGCGGCCGTGCGGGTACCACAGGCCGTACAGGCCGGAGAAACGGGCGGTGGTCAGGGGCTCGTTGACCGGGGTGTAGTACTCGACCCACGGGTAGCGCGCGGCGACCGCGCCGGCGTATTCGGCCAGCTGCGGGGCGAAGGCCGGGTCGACCAGGCTGGTGTGGCGCGGTCCGCTGCCGTGGTGGACCAGCCCGACGATCGGGTTGATGCCGGCGTCGCGCAGGGCGGGCAGGCGCTCGTCCGGCCATTCCCAGTCCGCCGCCGCGATGCCGTCGGGCGCGGTGCGCTCCCACAGGATCGGATAGCGGATCGCGCGGATACCGAGGGCAGCAAACTGGGCTATGTCGTCGAGCCGGTGCGCATGGCCATTGCGGTCCATCTGGCTGTGATAATCGTCGTAGACGCGGTTGACGGTGCATTCGAGGCCACCCCATAACTGGAGCGGGGCGGTGGGTTCAAGCTTGTTAATCTTGTTCATGAATTGAGCCGGTTGGTTATTCGGAAGTCTCCGCGCCCGAAGCGCCTTGTTCTTATTGGGAAACTCATAAATTTAGATGCCCCGCAAAATGCGAAAGTTCGCATTAAAGGCATCTGTGTTCTGTTCTTGACAGAAAGCGGCTACTCTGTAACGATGCTGGCATGAATTTATTCCGGTCACATCGTGCTTGTGTAATCTGGTGGCGCTGCTGACAGCGCGCGGCCGTTCTACAGCAATGTGATGCTATTAAACGCCGCCTCGACTGGGCGGCGTTTTTATTGGCGCGGCAGCATCGAGGCAATCCAGAGGATTTACGATGACAACGCCGAACCAGACAAACACCCTTCCGGTTATCCTCACGGGCGATCGCCCGACAGGTCCACTGCACCTCGGCCACTTTGTGGGCAGCCTGCGCAACCGCGTTGCCTATCAGCACAGCTATCAGCAATTCGTGATGCTGGCGGACGCCCAGGCGTTGACCGACAATATGGACGACATCGGCAAAGTCCACCGCAACGTGGTTGAAGTTGCGCTCGACTATATGGCGGTCGGCATTGACCCGGCATTGACGACGATCCTGATCCAGTCCCAGATTCCAGAGTTGGCAGAACTGACATTCTATTATCTCAATCTCGTTACCGTCGCACGGCTGGAGCGCAACCCGACAGTCAAGGAGGAGATTCGCCAGCGCGGCTTCGAGCGCGACATCCCGGCCGGCTTCCTGACATACCCGGCCAGCCAGGCCGCCGACATCACCGCATTCAAGGCCAGCCTGGTGCCGGTGGGCGAGGACCAGATCCCGATGATCGAGCAGACCAACGAGATCGTGCGCAAGTTCAACCGCATGTACAACTGCGAGATCCTGGTCGAGGCCAAGGCGCTGGTGCCGGAAATCGGCCGCCTGCCCGGTATCGACGGCAAGGCCAAGATGAGCAAGTCGCTCGGCAATACCATCAACCTGGGCGCGACGCCGGACGAGATCCGCGCTGCGGTCAAGCAGGTTTATACGGATCCGCTGCACCTGCGCGTGCAGGATCCGGGTCACCTGGAAGGCAACGTGGCGTTCATGTACCTCGACGCATTCGATACCGAGAAAGCGGCGCTGGACGAGATGAAGGCGCATTACGTACGCGGCGGGCTGGGCGACAGCATCGTCAAGAAGCGCCTGGAAGTGGTGCTGCAGGAGATGCTGGCGCCGATCCGCGAACGCCGTGAGGCGCTGGCGCAGGACAAGGGCTATGTGATGCAGGTGCTGAAGGATGGCACGATGAAGGCGCGCGAAGTGGCGGCCAAAACGGCGGATGAGGTTCGTGCTGCCCTCGGTCTCAGCTACTTCTGAAACAGGGGTGTGGTAGGGCGGATAAGGCGAAGCCGCATCCGCCTGTTCGCGCCGTGACAACGCCGGCCAATTCGGCGGATGCGGCCGGGCGGCCTTATCCGCCCTACGCGTCGCTAGACGCCCCCGGCTACTTCACCCGCTTCACCCGCGGCGCCTTGCGCGACCGGTCAATCTCAAGATACATCGCCCCGAGCGCTCCCCGCGCGACCTTGGCCTTCAGGTTATTTCCGATCACGACGCCGGTGCTGTCGTCGGTCACCTGCCACACCTGCCCATTGGCCAGCGTAATTTTCTGGTTCGCTTCCCAGCCATCGAAACTGCCTGGAATATGGCTCTCGATCGCCTCCAGCTGTTCGCCCTTCGCCGCCAGCCCGAACGTCTTCTCCTGCACCTGCCTGACCTGCGCCGGCGTCGGGCGCTGCACGGCGTCGTAGCATGCCAGCCGCTTGCTGTCGTCGCTGATATCGCGGCAACGGAAGAACGGCGCATCATCGGCAGCCATCACGGAGCCGGATGCCAGGAGGAAGGCGACGAATAATTTCATATGGGAGATCTCAGGTGACGAATGCCGGATGGCTTGCACCAGAGTATTCCATGACCGGAAGGACATGGTCAAGAACGCAATCCCGTGGGGATGCGCGGCATTGCCCTGCGATGGCAGGGCAATGCCAGCTTAAAACTTAGTCGCGCAGGTCGGCAGGTACTTTACCGCCGTTCGCTGCCAGACGGTTCATGACCTGGCGGTGCAGCCAGATGTTCATCGAGGCCGAATCACTGGTGTCGCCTTTGTAGTCGAGTTCCTGCGCCAGTTCCTTGCGCGACTGCAGGCTGCTGTCGAGGTTCAGGAGCTTGAGCAGGTCGACGATCGACGTGCGCCAGTTCAGCGGCTCGCCGGCCGATTGCGCCATCTTGTTGAGGATTGCCTCAACGTCGACCATTTCCATCGGTGCGGCAGGCGGCGGCGTTGCAGCACGTGGCGCGGCTTGCGGTGCGGTCTGCCCTGGCTGCGAAGCCGGGGTTGCCTGCGGCTTGGCCTGTGCGGCTGGATGGGACGAAGGGAAGATCTTGCGGAAAATATTGCTGAGGATACCCATGATTTTTTATCTCCTTATTAAAGTTTAACGACGCATACCTTGTGCAACCTGGCCCAGTACGATGGCAAGCGCGGCGCCGCCGATGGCTTTCACCAGCGTCGGATTTTCCGCGTAGAAGTCGCCCATGCGGTCGACGATGCCAGGATTTTCATTCTCGGCCTTGGCCGCAATTTCCTGCACCTGCTCGGGCGTCATCTGCGCCGCCTGCTCAGGAGTGATGTGTGGCTGCTGCTGGTTGTTGCCGCCGCCGAAGATGTTGCCGAGTGCACCACCGGCGATCGAGCTCAGCAGGCCAGGTCCAAGGCCGCCGAGCAGCTGGTTCAGCATGCCGGCGCGCTGGTTCGGGTCGCTCTGGCCGAACATCTGGCTCACCATTTGCGGGAACGGCGGCGTCTGATCCGAACGCAATGCCGCGGTCACGCCCTGCGCTACCTGTGCCTTTGGTACCGAGTTGGCGACCTGGTCGAAATCATCCGACGCGCGGTCGGTGTTGGCGTTGGCCGCTCCGCCCATGTACTGCTGAAGCAGATTTCCTAAATCGAAACCCATATCGACCTCCATTTATTGTGTCGGAAAAAGAAAGAGGCATTCCGGCGCCAGTGGCGGCCGTGATTGCCAATTTACTAATCGTAGGCCGTTACAGCCGGGCTCTCTGTACGGCACCACACCGAAGCTGGGGATAGTTGGACAAGGAGACGCGCAGGCTTTAAGCTCTTTGTTTCCTCAGTAAAAGCACCGTCATGATTGACCAGGCAATTCCGGCGCTCGGCGCTTGGTACGCATGCGCGAGCGTCATTTGTTTCGCCGCTTACGCGCTGGACAAAAGCGCCGCAAGGGCAGGACGGCGCCGCACCCCAGAACGCACGCTGTTGCTGCTCGGCCTTGCCTGCGGCTGGCCCGGCGCGCTGCTGGCGCAACGCTGGCTGCGGCACAAGTCGGCCAAGCGCGCGTTCCAGCTGAAATTCTGGTCCACGGTCGTGGTGAACGCCGCTGTCGCCGGACTCATTATCACCGCGGTGCGAATGTGATAGTGTCTCTGCATTCCTCACCAGAATATCCTCATGTGGCCATATCCCAAGGTTGTAGCCCACCGGGGCGGCGGTAAGCTCGCTCCCGAGAACACGCTGGCCGGACTGCGCTGCGGCATCGAGCACGGGTTCCGCGCTGTCGAATTCGACGTCATGCTGGCGCGCGACAGCGTGCCGGTCGTGATGCACGACCCTTATCTCGGCCGCACTGTCCCAGGTTCCGGCAATGTGTTCGACTACACCGCCGCCGAACTGGTGACGATGGACGCCGGCAGCTGGTTCGCCCCACGCTTCAAAGGCGAGCCGGTGCCGTTGTTTACCCAGTTTGCCGACGCCTGCCGCCAAAACGGCGTATGGATGAACGTCGAGATCAAGCCTGCCCCCGGCTTCGAGGAGGAGACGGGCAGGGTGGTGGCCACGCTCACCCAGGCCATGTTCGGCCTGCAGATCGCAGCCGACGACCCGCTCGCGGTGCCGCTGTTCTCCTCCTTCAGCACCGTCGCGCTGGCGGCCGCGCAGCTGGCCGCTCCCGCGATCCCGCGCGCGCTTCTGGTGGATAGTCCCGCGCCCGGCTGGCAGCGGCAGGCCGAAAAGCTGCAAGTGGTCGCCATCCACGCCAACCACAAACGGCTGACGCGCCAGTTCGCCCGTGCGGTCAAGGAAGCGGGGCTCGGACTGTTCTGCTACACCGTCAACGACCCGATACGGGCGCGCGAGCTGCTCGGATGGGGCGTGGACGCGCTTTGCACCGACCGGATCGATATCATCGCGGCTGATTTCGCAGGCTGACCTACGCTATAATCGTTTTTTTATAGCATGCTGCCCGAACTCGCCCACACCCCATGAAATCATCCGAAATCCGCGACAAATTCCTTA
Source organism: Telluria sp. (assembly GCA_036402435.1). Taxonomy (GTDB): domain Bacteria; phylum Pseudomonadota; class Gammaproteobacteria; order Burkholderiales; family Burkholderiaceae_D; genus Telluria_A. The sequence goes on along the minus strand of DASWSX010000077.1, from coordinate 4,526 downwards.
AATTCTTCGAATCCAAGGGCCACACCATTGTCCGTTCGAGCCCGCTCGTTCCGGGCAACGATCCGACCATGTTGTTGACCAATAGCGGCATGGTGCAATTCAAGGACGTGTTCACCGGCGCCGACACGCGCCCGTACACCCGCGCCACCTCGGTGCAGCGCTGCGTGCGCGCCGGCGGCAAGCATAACGACCTGGAAAACGTCGGCTACACCGCGCGCCACCACACCTTCTTCGAAATGCTGGGTAACTTCAGCTTCGGCGACTACTTCAAGCGCGACGCCATCCAGTACGCGTGGGACCTGCTCACCACCGTCTACATGCTGCCGGCCGAGAAGCTGACCGTCACCGTCTACATGGAAGACGACGAAGCCTACGACATCTGGGAAAAGGAAATCGGCGTGCCGCGCGAGCGCATCATCCGCATCGGCGACAACAAGGGCGCGCGCTACGCGTCGGACAATTTCTGGCAGATGGCCGACACCGGCCCATGCGGCCCGTGCACCGAGATCTTCTACGACCACGGCGCCGATATCGCCGGCGGTCCTCCAGGCTCGCCTGACGAAGACGGCGACCGCTTCATCGAAATCTGGAACCTGGTGTTCATGCAGTTCAACCGCGACGAAGCGGGCGTGATGCACAAGCTGCCAAAGCCGTGCGTCGACACCGGCATGGGCATGGAGCGCCTCGCCGCCGTGCTGCAGCACGTGCACAGCAACTACGAGATCGACCTGTTCCAGGCGCTGATCAAGGCCGCGGCGCGCGAGACCGGCGTCACCGACCTCGAAAGCAAATCGCTGCGCGTGATCGCGGACCACATCCGCGCCGCCTCGTTCCTGATCGTCGACGGCGTGATCCCGAGCAGCGAAGGCCACGGCTACGTCCTGCGCCGCATCATCCGCCGCGCGCTGCGCTACGGCCACAAGCTGGGCCAGACCAAGCCATTCTTCTACAAGCTGGTGAACGACCTGTCGAACGAGATGGGCGGCGCCTACCCTGAACTGGCCGAGGCAAAAGAGCGCGTCGCCCAGGTGCTGAAGGCGGAAGAAGAGCGCTTCGGTGAGACGCTGGAAAACGGCATGAAGATCCTCGAGACGCAGCTGGCAAAGGATCCGCAAAAGCTGGACGGCGCGACCGCATTCACGCTGTATGACACCTACGGCTTCCCGCTCGACCTGACCGCCGACATCTGCCGCGAGCGCGGCGTGGTGCTCGACGAAGCGGGCTTCGCGGCGGCGATGGAGCAGCAGAAGAAAACCGCGCGCGCAGCCGGCAAGTTCAAGATGGCTGCCGGCGTTGAATACAGCGGCGAGAAGAGCAAGTTCGTCGGCTACGACAAGCTGGCGCACGACTCGAAAGTGATCGCGCTGTATGCCGAAGGCGTGCAGGTGCAGGAACTGACGGCCGGCCAGCAGGGCATCGTGGTGCTCGACACCACGCCGTTCTACGCCGAGTCGGGTGGCCAGGTGGGCGACCAGGGCGCGATCCTGGGCGCAGCCGGCCAGTTCGACGTCGAAGACACGCTGAAGATCCAGGCCGATGTACCGGGCCACCACGGCGTGCTGAAGTCGGGCGTGCTGAAGGTAGGCGAGCAGGTTGCGGCCAACGTCGACCAGGACAAGCGCGCACGCACCATCCGCAACCACTCGGCCACGCACCTGATGCACAAGGCGCTGCGCGAAGTGTTGGGCGGCCACGTGGCGCAAAAGGGTTCGCTGGTCGACGCTGAAAAGACCCGCTTCGACTTCAGCCACAATGCGCCTTTGACCGCGGAGCAGATCGCCAAAGTCGAACAGCTGGTCAACCGCGAGATCCTCGAAAACCACGAGACCCGCGCGGCCCACATGTCGTTCGACGACGCGGTCAAGCACGGCGCGATGGCGCTGTTCGGCGAGAAGTACGGCGACGAAGTGCGCGTGCTCGATATCGGCTCGTCCAAAGAGCTGTGCGGCGGCGTCCACGTCACCCGCACCGGCGACATCGGCTTCTTCAAGATCATCGCCGAGAGCGGCGTCGCAGCGGGCATCCGCCGCGTGGAAGCCGTCACCGGCGAAGGCGCGCTGGCGCTGGTGCAGTCGATGAACCGCCGCCTGCAGGAAGCTGCCGGCGCGCTCAAGACCAGCCCGGACGAACTGACCTCGCGCATCGCGCAGGTGCAGGACCAGGTCAGGTCGCTGGAGAAGGAGCTGGCTGCGCTGAAGTCGAAAATGGCGTCGGGGCAGGGCGACGAACTGGTGGCCAAGGCGGTCGACGTCAACGGCATCAAGGTGCTGGCGGCGACGCTCGACGGCGCCGACGTGGCAGGCCTGCGCGAGACGATGGACAAGCTGAAGGACAAGCTGAAGACCGCTGCCATCGTGCTGGCCAGTGTCGCCGACGGCAAGGTCACCCTGATCGCCGGCGTCACTGCCGACGCGACCTCGAAGGTCAAGGCCGGTGAGCTGGTCAACTTCGTGGCTCAGCAGGTGGGCGGCAAGGGCGGCGGGCGTCCCGACATGGCGCAAGCCGGCGGCACCGATCCGAGCGGCCTGCCTGCAGCATTGGCAGGCGTGGCGGAGTGGGTCGGCCAGCGCGCCTGAGCGCTGCCCAGCCCCGGTGGACCCGGTCATTTCGGGTCCACCTGATAATTTTCAATTCGTCAACGGTCGTTGTAACAATGCAACGATAAATTTATATATTGGTGCGGTGCGTCATGTTTCGCAAATAGGAGTAGTATGCGGTTGCGTAACCCCACAACCTGCAGAGCAATTGATGAGCGATACCCTACTCGACAGCGAGATCATGGAATACCAGAAAGAACTCGACGCACGAGGCCTGAACTGCCCTTTGCCCATCCTTAAGGCAAAGAAGGCGCTGGCTGAAATGGCGACGGGCGAAGTCTTGCGGATCATTGCAACGGACTCCGGTTCGGTGCGTGACTTCCAGGCTTTTGCCAAGCAAACCGGCAATGCCCTCGTCTCGCACACCCAGAACGGACACGAATTCGTGTTCCTGATGCGCCGCAAGTAATTCCTCCAGCTGGTGCGGGCGCCTGTCCGCACCTTCTCGCCTTACTCACTAATCTAACGACCACCGTCGCGGCCGAGTCCTTGCGCGGCATCCGCACGTCTATCCCCCGTGCCTTTTTGCAGCGCAGCGGAAAAAGTTTCCTCCATGAAAGTGGTGGTTGTGGCAAAATTAATAATCTGAGCAAAGATTAATTTGCTTGCCACCTCACTTTCCCATCGGGTTCCGTCATGCGCACACATTTTCGCTCCAATCTCCCGCAGCGGATGTGCCTGATCGCGCTTTCGCTGTCGGTGATCGGCGCATGCACGATCCTGCCCCTGACAGTGGACACCAAAGCCACCGCACCGGTGCTCGACGGCTTCGGCGAGACCACGCTGGTGCCCTCGCACGGCAACGAGGCCGCGCGGCGCCTGTTCGCGCAGGGCATGGCGCAGTCGTACGCGTTCAACCGTCCCGAGGCGATCCGCGCCTTCAAGGCGGCGCTGGCGCAGGACCCCGATTGCGGCATGTGCGCATGGGGCGTGGCAGTGCAGATGGGCCCAAACATCAACAACCCGAAGCGCGGCGACCTGGCTGAAGCGGGCAAATATGCCGACTACGCGCTCAGGCACAGCGCGGGCGCCTCGGCGCGCGACGTGGCGCTGATTGAGTCGCTGGCTGTTCGCTACGGCCGCAGCGCCGGCCGTGCGCTGGCCGCGCCGTATGCAGAGATATGCCGCGCGCCGGGCGGCACGTCCGAGCCGGCAGACCCGCTCGACATTGCGTACGCGGGATACATGCAGCAGCTTGCGGCCCGCTTCCCGGCGGACCCCGATGTGCTCACCCACTATGCCGAAGCCGAAATGGTCGCCACCCGCGGCGACTGGTGGGACGACAAGACCGGCAAGCCGGCCGGACGGATTGGCGAACTGGCCAATATGGTTGAAGCGGGCCTGGCCAAATATCCCCGGCACGTTGGCCTTAACCACTACATGATCCACGTGGTCGACGCAGTGCCGGTCGCATCGCGCGCGGTGGCTGCAGCCGACCGCCTCGGTGCGCTGGCGCCGAAATCGCCGCACCTGCTGCACATGCCATCGCACACCTACGCCCACGTCGGCCGCTACGCCGACGCCACGCGCGTCAACCAGTTGGCGGTGGCCGCGGACGAGACAATGTTCGCAGAGCTGAAAAAGCAGAATTTCTCGGTCAGCATGGACTGGCGCGGCCACAATTCGCACTTCCAGTGGTATGCGTCGCTGACGGAAGGGCGGGGCGACCTGGCGCTCGACACCGCGCGCGGTGCCGCCGGGCGCAGCAAGGGCGACCACGAATATGGCGAGTATGTGCGCAGCCTCCCGATCCTGACCCTGCTGCAGCTGCAGCGCTGGGATGCGCTGTTGAAGGAGCCGATGCCTGTAGGTGGGCGCGGACTTGCGGCGGTACTGGGCGACATGTCGCGCGGTATCGCGATGGCCCGCACTGGCCAGCTGGCCGAAGCCCGCGCCGCGCTAGAGCGCATCAAGCCCACGGCCAAAAAG